>JBOHAY010000078.1:0-3550 GCA_050697935.1 Gaiellaceae bacterium | reverse complement strand
GCCGACGGCTACTGGTGCGACCACACGAAGAACCTCGTCGTCGGGGAGCTCACAGACCACTACCGTGAGCTCGAGACGGGACTCATGGCGGTCTACGACGACGCGATCGACTTCGCGCGACCCGGCGCGAGCCTTGCGGAGCTCGACCGCCGAATCCGCGCAGGGATCGACGGCATGGGCTTCCCAGGCCAGCCCTCGCACCCGATCTGCCACGGCGTCGGCGCGAGAGCGCACGAGCCTCCGTATGCGCACCAGGCTGGAAGCGGTGAGATCCGCGAACGCATGGTGCTTGCAATCGAGCCAGGATGCTATATCGAAGGCGGCGGCGGACTTCGGTTCGAGGACAACTTTCTGGTCACCAAGGACGGTCCGCAGAAGCTGTCTTCATTCCCGGATGGGATAGTTCGGGCGTGAGCGATCAGGCGCCCGCCCACGTTGCGCACCACCCGAACTGGTCGCGGCGAATCATCGTCGCCTTCGGTCTGCTCGTCGGCCTCACGCTGCTGGGACTCCTCGGTGCCGCATTCCTCCCGCGCTGGTGGGCTCAGCGAATCGGGGATCAGGTGGGCGGGAGCATCACGACGGGCGGCTTCCTCGGGCTCTTCTACGGGTTCGTCTTCACGCTGCTTCCCCTGCTCGTGCTCTGGCTCGCGTTCCGCTTCCTGCACACCTGGCGAAAGCGAGCTGTCGGGCTCGGAGTCGCGATCCTCGTCGCCGCGCCCAACCTCCTGACCCTCGGCATCGTGGTGGGTACGGGGAACGGCGCACATGCCGGAGATCGGATTCTGGATGTCGAGGCGCCGGGATTCCGAGGAGGCACGCTCGGCGGTGTGCTGCTCGCGTTCGCCGGCGTCGTCGGCGCGTTGTACCTCGTCGGGTCAAGGCGTCGAGCGCGGCGCCGTGCGGACGCGCTCGAAGCGACGCGCACGGCTACGACGCAGAGCAGAGATCAGTAACGCGTGGGGCATGATGTCGAGCTCGGGCTCGAAGATCACGCGTGGAGTATCGACCCGCGGATGAGATAGTCCTAGGGTGACGCTGGATCGGAGCAAAGTCTGGACGGGCGATCTCAACGCGAAAGCGCTCGAGCCGCAGCCACGCATCACAGTCGGGCTCTACGACACGACGCTCCGCGACGGAGAGCAGACGGTCGGAGTCGTGCTCTCCCCCGAGGACAAGCTCGCGATAGCGACCGCGCTCTCGGCGGCGGGTGTCGATCGCATCGAGGCCGGCTTCCCGCGCGTGTCGGAGGACGACGCGCGCGCGATCTCGCTGATTCTGGAGGCCGATCTCGACGCCGAGATTTGGGGCTTCTCGCGGGCGGTCCGGGCCGACGTGGAGGCGCTCGTCGAGCTCGGAGTTCAGGCCTCGGTCATCGAGAGCCCGATCTCGGACGGGAAGCTCGCGGCGCTCGGCGTCTCCCGGGACACGATGCTGGAGCGGATCCGCGCTGCGGTCTCCTTCGCCGTCGAGCAGGGAGTTCGCGTCGCGTTCTTCGGCGTCGACTCGACGCGCGCCGACCTGGAATTCATACGGCTGGCGTACGACAGCGCCGTCGAGGCGGGCGCTGAAGAGGTCGTCGTCGTCGACACGCTCGGGATCGCCACCCCGGAGGCGGCGGCCTTCCTTGTCGGTGAGGTCACCGAGAGGCTCCACCACGAGGTTCCCGTCCACTGGCACGGCCACGACGATTTCGGGCTCGCAACCGCGTCGGCCGTCGCCGCTGTGCAGGCCGGCGCCACGTGGGTCCAGGGAACCGTGAACGGCATGGGGGAGCGCGCCGGCAACGCCGATCTCGTCGAGGTCGCGCTTGCGCTCGAGGCGCTCTACGGGATCCCGACACGCCTGCGACTCGAGCACGCACGCACGCTCGCACAGCTCGTGGAGAAGCTCGCAGGCACGGAGCTCGCACCGTGGAAGGCGGTGACCGGCGACAACCTGTTCACGCGCGAATCGGGCGCCGTCGCGGCGCAGTTCCACGACCCGCCCGCAATCGAGCCGTACTCGTCGGAGCTCGTCGGCGCGCGGCGGGGGATCGTGCTCGGTAAGAAGAGCGGGCTCGACTCGATCCGCATCAAGGCTGCGGAGCTCGGGATCGCCGTGCCCGAGGAGCGGCTCCCCGCGCTCCTCGAGGCTGTGAAGCGCGCAGGGACGAGAAAGCGCGGGCTCGTGACGGATGCCGAGTTGCGCCGGCTCGTGAACCGAAAGCAGAGCAAGGCCGTACCGCCAGTTGACTGACATGTCAGAAGGTTCGATACTCGAGTTGCCACTCGAGCGAGCAGGCATGAAGAGGAGGAAGAGCATGAAAAGACCTGGCAAGTGGGCGGCACTCTGGGCCGCCCTGGCCCTCGTAGGGGCGTCGACGGCGCTCCTAGCGACCGCTGCGCAAGGGAGTCCTCAGCAGCGAGGGCCGATCATCATCGGCGCGGCGATGGATCTCACTGCGAACATGGCGCCGTACGACACGCCGGCACTGTATGCGGTTCAGCTCCAGGTGAAGAAGATCAACGCGGCGGGAGGCGTCGGAGGGCGCAAGCTGCAGGTCAAGGTCTGCAATCACCAGTTGAAGAATCAGAAGACGTGCGCGCTCCAGCTGATACAGCAGGGTGCGGTGATCGGCATGGTCACGTGCGACGTCGAGTTCGCGGCTCCGGCGACGCAGGAGTTCATCAACAAAGGCATGCTCGCGCTCGCGCCGTGCATCGGCACGGATCAGCAGGGCCCGAAGCGCTTCGGGCCGAAGGGCCGGCTTGCGTTCACGTTCGGGAACATCGCGCAAGACGAGGCGGCAGCCATGGCCGAATACGCGTACGCCCGAGGTTGGAGGAGGGCGGTGATCGTCAAGGACAACCTCCTCGCGTACTTCCAAAACATCGCAGACCTCTTCAAGGCGCGCTACACAGAGCTCGGCGGCACCGTCGTACAAGAGGAGGGCTTCTCGTCGTTCTCCAACACGATCCAGAACGCGATCAGCAAGGTTGCTCCCACGAAGGCGGACGTGATCGCGTTCCCGACAGCGTTCGACGGGCTCGCGCCGTTCGTAGGCGGCTTGCGGGCGCTCGGGAACGACACGCCGATCATCAACTCCTGGGGCGGTGACGGGAACTACTGGTGGCCCCAAAACCCGCAGGTTCGGAACTACTACTACGTAACGTACGGCTCGATCTACGGCGATGACCCGAAGTCCGCGGTCAATCGGCTCGTGAAGGAGGTTACGGCCGCTAACAAGGGGACGCTTCCCGCAACCGGAAGCTTCATCCCGGGTGCCGACATGATCGATGCGCTCGTCGCCGCGATCAGAGCCGCGAAGGGCTCGACCAAAGGCGCCGTGCTGGCGACCCAACTCGAGAAGTTCAAGGGGTTCCAGGCAACTTCGGGAAAGATCACCTTCTCCAAAGCCGTCCACGGAGTCACTGGTCGCGCGTATCGGGTGATGTTTGTCAACGAAAACAAGGCGAAGTTCGTGCGGTTCTGGAAGACGAAGAAGCTGGCGAGCAGCGGCTAGCGGGAGGTGACGCAGGCAGCGACGCCTGAAGTCAAGAGGTGGCCC
>JBOHAY010000077.1:0-11172 GCA_050697935.1 Gaiellaceae bacterium | reverse complement strand
CTTGAGTCCTGCGCAAGAACGGAATCCGCTGGCGCGGACGCCCGGTCGCAAAAATCCCTGAAGGCGCCCGCTTCGCGGGGCGTGCGCGTCGCGACGTCGACTCGACGTGGGTACTACGCGGCGGCGGCCGCAGCCGAAAGCTCGCGGCAAACCCCGATCGCCGACTCGACGAACGCTTCGGCTGCCGGGCTGCGGTGACGGTCCCGGTGCCAGACCAGCCCGATGACGCGCGCCGGGATCCGGCCGTGGAGGTCGATCATCGTCACGCTCGGATCGTCTTCGTCGACCGTCAGCCGCGGCGCGACTGTGAGTCCGACACCGGCGCCGACGAGCCCCTGGACGGTGCCGTTGTTGTCCGAGCGAAATACGATGTTCGGCGCCCGTCCAGTCGCGGCGAGATGTGACTCGACCTGATCCATGGCGCTGCAGTGGTTGAAGCCGATGAGCGGCTGAAGGGCGATCTCCTTGAGGGTTGGCGTGCGCTTGAGCGAGGCGAGTGGTGACCCGGCCGGCACGACGAGGACATAGGGGTCGGTGAGGAGCTCGACCGTCTCGTAGGGGCCGGGCGCAACGGGCAGCGTCCAGAACGTGAGGTCGAGCTCGCCGCGCTCGATCAGCTCGAGGAGCTCGTTCTCGTCTTGCGATTCGCGGAGCAGGACCTCGACCCGGGGGTGGCTCTCCGAGAACCGACGCAGAAGCGTCGGGATGACCTTCGCGCCGACGCTCTGGAACGTCCCCACGCGGAGCCTGCCTGCATCCCCGGCTTCCAGCGCGGCCATGTCCGCCCTCGCTGCGAGAAGCCGGGCCTGAATCGCCTCGGCATGGCGAAGCAGGATGCGGCCCGCCTCGGTGAGGGAGATGGGGCGAGGGCCACCCGGTCGCTCGATCAGGCGCAGCCCGACGATGCGCTCGAGCGTCGCAATCTGCTGGGATATCGCCGACTGCGTGTAGCCGAGCCGTTCGGCCGCACGGCCGAACGAGCCTTCGTCCGCGATTGCCTTCAAGGCGATGAGATGACGGAGATCGAGCCCGAGCCAGCGATCAGTTTCCATGATGGAAAAGTAGCATCCGAGCAGGAAGCCTAATCGGGGCGAAGATCGACCCGCTGGGCGCTACGCTCCGCGCATGACGAGGATCGATCTCCGGCGCCTGCACATCCGACCCGGTGATGTCCGCGAAGAGCGACTCGACGTCGAGCTCGACCCATTCGTCCTCGGAGGCCAGCGCTACGAGGCGTCGCCGTCACACCTGCCCGTGGGCGTCAGGATTTCCCAGGCTTCGGGCGCAACCGTGTTCGACCTGCAGCTCGACGCGCATCTGACAGGCCCGTGCATGCGCTGTCTCGCGTTTGCCGAGATCGAACGTCGTGTCTCCGCGCGCGAGTTCAACGATCCGGACGCTCCGAAGGCCGACGAGCTTCGCTCCGACTACGTCACGGACGACCAGCTCGACGTCGGAGCATGGGCGCGGGACACGATCGCACTCGAGCTTCCCGAGCAGATCCTCTGCCGGTCGGATTGCGCGGGGCTCTGCCCGGTATGCGGCAAGGACCTCAATGCCGAGCCGCACGAGCACACCGAGCGCGAGCCGGATCCGCGGTGGGCCGCACTCGGCGAGCTACGTGACCAGCTCTAACAGCCAGTTATGATTCTGAGCCGGCGCTTCGGCGCCATTCTATGACGGACTAGGTCACGTTCACGTTGGGGCCGAAGGCCCGCATCGGTTTGGTCGGCGCGAACGGTGCGGGCAAGACGACGCTGCTTCGACTCCTCGCGGGTCTCGAGCTCCCGGACTCGGGGTCCGTTACGCGAGCCCCGCCCAACCTTGCTGTCGGGTACCTCGACCAGGAGCGCCATCCTGTGGGCGATGAGACGCTGCTCACGTTCCTCGAGCGGCGGGCAGGGGTGTCCGTGGCCGAGCGGGAGCTCGAAGACGCTGCGGCAAACCTTGCTCGCGATTCTGGCGCCGAAGCCCGTTATTCCGAGGCGCTCGAGCGGTTTCTCGCGCACGGCGGTGGCGACTTCGAGGCGCGTGCCCGCTCGACATGCGCCGACCTCGGTCTCCGGGTTGTGCGCTCGGCCGCGGTGCCGGTGCACTCTCGGGCGGCGAGCGGATCTCGCGGCGATCCTCCTGTCGCGCTTCGATCTCCTCCTGCTCGACGAGCCGACGAACGACGTCGACTTCGACGGGCTGGAACGACTCGAGAAGTTCGTCGGATCGTATGCAGGCGCGTTGGTCGCGGTCTCGCACGACCGCGCATTCCTCGATCGCACCGTGGACCGGGTCGTTTCCATCGAGCCGGACACACGGTCGGTTCGCGAGTGGACCGGCGGGTGGAGCGACTACGAGCGGGCTCGCGACGCCGAGCGCGCAGCGGCTCTCGAACGATTCGAGCAGGCGCAGCTCCGGCGGCGCCGGCTCAAGGAGCTCCTGAGCACTCGGCGCACGGAGGCTCGCTCGCGAGGTGCGGCTCTGGGGAAAGCCACTGGAGGCCAGGACCGCCGGGCCACCCACGCGCTCGAGACCAAGGTGCGCCAGGCGGAGCGACTCCTCAGGATGAACGAGGTGCCCGTCAAGCCCTTCGAGTCTTGGGAGCTGAACCTTTCTCTCCGGGCCGGCGAGCGGCTGGGCGACCAGGTCCTCGCGCTCGATCGGGCGGTTTCACGGCGTGGCGCCTTCCGTCTCGGCCCGATCGACATCGACCTCGCGCCGGGCGAGCGCCTATCCGTCTCCGGCAGGAACGGAGCCGGGAAGTCGACGCTGCTCGGTACCGTGCCCTTGACGGCTGGCGAGCGGTCGGTGGGGCGGCGAACGGTCATCGGCATGATCGCGCAGGAACGTGACGCGTACGCCCGCGACGTCCCGCTCCTCGAGGAGTTCTGCTCTCGGTCGGGGCTCACGCTCCTCGACGCTCGCACTCTGACTGCCAAGTTCGGTCTCGGAGCCGACCATGTCGGTCGCTCGTGCTCGACGCTCTCGCCGGGGGAGAGGACGTGCGCCCATCTCGCGGAGCTGCAGGCTCGCGGGGTCAACCTCCTTGTCCTCGAGGAGCCGACGAACCACCTCGACATCGTGGCCGTCGAGCAGCTCGAAACCGCGCTCGCCGCGTACGACGGCACACTCGTCCTGGTCTCGCACGATCGACGCTTCCTCGAGGGCGTCGCGCCCACTCGTGAGTTCTGGCTCGATCCCGAGGATCAACCACCTGCCGTTCGGACCTGAACGAGTCGATAGCCAGCCACACCTGCCAGAGCCGGATCTCCGGCCCTGTACGCCTTCACGAAGAACTGGACGTTGTACCCGCTCCGCACTCGGAGGTTCTCGTTCGGAGCGAGCTGGTACGTCACCCAACCGTCGGTCGTCGACGCCTGGCGATCGCCCCCGCTGGTCACCCTCGGCGTCGAGCGAACGAAGACGAGGGCTTCTCGAATGACGAAGCCACGCGTGTCCTTCACCCGCACGCGGACAGAGATCGGCTGCGCCGGGCTCGTCACGGGGCTCGGAGAGAACACGACCTGGGAGACGATCAATCGCTGATCCCGAGGGACACTCGTTGCCGGGATCGAGATCTCTCCGCTCGGCAGCTTGATGGCCCCGGAAGGCAAGGGTTCCGTCACGATGGCCGATTCGCTCGAGATCACTGAGAGCGAGCCGACCGGGTTTCGCGCCGCGACGTTGAATCGCATCCGGTGATTGACGTCGCTCGACACCAGGCGGTAGTTGCGACCGGTTGCACCGCCGATCGAGATGCAGTCTCCACCCTGCGTGTTGCAACGCAGCCACTGATATCTGAAGGAGATCGATTGCCTCCCGCTCCAGGCGCCGGGATCCGCTGAGACCACGGATCCGACGACCATGTTGCCGCGCACGAACGGGATCGAAGTGTTTACAGGCGTCCCCACGACGGTGGCTGTCGGGTTGGAGGCCGCGGTGTTCGACCCTTCTGCATTCGAGGCCGTGACGCGAACACGGAGGCGGAAGTCGACGTCGGCCCGCACGACCTCGTAGTTGCGCCTGGTCGCTCCGGAGATGACGGTGCAATCCCCGCCGTCGGGGCGCCCCCCGTCCGCGCCGCAGCGAACCCACTGGTAGGCGAACGACAACTGTGTGCCGCTCCACGATCCATTCGAGGTCGACAGGCTCCGGCCTTGCTCCGCACGTCCGCTGATGGCCGGCTCGCCCGTGTTCGCCGGCGGCGCAGCAGTGGCGGCGACGCTGTCACCAGCCGGTAGGGCAAGCGCCAGAGCCATCACCGCAAGAATCGAAACTCCGCTCGGGCGTCCGCGTCCATCGGGATCTCTGCTCGGGAACATCTGCTCCTCCTCCCACACGTGAGTCCTCCACCGTTATGACGCCTCGGAGGACGGGCCGCTGCGATTTCTTGCGAACTCCTTACTTCGCCTTACATCGAACTAACGGCCCCGACAGCGGTCAGCGCGGGAGTTTCACCTCGCGCCAGCTATACTCCGCAGCCGCTCATGGCCGTCCCTAAGCGGAAAACCTCGAAATCCAGGCGCGACAAGCGACGCGCCCAGCACGGGATCGCCGTCCCGCACGTCCAGGTCTGCCCGACGTGCAAACAGCCCAAGCGAGCGCATCGCGTCTGCCCGAACTGCAAGACGTACAAGGGTCGAGACGTCGAGCCACTGCGCGTCCAGGCTCCGTAACCATCCTCGCCGAATGGCCATCCGCGTTGCGGTCGATGCCCTGGGCGGAGACCGCGCCCCGGAGGCGATTGTTGCCGGCGCTCGTGCCGCGGCCTCGGACGATGTCGAGCCCATCCTGTTCGGCCCGCCAGGCCTCGACGCTCTGGGATTGCCGCTCGTCGAAGCGTCGGAGTCCATCGAGATGGACGATCATGCAGTCGACGCGGTGAGATCGAAGTCCGACTCGTCGCTCGTTCGTGCGGCACGCGCTGTGGCCGACGGCGAGGCCGATGCAGTCGTCTCCGCTGGGAACACGGGAGCGATGCTCGCAGCCTCGCTCCTCCACATTCGCCGGCTCCCGGGCGTTCACCGTCCCGGTATCGCGGTCGTCATACCCACGCTCCGCGGTCCGTCCGTCCTCATCGATGCCGGCGCGAATGCAGACGCGCGGCCCGAGCATCTCCTCCAGTTCGGACACATGGGCGCAGTCTTCGCCGAGGAGATCCTCGGTATTCCGGAGCCCGAGGTACGGCTCCTGTCGATCGGCGAGGAAGCGGAGAAGGGGAGTCAGCTCACGCTGGAGGCCCACGAGCTCCTGCGAGCATCTTCGCTTCGGTTCGGCGGGAACACCGAGGGCCGGACGATCCTCCACGGAGACGCCGATGTCGTCGTCGCGGACGGGTTCACGGGCAACGTGGCGTTGAAGACGCTTGAAGGAACTGTGCGCAGCCTTCTCGCGTCGCTCCGCGACGAGCTCGATTCGTCTCTGAGAGGAAAGCTCGGCGGGCTCCTGATCCGCCCGGCCGCCCGGAGGGTGCGAAGCCGCCTCGATCCCGAGACGTACGGCGGCGGCTATCTTCTCGGACTTCGCGGCATCGTCGTCATCGCGCACGGCTCGAGCTCGCAGGTCGCGATCGCAAACGCGATCGAGCTGGCCGCCCGCGGTGCTGAGCATCGAGTTGTCGAGCGGTTGGCCGAGAAGCTTGCCGAGCTCCCTGATCCTCCACGAGCGTGATCGGCTCAACGGAGCGGGCACATCGAGGCCGGAGGCCGGCTTTGCCGGCCGAGAGGCGCGGTTACGCCTGAGACATCGATGCGTCGAGGAAGGGGGTGCGTGGGGGAAACCTAGGTTTCCCCCACGACTCTGTTAGCATCGGCGCGCTCCACGACCCCGACGGCAGAGAGGTGAGGTTTCAAGGTGGCAAACTCGCGTGAAGAGATTCTCGAACAGGTCAAAGGCGCGCTGAGCGAGAAGCTCGGCATCGACGAGAGCGAGATCACAGAGGAAGCGTCCTTCGAGGAGGATCTTGGTGCCGACTCACTCGATCTCGTGGAAGTCGTGATGGATCTCGAAGACCAGTTCGGGCTCAAGATTCCCGACGAGGACGCCCGCGGGCTCACGACCGTCGGTAAGGCGATCGACTACGTCATCGCACACCAGGGCTAAGGCCCCCGAGGCCGGGGCGGACGAGCTTGGCCGCCTGATCGACGAGCTTCCTGCCGCTCGGCGCGAGCAGGTCTTCACTCACGCGTCGTGGGCAGAAGATCGCGCGGAGTCGTACGAGCGGCTCGAGTTTCTCGGCGACAGCGTGCTCGAGCTCGCGATCGCGCGGGCGGTGTTCGACCGCTTCGCGGACGCCTCGGAAGGGCGGCTGGCGAAGATCCGCGCTCATGTCGTTTCGCGGCAGAGCTGCGCCGGAGTGGCGAAGGAGCTGAGACTCGGCGATCACCTCCTCGAGTACGCGGGCGACATACCGGCGGACGAGCTCCAGCGAATCTCGCGAAGTCGCAACGTTCTCGCGGCAGTGCTCGAAGCTGCGATCGCGGCGGTCTACCTCGAGCACGGATTCGAGCGGATCGAGCCCGCGATCGTCGAGGCGTTTGCAGAGAGGATCGAGTACGCGCGCTCGAGTCACGTGGACTACAAGACGGAGTTGCAGGAGGCGCTGGCCCGGTCCGGGACGCAGGTGCTCTACACGGTCCTCGACGTCGAGGGCCCGCCACACGACCGGCATTTCGTCTGTGCGGCGCACGTCGCCGGCGAGCAACTGGGAACCGGGCGCGGGTCGACGAAGAAAGCGGCGGAACAGGAGGCCGCGCGCCAAACGCTCGAGGCGCTCGGCGTCGTCCCCGAGCGGATCTGACGTCAGCCCGCACTGACTCAGCGAGGCCGAAGGAAGCGCTCGGCGCTGGCGTTCGTGCCAACCTGCGGCGGCCTGAGTCACTTCGCACCTGGGGGAATCCCTACGGAGTCGGTGCGACCGCGACGCTGACTGGGCCGGGAATCTCGGGTAAGGCCGCGGGCCTCAAGCTCAAGGCCGGGGCGAAGAACACGATCGTGATGAAGCTCTCGCAGGCCGCGAGCGGGAAAGCCACGTTCAAGATCGTCTTGAAGACGAACGGGCGCCCGACGACGGAGAGTAGCGCCGCGGAGACTGGCCCTCCGGATCTCCGCGGCGGCGCGTCCGTCGTCCGTCGCGCCCGGGAGAATGCCTTCGGTGCACCTGCGCACGCTCCGCCTCCGCGGCTTCAAGTCGTTCCCGGAACCGCTCGAGATCACGCTCGAGCCGGGCGTTGCCGTCATAGTCGGCCCGAACGGGTCCGGCAAGTCGAACATTGCCGACGCGATCGTCTGGGCTGCGGGCTCGCTGACGCCGTCAGAGCTCCGCGCCGAGAAGCCGGACGACGTCCTCTTCGCGGGTGGGGGTGACCGCAAAGCAGCCGAGCATTGTGAGGTCGAGCTCGTCTTCGACAACGAGGACGACACCTGGCCGGAGCTCGACTTCAGTGAGGTCTCGATCGCGCGGCGACTGGCACGAGGCGCGGAAGGGCAGTACCTCGTGAACAAGGCATCGGTGCGACGAACGGATCTCGTCGAACTTCTCGCCGACGTCGGTCTCGGCTCGGCGATGCACTCGATCGTCGGGCAGGGCAAGGTCGAACAGGTGCTCGCGTCGAAGCCCGAGGATCGTCGCGCCCTCGTCGAGGAGGCCGCCGGGCTCGGGAAGTTCAAGCGGCGCCGCCACCGGGCGGAGCTGAAGCTCGCCCGTGTCGCGTTGCAGGTCGAGCGCGCGCACGACGTGGAGGAGGAGGTGCGAAAGCGCCTGCGGCCGCTCGCGCTGCAGGCGACCGCGGCGGAGCGCGCCGAGAAGCTTGCGCTCGAAGTTGCGTCGCTCCGCGCCCGCGTCGCGGAGCTCGATCTCGCCGACTCCGGGGCGCGGCGCGCGGACGCGGAGGGGCGGCGGGATGCTGCCGCTCTGGGTCGGCGCGGTGCCCAGTCCCGACTCGAGGGGCTCCTCGCGGACCGCACGCGTGCGGAGGACGAGCTCTCCGACGCCGCCGGACGCCGCGAGGGTGCTGTGGCCGCGCTCTATCGGCTCCAAGGTGGCATCGAGCGACTCGGACTCCGCCGTGAGGCGGCAACTGCGCTGCTCGAGCGGTTCCGAAGCGAGGTTCCCGCGGAGCCCGGTGACACGAGCGAACAGACCGATGCTGGGCGCCTCGAGCTCGAGGCTACGCGAACTGCCGAGGCTGCTCGCGTCGCGGAGCGAGAGCACACGGGCCTCCTCGAGCGGGCCGCCCTCGTCCGAGAGCGAGCTCGCGCGCTCGAGCAAGCTCTTGCCGAGCAGGAGGGACTTCCGCCGGCGGCACGCGCGCTCGCCGAGCAAGGCTCGCGGCTGGCGCTTGCGTCGCTCGAGGTCGAGCCAGGCATGGAGCGGGCGGTCGCGGCCGCGCTACGCTCGCGTGCATCGGCCGTTCTCGCCGACGATCCCGTCCTCGGACTCGCGCTTCTTCAGCGCGCTCGCGGGGCAGGGCTGGGCAGCCTCACCGTGCTCACGGGCTCGGCGCCGCAGGATCTCGTTCGCGAGTTTCCCGTGGTTCCGCTCGACGCTCTGCTCGACGTTCGCGTTGCGTCGGTGACCTCTGAAGGCTTCGGCTACGACCCCACTCGTGGCGAGCTGTGGTTCGCCGGTGAGACCGCCGAGGCTGTCCTGCTCGAGCTGCAGGCGCGACTTCGTGTGCTGTCCGCGGAGGCGGCCGAGCTCGAAGAGCGCGCCGCCGCGGCGGCCACCGCGGTCGACGATGCGACCGCAGCGGCACGCGCGGCCGAGGTCGCGTACGGACGAGCCGCTCCGAAGCTCCGGACGCAGATCGACGCCTTGCTGCTCGGCCGGCTGATCGCCGGTGCCGATGCGCTTGCGCAGGGCATCGCCGCCGCTCAGCAGACCGCTGAGCGACTCGACGCGCCGCTGCGGGCACGGGTCGACGCGGGGTCACTCCGGTCGGGCGAGCTCGGAGACGAGCTGCGCTCACTCGGGGCAGCCGAAGTCGGACTTCGCCAGGAGCTCGAAGATGCGAGCCAGCGCCTGACGAGCGCGGAGGTGGAGATCGCCCGCATCGACGCCGAGACGAACGACGCCACGCGACGACTCGAGGCAGCGGGCGAGGTTGAGCCGGCAGAGGGTGGCGACCGCGACGAGCTCGCGGCGAGGGTCGAACGGCTCGAGATCCGCCGGGCGACGCTCGGCCAGGTGAACCCACTTGCCCGCGAGGAATACGAGGCCGAGAAGGAGCGTCTCACGGATCTCAAGACGCAGCGCGAGGATCTCGAGCAGAGCCTCGAGGAGCTCGAACGCCTCCGCGCAGAGCTTGCCGAGACCGTCGAGCGGCGTTTCGCAGAGACGTTCGCAGCGGTCGCCGAGCACTTCGAGGAGGTCGCATCGACGCTCTTCCCCGGAGGCGAAGGCAGGCTTCGGCTCGTCGAGCCCGACGAGGAGGGCAGCGAGCCGGGTGTCGAGGTGGAGCTCCGGCCCGCCGGCAAGCGGATCACGCGCCTCTCGCTGCTCTCAGGGGGAGAAAAGGCGCTCGGCGCGATCTCGTTCCTCTTTGCCCTCTTCCTGGCCAGGCCGTGTGCGTTCTACCTCCTCGACGAGGTCGAGGCCGCGCTCGACGACACGAACATCGCGCGCTTCGTGGAGCTCCTGCGCCGCTACGCCGACCAGGCGCAGTTCGTCGTCGTCACGCATCAGAAGAGGACGATGGAGGCCGCCGATATCCTCTACGGCGTGACGATGGGCCCGGACGGCGTGTCGCAGGTCGTGTCCCGCCGCCTGCCGAGGCACGAGCAGCCCGTCGCAGCGACAGCGTGAGCCGGACCTGGGCCGAGCTTCTCGGCGACGAGGTCACGGAGGCCGACGAGACGGAGAGAACCGGCGTCTTCGCTCGGGTTCGCGAATCGCTGGCCAAGAGTCGCCGCGCGCTGACCGAGCAACTCGCCTCCGCCGCCTTCGACGCGAGTGACGACGAGGCCTGGGAGCGGCTCGAGGAGGCGCTCATCCGCAGTGATGTCGGCGTGCCGGCAACGGCTGAGATCGTACGGCGGCTCGAGGCTCGAGGTGTCGCGGGAGGGCTCGAGGATGCGCTCGTCGAGGAGGTCGAGGCGATCTTCGGCGCCCCCACCGCGCTCGTGTTAGCGGGCAAGCCCAGCGTGATCCTCGTCGTGGGCGTCAACGGCACGGGCAAGACTACGACGATCGGCAAGCTGGCGCAGAAGCTGCGCGAGCACGACCGCTCAGTGCTCGTCGGGGCGGCCGACACGTTTCGCGCGGCTGCCGAGGAGCAGCTCGAGATCTGGGCCGAGCGAGCCGGCGCAGACTTCGTCGGTGCACCCCGTGGCGCCGACCCCGCAGCCGTCGCGTTCGACGCGGTCGAGGCGGCTCGCGCACGAGCGCACGACGTGGCGATCATCGACACCGCCGGCCGCCTGCACACGCAGGCGAACCTCATGGCCGAACTGGAGAAGGTTCGTCGTGTCATTGCGACGAGAGTCGAGGGCGCGCCGCACGAGACGCTCCTCGTCGTCGACGCCACGACGGGTCAGAACGGGCTTCAGCAGGCGCGGCTGTTCGGCGATGTGGTCGGTGTGACGGGTGTCGCGCTGACCAAGCTGGACGGCAGCGCCCGAGGCGGTGTCGCGATCGCGATCGCGGTCGAGCTCGGGCTGCCGGTGAAGCTGGTGGGAGTCGGTGAAGGCGTCGACGATCTCCGTCCGTTCGACGCACACGATTATGCGCAGGCGCTGATCACCGCCTGAGCCGAGTCGCAAAGGTTCCCTCGCGTGAGGGATCAAGCTCGTTGCGTTCGCTCGATCGCCCGCGTACGCTATGTGCAGTCCCTGACGCGACGAGGGTTAAGGAGGACTGGGAATGGCTGTCGCGATGTTCATGCACTGGCCTGGGGTCACATCCGACCAGTACGACGCTGTCATGGCGAGCCTCGAGCTCGACGCGAACCCCGCGGCGGGGGGAGTCCTTCACGTCGCAGCCTTGACCGAGGACGGCCTCGAGGTTTGCGAGGTGTGGCAAACCGAGTTGGCCTTCCACAGCTACCTCGAGCATCGCCTGCTCCCCGTCATGGGAGGGCTCGAGATCTCAGGCCTGCCTCAGATCACGCTCGTGCCACTGCACAACCTCTATGGGGGGGATCCGGTCGTGTTTGTAATTTTATTCGATGTGTCGCTTCCTGG
>JBOHAY010000076.1:0-3021 GCA_050697935.1 Gaiellaceae bacterium | reverse complement strand
AGCCGATCCCGTTCTGGATCGCGAGAACGAGAGTCTCGGGACCGACGAGCGCTCTCGCTTCCTCGGCTGCAACACGGACCTGCATCGCCTTGGTCGCGATCACGACAAGGTCGGCGACGCCGACGTCCGCAGGGTCGCAGGTTGCGCGTAGCTGTACGACCCGGTCGCCGCTCGCCCCTTCGACACGAAGTCCGCGGTCGCGAATTGCCGCAATGTGCTCTGCCCATGGATCGACAGCCCATACCTCATTGCCCGCGCTGCCGAGCAGGCCGGCATACACCGAGCCCATAGCGCCGGCGCCCACGATCGCGACCTTCATAGCCCGCTCACGGCCCGAAGCTCACCGAAAGCGAGGAGCTGCACCGCTTGTCGTCTACTTGAGCGGGTTCGTCCCCGCCATCCAGATGATGACCCGCTTGAACTTCCCGTCGGCGTCGAAGGAGAAGAAGTTGCAGTTGTGCATGTCGTTTTTCGAGCCGTCCTTCAGCTCACCGATGTAGCCCTGCTCGGTGGCCACCTTTCCGGCCGCCTCCTCCACGACGACGTTGCGCAGCTCGTGGCGGATCCACTTGGACGCAGCGAAGAAGTCGGTGAACATGCGCCGGATCTCATCAGCGCCATCGAAGGTCACATGATCGGTCTGAACGGTGAGCGTCGCGTCGTCGGCGAAGTGGGCGAGGACACCGTCGACGTCCATGGCATCGACTGCGTCGAAGTAGGTCTGCGGCGCTCCGGCGAGGCTTTCGCGCGTCCAGGTGGCAGCTGCTGTGCTCATGGCGGTCTCTTCCTTCCCAGAGTTAGACGAGACCCGAGCCTACAACACCGGCGCGGGGCGGACTTCAGCCGAGACGCTCAGTCCAGGTGCCGGCGGAAGAAGGCCGACACGATCCGTACCGCGTCGTCGGGGCACTCGATGAGGTCGGCATGGCCGATGTCCGGGAACTCATGTGTCGTGATGAGCGGGTTCATCTCGGCCATCTTGCGAGCACCGAGCCCCGACGGCGCCAGCACCGGTGGGCAGAGGATGTCGTACGTGCCGTTGGTCATCAGGAGCGGCCGCTCGATCTGCGCGACGAGCGGCGTCAAGTCCATCTCCTCCATCGCAACGCACGCCTGCCGCACCGTGTACGGGTCGTTCCAGCCGATCACGGAACGGACGAGCTCGAACGTGCCCGCGCCCTCCTCCTCGAGGAACCGTGCGCCCACCGCTTGAGTCGTGACGTGGTCTGAGAAGTCGTCCCACGGCATTGACTCGGCCATCCGCCTCCAGACGCGGAACAGCGTGCGGCGATACACGTCAGGCTTTGCAAACGCCACGTCTGCACACGTCGCGATGACGCGGTCGCCGTGGAGAGCGGTGAACGCGATCGCGATCATGCCTCCCATCGACGTGCCGTGGACGAGCACGCGGTCGAGCCCAACGGCGTCGAGCAGCTTCGCGCCGTCGTGTGCCCACATCTCGATCGTGTACTGCTCGCGGGGCGCCGAGGACGCGCCGTAACCTCGAGCATCGAACGACAGCAGCCTGAAGCCGTTCTCCCGGAAGCCGTCGTTCACGGCCCCGAAGTTGTGGCGGCCGAACAGTCCGCCGCCGAACTGGATCACGACCGGAGCATCGTCCGGACCGGTTAGCTCGTAATAGAGCCTCGCCTCGTCGTCGAGCACGGCGTACGGCATCGATCTCCTCCCGCTTGACGTGAAGGCGAAAGTCTGACTTATTCCAGCGTGTGGAGGATCAGTCCCAGCTGCGACCGACGCGGTCCCAGGCCACGTCGCTCGGGAGCCACTCAGTGTTGATTTGTGACAGCTTGCGCGCCACGTCCTTCGAGCCGCACTTCGGACACGGCGGCGCCGGCTTGTCCGAAGTGGACAAGTACTCCTCGAACCTCTCCTCGCACTTCTCGCACCGATATTCGTAAATCGGCATGGGCGCTGATTCTATCTCGGTCGAGTCCCTCCGACGGCTTGCCGAGGAACAGGGTGTCTCGCCTTCCGAGGAGGACCTCGAAGCCGTGCTCGGGTTCCTTACCCGGGTACTTCCCGCCCTCGCCGAGCTCGAGAAGCAGCTGCCGCCGGAAACGCGCCCGTGACGCTCGACCCGTTCAACGCATTCCTCCACCTCGTCGAGCACGAGGACGGGCCTAGGCCGATCGTGGGCGTGAAGGACGTGATCGACGTGGCTGGTATGCCGACGACAGCGGCGTCGCGCGTGCTGCATCGCGTCCCGGAGCGCGATGCTGAGTGCGTTGCCCGGTTACGGCAAGCGGGCGCTCGGATCGTGGGCAAGCTGAACACGCACGAGTTCGCATTCGGGGCGCTGACGACGAGCCCCCACTTCGGACCAGCTCTCAACCCGTGGAACACCGCGCACGTGTGTGGCGGCTCCAGCGGCGGCTCGGGGGCGGCCGTCGCCGCAGGCCTCGTCGACATCGGAGTCGGCACGGATACCGCAGGTTCTGTGCGGATACCGGCCGCGTTCTGCGGGGTGACCGGCATCAAGCCCACGACAGGCCTCGTTCCGACGGAGGGTCTCGTCCCGACCTCGTGGTCGCTCGACACAATCGGCCCGCTCGCGCGGACCGCCGACGAGTGCGCGTGGGCGCTCGAGGTGATGGCCGGGCGACCGATCGAGCTAAGCGAGAGCGATGACCTTCGGATAGGCGTCGTCGAGAGTCTCTTCGACCGCGCGGACCCACGTGTTGCGGCCGTCTGCAGGGAGGCGCTGCGCGAGCTGGGTGGACGACAGGAGCGGGTCGAGATCCCGCTTCACGCGGAAATCACGACGATCCTCCAGCTCGTACTGCTGCCGGAGGCGACAGCGGCGCATCTCCACTGGCTCCGCACGCGACTCGTCGACTACGGCGCCGACGTTCGCGCGCGCCTGCTCGCCGGACTGTTCCTGCCCTCGACTGCACATGTCACGGGCCTACGGGCGCGCCGTTGGGCGATTGCCGAACGGGAGCGGGCTCTGGGACAGTACGACCTCCTCGTCGCGCCCGCGATGCCAATCCTCCCACCGCG
>JBOHAY010000075.1:0-3000 GCA_050697935.1 Gaiellaceae bacterium | reverse complement strand
CCTTCATCATCTCGAGGTCGTATTCGGTGCGCTGGCGGATCCGGTGCGCCTCGAGCATGCGACCCTCCGTCTCGAACCTCGCCACCTGCTGTTCGAGCTCCGCGCGGAGCTCGTCGACGGCGCGCTCGATCGTCGGCTTCGACGTGACGTACTCGGTCGCGGGCCAGATGACGAGGTTGTCGAGCCGCGCGTAGACCTCGCCGGTCAGCGGGTCGAAGTGCGTCATCTGCTCGACCGTGTCTCCGAAGAACGAGACCCGGTACGCGGTCTCGACGTTCGCGGGCTGGATCTCGACGAGGTCGCCCTTCACCCGGAAGCGCCCGCGCCCAAGGACCGTGTCGTTGCGGACGTACTGGCTCTCGATCAGCTTGCGGAGCACCTCGTCGCGGTCGTGCTCCTCCCCCACCTCGAGCATGAGAACGCGCTCGCGCCACTCCTCGGGCGAGCCGAGACCGTAGATGCACGAGACCGAGGCGACGACAACGACGTCGCGGCGAGTCAGCAATGAGGAGGTGGCAGAGAGCCGTAGCCGCGCGATGTCGTCGTTCTGGGACGAGTCCTTCTCGATGTAGAGGTCGGCCTGCGGGATGTAGGCCTCGGGTTGGAAGTAGTCGTAGTACGAGACGAAGTACTCGACCGCGTTCTCGGGGAAGAACTCGCGGAACTCGTTGCAGAGCTGCGCCGCGAGCGTCTTGTTGTGCGCGATGACGAGCGCCGGGCGCTGGAGCTTCTCGATCGTCCACGCCATCGTTGCGGTCTTCCCGGTGCCGGTCGCGCCGAGGATGGTCTGGAAGGGATTGCCTTCGGCAACGGAGGCCGCGATCTCGTCGATCGCGCGCGACTGGTCGCCCATAGGCGTATAGAGGTCAGACGCATGGAACTGGCGCACCCGAGGAGCGTAGCCGCCGCACCTTCGTCGCTCTCGCCGAGCGCGGCCGCTGCCCCCCGGCCGAACAATCGGGGCATAGAGTCGCTCCTGAACGGCGAGTACGATCGTAAGCCGCGCAGATGGATCGTCGGTCCTCTCTCGACTCCGCGGTGCGTACGATGGCTGCCCCCATGGTCGTCGTGATCGTGGCTGTGGGCGGTTTGTCGGCGGGGTGCAAAGAGCAGGCCGAACGACGCGCGGACCAGAAACCGCTGCAGACGACGGTCTCGGCCGCCCCAGCCTCCGGCATCCGACTCGGCCCTCCGCTGGTCTGCAAGCTCCGGCCGGGTACGAAGAAGCTGCCAGCGTCGAGACGTCGGGGGCTGATCGACCATCTCCTCCAGTACCCCGATGTCACGCTCGCCACACCGGGCGAGCGAGCGCGGGCGGAACGCGCGCTCGCGAGGCTCGTCTCCGCTGCCAAGAAAGGAGATTGGGCGGACGTGCGAGCGGCTGAGAGCGCCGGCTATGACACGCGCACCAGAGCCCGTGAGCGTGGCGACGACGCCGTGCACTACTTCCACGCGGAGCGACCGCAGGAGCCCCGCGGACGCGTCCTTCTCGATACGCGACGACCGAAAGCGCTCATCTACGCGAACGCGCCCGGGCAGCCGCTCGTCCTCGTCGGGGCGATGTGGAGCATGAGAGACGGTGAGCGAGGCCCCAACCCGGGCGGGCCAATCACCCGCTGGCATTCTCACGTCGTCTGCAAGCAGGGGACGCGCCGTGGCCTGAAGCCTCCCGCGAGCGGCAAGTGCCCGCCCGGTTCTCGGCTCATCCAGGGCCGGAGCGAGATGTTGCACGTCTGGTTCACGGGCGAGCTGCGCAGCGCATTCGCGATCCGTGCGCCGGAGCCCGAGCTGTGCGCCGCGGGCCTGCTTCCGCAGGGGTACTGCCTGCGTGTGGCCACCCGCAAGGAGGCCGACGAACGTGATGCTCGCTCGCCGCTGCGAGTGGATCTCGTACCCACGGTCGAAGCCGCGTTTGCGCACGAGAGCTACGCGCCGGGCGACACCGCTCGTCTCGTCGTCTTCGGCGATGCGGCGCGGCTGCGACTCCAGGTCTTCCACTCCGGCCCCGAGCGCTTGGTCACGCGCAGGTCGAACACGATGCACGGCGTTCGAGTGACGCCCCTGTTGCGGATCGGCTCGTCTTCAGGCCGCCGTGTCATCCGTGTTCGGGTCGGCGACTGGGCTAGCGGCCTCTACTTCGTCCGACTGCGCGCGACTGACGGGCGAATCGGTTTCGCCCCGTTCGTCGTGCGGCCGCGCCAACTCGGCGAGCATCGCGTCGCGGTCGTCCTCCCCACCCTCACCTGGCAGGCCTACAACCTGCGCGACGACGACGGGGACGGACAGGGTGACTCCTGGTACGCGGATTGGAGCCGGCAGACCGTCCGGCTCGGGCGCCCGCATCTGAACGGCGGCGTACCGTACGGCTTTCGCAATCATCTCCCGTTCCTCCAATGGCTCGAACGGACCGGCCGGGAAGTCGACGTCCTCTCACAGTCCGACCTCGAGGCTGCGGACAGCCCTGACGCGCTCCGGCGGGCGTACGACCTGATCGTGTTCCCCGGCCACCACGAGTACGTCACGACGCGCGAGTACGACCTCATCAAGGGCTACCGGGATCACGGAGGCAACCTCATGTTCCTCTCGGCGAACAACTTCTACTGGCAGGTGATCAGACGGGGTGACGTTCTTACGAGGACGAGACCCTGGCGGGAACTCGGCCGACCTGAGGCTGCACTGATCGGCGTGCAGTACATCGCCAACAGCAAGGTGCCTCGCAACGCCTGGATCGTCCGGAGAAGTCCTGCCGCGTCGTGGATCTTCGCCGGAACCGGCTTGAGGCCTGGGTCGGCGCTGTCGCGAGGCGGGGTCGAAATCGACAAGGTGTCGGCGGCGTCGCCGCGCGATGTCCAGGTGCTCGCCGAGATCCCCGATCTCTTCGGGCCGGGCAAGACGGCGCAGATGACCTACTACGAGGCGCGCTCCGGCGCCCGAGTGTTCGCTGCCGGCGCGTTCCATCTCACGCGTGTGATCCACCGAGATCCGCGCGTCGCGGGCATG
>JBOHAY010000074.1:0-32431 GCA_050697935.1 Gaiellaceae bacterium | reverse complement strand
TTGTAGGTGTGGAGCGTGGAGCGAGCCGCGGCCGTCGGCGTGTCGCCCCAGAGGCCGTCGATCAAGTCGTCGGTAGCAACCACCCTGCCGGTGTGCGCGGCGAGCAGCGCCAACGCGGTCCGCTCCTTGCGGCCGGCAAGCGGGACCGGGACGCCGCCGGCGAGCACTTCCATCGGTCCGAGCACCCGCAACTCGAGGCGACCCTCGCGGACGCCAACGGGCGCGGCTCTTCGTCGGCGGCCCTCCTGCATGTCGGTCGCGGTCACGTCCACACCCTACGAGGACGTTCTCCAGGAATTCTCCAGCGGTGCCGGTGCGACATGCCGGCAGCGCCGACGAGTCACGGGAACGGCAACGCGTACAACGCCCGAAGCCTTCATCGCCATGTCCCTTCCCGCCCGCCGGGTCTGAGGCGATCATGTCACGCCCGAACGCGGAATCAAAACTCCGAGCTGCTCTGTTCTCTGCGCGAACGATGCCCCCGGCATGAATCGAACATGCGCACGCGGTTTAGGAAACCGCTGCTCTATCCACTGAGCTACGGGGGCGCCGGGCAAGGGTAGCGCTGCCTCAGGAAGCGTCGCCGCTCTATTCTCGGCCTCGATGCCGTACACGCCCGCCGATGAGCGCTACGACCGGATGCCCTATCGCCGCTGCGGCGTCAGCGGCCTAAAGCTTCCGGCGATCTCGCTCGGACTCTGGTGGAACTTCGGGCACGACCGGCCGCTCGACACGAGCCGCGCGATCGTCCGGCGCGCCTTCGACCTCGGGATCACGCACTTCGACCTCGCGAACAACTACGGGCCGCCATACGGCTCGGCGGAGGAGAGCTTCGGGTCGATCCTCCACAGCGATCTCGGCTCCTACCGGGACGAGCTCGTGATCTCGACGAAGGCCGGCTACGACATGTGGCCCGGCCCGTACGGCGAGTGGGGCTCCCGGAAATACCTGCTGGCAAGCCTCGACCAGAGCCTCGAGCGGATGGGTCTCGACTACGTGGACATCTTCTACTCGCACCGCTTCGATCCTGAGACGGCGCTCGAGGAGACGATGGGCGCGCTCGACGCCGCGGTCAGGCACGGGAAGGCGCTCTACGCCGGCATCTCGTCGTACTCGGCTCAGAAGACACGGGAGGCGGCGGCGATCCTCCGCGAGCTGGGCACGCCACTTCTGATCCACCAGCCTTCGTACTCGATGCTGAACCGCTGGATCGAGCCCGAGCTTCTCGGCGCCCTCGACGAGCTGGGCGTCGGCTGCATCGCCTTCTCGCCGCTCGCTCAGGGCATGCTGACCGACAAGTATCTCGGCGGAGTCCCAGCGGGCTCGCGCGCAAGCCGCCCGACCTCGCTCGCACCCGAACTCATCACGGACGAGGCGCTTGTGAAGATCCGAGCCCTGAACGAGATCGCCGAACGACGCGGGCAAACCCTCGCTCAGATGGCGCTCGCGTGGACCCTTCGCGATGCCCGCGTGACTTCGGCTCTTGTCGGCGCCTCGAGCGTCACCCAGCTCGAAGACAACGTGGCAGCTCTGGAGAGCCGCACGTTCCGCGACGACGAGCTCGCGGAGATCGACGGCTACGCGACCGAGACCGGGATCGACATCTGGGCCGCGTCCAGTCGCGAATAGAGAGCGCGTCCCTTCGAGATCAGATCGCGACCGATACCCTCGATCGGTGCCCGTCCGCTCCGAGATCCGCAACGTCGCGATCGTCGCGCACGTCGACCACGGCAAGACGACGCTGGTCGATGCCCTCCTCTGGGAGTCGGGCGCGTTCCGCGAGAACCAGGACGTCGCCGAGCGCGTGCTCGACACGATGGACCTCGAGCGCGAGAAGGGCATCACGATCCTCGCCAAGAACACGGCCGTCCGGTACGGCGGGACGAAGATCAACATCATCGACACGCCGGGCCACGCCGACTTCGGCGGCGAGGTCGAGCGTGGGTTGACGATGGTCGACGGCGTCCTTCTGCTCGTCGACGCGAGCGAAGGACCGCTCCCGCAGACGCGGTTCGTCCTCCGCAAGGCGCTCGAGGCGCGGCTACCGGTCATCCTGGTCGTCAACAAGGTCGACCGCCCCGATGCACGAATCGGCGCCGTCGTCAACGAGGTCTATGAGCTCTTTCTCGACCTCGACGCCGACGAGAGCCAGATCGAGTTCCCTATCGTCTACTGCAACGCGAAGGCCGGCCGCGCGTCGCTCGACTCCGACCCCGACGCGCTCGAGCCCGATCTCCGCCCGCTACTCGACCTGATCCTCGAGCGCATCCCCGCGCCCACGTACGACGAGAGCCACCCGCTGCAGGCGCTCGTCACCAACCTCGACGCGTCGCCCTACGTCGGGCGGCTCGCGCTCTGTCGCGTCCTGCACGGGACGATCCGCCGAGCGCAGCAGGTCGCGTGGTGCCGCTCGGACGGGACGATCGAACGCGCGAAGGTGACCGAGCTGTATGTGACCGAGGCCCTCGACCGCGTCGAGGCGGAGGAGGCCGGTCCGGGCGAGATCATCGCCGTCGCCGGGATCCCCGAGGTGACGATCGGCGAGACGCTCGCGGACCTGGCGGACCCGCGCCCGCTGCCGGTCATCTCGGTCGACGAGCCGTCGCTCTCCGTAACGATCGGGATCAACACGTCGCCGCTTTCGGGCATCGACGGCAACAAGCTGACCGCGACCCTCGTGGAGAGCCGCTTGCGCACCGAGCTCATTGGCAACGTCTCGCTCCGCGTCCTCGAAACCGAGTCGCCGGACGCCTGGGAAGTGCAGGGCCGTGGCGAGCTCTCGCTCGCGATCCTCGTCGAGCAGATGCGGCGCGAGGGCTTCGAGCTCACCGTCGGCAAGCCGCAGGTCGTCACGCGCGAGATCGACGGTGTGCTCCACGAGCCGGTCGAGCGCGTTTCGATCGACGCTCCCGAGGACTATCTGGGTGTGATCACGCAGCTCTTCGCGCTGCGCAAGGGGCGGACCGAAGCGCTCGTCAACCACGGCTCAGGCTGGGTGCGCATGGATGTCGTGGTGCCTGCGCGCGGGCTCATCGGGTTCCGCACGGAGTTCCTCACCGAGACACGCGGGACGGGGATCATGCACCACGTCTTCGAGCGCTTCGAGCCCTGGTTCGGCGAGCTCCGGACGCGACCGACGGGCGCCCTCGTCGCCGATCGCCGCGGCAAGACGACCACGTTCGCGCTGCTCAACCTGCAGGAGCGGGGATCGCTCTTCGTCGCCCCGGCCGTCGACGTCTACGAGGGGATGATCGTCGGCGAGAACGCGCGGCCCGAGGATCTCGACGTGAACGCGACGAAGGAGAAGAAGATGTCGAACATGCGCTCCCCGAACGCCGAGGAGCACGTTCGCCTCATCCCTCCACGCCCACTCTCGCTCGATCAGGCGCTCGAGTACATCCGCGTGGACGAGTGCGTCGAGGTCACTCCGGAGAACGTCCGCCTGCGCAAGATCGAGCTTTCCGCCCAGCGTCGCCAGACCGCCTCGAGTCGCAAGGCGCGCGGTCTCGCTCCTGTCTAGGCAGCGGCTCGCGCGAGCCGGAATCTCATTCGCGACGGTTTCCCGGCGCGCGAGGATCCCTGAACGCGGCCGCTGCGTTCGCCTTGACTCCGGATCGCGTCTGGCAGACCCGTGACTGCTACCGTGGGGGCACGGTCGGCAATACCGCCGGCCCGTGAGATGAGCTTCTCGTTCCTCCCTAGGACGTTCGAGGCAGGCGAATCTCGACGTTCCAAAGGAGTTGAACAGTTTGTCCCAGCAGTCTTTCCATGAGCTTGGCGTGTCCGCGCGCGTTGTCGATGCGCTCGCCGCTCACTCCATCCACGCACCCTTCCCGGTGCAGTCCCTCGTCCTCCCCGACGCGATCGCCGGGCTTGACGTTCTCGCCAAGTCGCAGACCGGCTCGGGCAAGACGCTGGCCTTTGCGATCCCGATCGTCGAGCGAACGACGACTGGCGACCGGCGCCCCAGCGCGCTCGTCCTCGTCCCGACCCGCGAGCTCGCGCTCCAGGTGACCGAGGAGCTCTCGGCGATCGCCCCTGCGAACGGCCTTCGCGTCGCCGCCGTGTACGGCGGCATCCCGCTTCGCTCGCAGGCGGAGCGAGCCCGCTCCGCGCACATCCTCGTCGCCACGCCCGGCCGGCTTCAGGATCTCGCGGATCGGCGTCTTCTCGATCTCTCCGCGATCAAGATCCTCGTCCTCGACGAGGCCGACCGGATGCTCGACATGGGCTTCAAGCCGCAGGTCGACAAGATTCTCCGACTCGTGCCTCGGAATCGCCAGACGATGTTCTTCTCGGCGACGCTCGACGGCGAGGTCGGCGCGCTCGCCCGCTCGTACACGAGCAGCCCGTCCCACATCGAATCGGAGCCGCCCGCCGACCGTGAATCCGGCGAGATCGCTCATCGCTTCGTTGCAGTGCGACCCGACACCAAGCTCGAGACGCTCGTCGAGCACATCCGCCGAAACGACGGCCTGACACTCGTCTTCGTCCGGACGAAGCGCGGCGCCGACAAGCTCGTGCGCAAGCTGAAGTTTCACCAGGTCGATGCGGTCGCGATGCACGGCGACCTCTCGCAGTCCGTGCGGCAGCGTGCGCTCCAGCGGTTCTCGAGTGGCAAGGTGCCGGTTCTCGTCGCCACCGACGTCGCCGCGCGCGGCCTCGACATCGACGACATCGCCCACGTCATCAACTACGACCCGCCGGACGAGGACAAGGGCTACGTCCACCGCACCGGCCGCACGGGTCGTGCGGGACGCAGTGGAATCGCGATCACGTTCGTGCTCCCCGACCAGCAGGAGGAGACGAGCCGCGTCGCCAACCGCCTCGGCCACCGCGAGCAGTTCGAGGAGGCAGGTCTGCGCACCGCCAGGCCGCGACTCGTGTACACGAGTCGGCGCGGCCGCCGCTCCAAGTGGTAACCGGCACTGACTCGAAGCGTCCAAGACGAGAAGCGCCGCGGCCGCGAAGCGGACGCCTTCAGGGATCTTCGCGCGGCCGGAATCTGCGCTAGCGGATTCCGGTCTTGCGCCGGCTAAGTAGTTCGGCGACGGGCTCTCGGTGAGCGCGCGGATGCGCTCTCCATAGCCCGCTGCCAGCATGGGAGGCAGTGGATAGTGGCGGGGCGCCAACAGACCGCACGAGTGATACCGGCTTAACCGGCGACGAGGTGCTGGCACGACGGGCGCAGTACGGCCCGAATGTGCTCGCCGAGCCGCCGAAGCCGTCACACGCCCGCCAGTTTGGCGCGAACCTCGTCCACCTCTTCGCTCTGCTTCTCTGGCTGGGCGCGGCGCTGGCTTTGCTCGGCGGGCTTCCAGCGCTGTCCATCGCGATCGTCGTCGTGATCCTCGTCAACGCGGTATTCGCGTTTGCACAGGAGTACCGCGCGGAGCGCGCCAGCGAAGCACTTCGGAAGGTGCTCCCCCAGACCGCTCGCGTACGCCGCGATGGCGAGGAGCGTGAGATCCCGGCAGAAGAGCTCGTTCCCGGGGACGTCGTAGTTCTCGAGCCGGGAGATCGCGTGAGCGCAGACGCCGAGCTCGTCACACGGCACGAGCTGCGCGTCGACAACTCGACTCTGACCGGCGAGTCGCGT
The DNA here is from genome assembly GCA_050697935.1 of Gaiellaceae bacterium. Taxonomy (GTDB): domain Bacteria; phylum Actinomycetota; class Thermoleophilia; order Gaiellales; family Gaiellaceae; genus GMQP-bins7. The sequence continues at coordinate 26,832 of JBOHAY010000074.1, read as the reverse complement.
CCGGTCGAGCCGGAGCAGCTCGTCTTTGCGGGCACCCACGTCGTTCGGGGAACAGCGGTGGCCGTCGTCGAGGCCACTGGGATGGCCACCGAGTTCGGGCGCATAGCGGAGCTGACCCAACAGGGCCGGGAGGAGCCGAGCCCGCTCGAGCTCGAGCTCCGACGCGTGACGCGCCTCGTCGCGCTCATCTCGTTCGGGCTCGGCTCACTCTTCTTTGTCGTCGCGGGCTTCCTCGGAATGGGCCTCCAGGAGCGGTTCGTGTTTGCGATTGGCGTCACCGTCGCGAACGTCCCGGAGGGGTTGCTTCCGACCGTGACCCTCTCGCTCGCGCTCGGGACGCAGCGCATGGCGCGGCGGAACGCGCTCGTCCGCAGGCTTTCGTCGGTCGAGACTCTCGGCGAGACGACCGTCATCTGCACCGACAAGACCGGGACCCTCACTGAGAACGAGATGACCGTGGAGCGGATCTGGTCGCCCGAGCACGGGTGGTTCGTCGTCGAGGGCGCGGGCTACGAGGCGTTCGGCCGCTTCCTCCAGAACGGCGGCGTGGCTGATCCACGGGGGATTCGCGAGCTGCTGCGGTGCGGGCTCCTCTGCAACGACGCGCGGCTGACCGTCGGCGCCGCAGGCATCGAGATCCTCGGCGACCCGACGGAGGCGGCGATCGTGGTTGTCGCGGAGAAGGGCGGCCTGCGCCACGAGCAGGAGGCGGCACATCGTCCGCGCGTGGGCGAGATTCCGTTCGACTCTTTGCGGAAGCGGATGACGACCGTCCATCTCCTCGGCGGGCGTCGAATCGCGTACGTGAAGGGTGCGCCCGAGGTGATCATCCCGCGGACGACGCTCGATGCGGAGGCGCAGACGGCCGCCCTGGCGGCCGCCGAGGAGATGGAGCGTGGCGCGCTTCGCGTGCTCGCGCTTGCCCGGCATGTCCTTCCCGAGGGTGTCGACCAACCGGACGAGGTCGAGAGCGAGCTCGAGTTCCTGGGAGCCATCGGCATGCTCGACCCGCCACGGCCTGAAGTTCCTGCTGCGATCGCGAGCTGCAGGGCTGCGGGGATCCGCGTGATCATGGTCACCGGAGACAGCGGTTACACCGCAGAGGCTGTCGCACGGCGCATCGGTCTCGTGCATGAGGAGGCGCACGTGATCGGGCCGGCCGAGCTCGACGCCGTGAGCGACGACGTGCTCCTCGAGCGGCTCGCGGAGCGCGACGTGATCTTCGCCCGCATCTCCCCCGAGCAGAAGCTTCGCCTCGCGCGCGTCCTCCGCGCAAGCGGGGAGATCGTCGCGATGACCGGGGACGGTGTGAACGATGCTCCCGCGCTCAAGGAGGCCGATATCGGGGTCGCGATGGGGAGGTCGGGCACCGACGTCGCGCGCGAGACGGCGGACATGGTGCTCCTCGACGACAACTTCGCGTCGATCGTCGCCGCGGTCGAGGAGGGGCGTGCCGTCTACGACAACATCCGGCGCTTCGCCGCGTACCACTTCTGCTCGAACGTGGGCGAGCTGCTCCCGTTCCTCGTCTGGGGCATCTCGGGAGGAGCGATCCCGCTACCCCTCACCGTGATGCAGGTGCTCGCGATCGATCTCGGGACGGACATGCTGCCTGCGATAGCGCTCGGCACCGAACGTGCAGAGCCCGGGACGATGACGCGGCCGCCCCGTCCGCGCGGCGAACGGCTTCTCTCGAGACGGGTTCTCGCGCGCGTCTACGGGTTCGTGGGCCTGCTCGAGGGGATCGGAGCGATGACGAGCTTCTTCGTCGGCTACCTGCTCGGTGGCTGGCGTCCGCCGTCGGCGTTTCCCGACACGGGCACCGCGTATCTTCAGGCGACGACCATGACTCAGACGGCCATCGTGATGGGCCAGGTCGGTGCGGGGCAGGCCATGCGCACGGAGCGCCGGTCGGTGTTCTCGATCGGACTCACCTCGAATCGCTTTCTACTCGTCGGAATAGCCTTCGAACTCGCGCTCGCGGTGGCGCTCGTTTATGTCCCGGGGCTCAACAGGGCTTTCCATCAGGCCCCTATCCCGTGGTGGTGGTGGCTCGCGCTCATCGTGTGGGCGCCGGTCGTCTTCTTCGCAGAAGAGGCGCGCAAGGCTGTCGTGAGGCGGCGCCGATCCGCCGTATCCACTGCGTCCTGAGGCAGGACATTTAGACTCGAGGGCGTGCGCAGGAACTGGTTCATCGCCGCGATCGTGATCGGAATCGTCTCCATTGCGGTTGCAGCTCTGGTCATGCGGCTGACCGAGGACGACGGCGAGAGCACGTCACCGACGGCGTGGGCCGACTCGGTCTGCACGAGCCTCTCGACGTGGCGATCCTCGATCACCGCGATCTCTGATGTCAGCGGTGAGACGTTGACGGCCGAGTCACTCCAGGAGTCGCTCGGCGACGCGACTAGCGCGACCGAGACGCTCGTGACCGACCTGCAGCAACTCGGGCCGCCCGATCTCGACGCGGGCGACGCGCTGAAGCAGCAGCTCGACTCGGCCGCGTCCGAGATCGAGGCGAGCTTCGACACGCTGAGCCAGAGCGCGGAGGATGCAACCGGCGCCAGTTCGCCTGCCGACTTCATCCAGGCGCTGGCAGCCCTCGCGCCTCAGTTCCAGGCTCTGCTCGACACGATCTCGACGACGGTCGACGACCTCCAGAGCTCGGACGTGGCCGGGGACGCGCAAGACGAGCTGCAGGCGGCCTTCGCAGACGCGTCGTCGTGCCAAGAGCTGCAGAGCGACAGTTAAGAACGCGCGTATTCGCCCGGCAGGCAGTGCTAGCACGGAGATCTCGGCGGCTACCATCCTGACATGACGTTTCTGATCGCCTTCATCGTTCCGATGGTCATCGGCTTCTGGGCGCAGCACCGGGTCAAGAGCACGTTCGCGCGCAACCTCGAGGTGCCCGTCGCGAACGGCATGACCGGCGCACAGGTTGCGCGTCGTGTTCTCGACGCCAACGGGCTCAATGAAGTCCCCATCGAAGAGACCCCCGGTTCCCTCTCCGACCACTACGACCCCCGCAGCAAGTCCGTCCACCTCTCCCCTGAGGTGTTCCGCGGTGTCTCGATCGCATCGACCTCGGTCGCCGCGCACGAAGTCGGCCACGCGATTCAGCACGCACAGGCCTACGCGTTCTTCCGGTTTCGCAGCGCGATGTTCCCCGCCGTGCAGTTCGCATCGAACATCTGGGTGCTCTTCCTGATCGGCGGCATCTTCTTCCAGATCACAGGGTTCGTCGTTCTCGCAGTCGCTCTCTACTCGATCGCCGTTCTCTTCCAGATCGTCACGCTTCCGGTGGAGTTCGACGCCTCGAGCCGAGCAAAGAAGCAGCTGAACGAGCTCGGGCTCGTCGTTGCGAGCGAGGGCGCCGGCGTGAAGAGTGTCCTCAGCGCCGCTGCCTGGACGTATGTCGCGGGTGCGCTCGCTGCGATCGCGATGCTCCTGTACTACCTGTCGATGCTCAGCAACAGGTAACACCTGCCATTCGCCTGGCCGGGGTCGGACCGCGCTGGTTCGGCCCCGGTGGGCGCGCTCAGCGCTCGCGCGGCGTCCAGCTGAAGCGGCGCATCGCGACCGCGAGGCCCGCGACTCCCCAGGCGGCGACCACCGCGAGCGCCGTCGGATCCGCAAAGAGCGATTCTCCCTCGAGATACACGCCGTACACGACGTCGAGGAAGTAGGTGAGCGGGAGCACGTTCGCGACCGCCTCCAGGAAAGCGGGGTAGTCCTCGGTCGGCCCGAACGAGCCCGACAGGAACGCCATCGGCAGGACAATCACGTTGACGACCGCAGACACACCCTCAGCCGAGCGAATCAACGCGGCAGCCCCGACGCCCATCCCAGCGAAGCATGCGACCCCGAGCACGATCGAGCCGGCAAATCCGAGCCAGTTCGCCGGCAGGCTCGCGTCGAAGGCGAGGGTGCCGAGCACGACGAGGCCTGCCGATTGCAGGGCGAAGACCACAAGCGTCGAGGCGAGCACGGCTCCGATGTACGTCGTGGGCGGCAGGGGTGTTGCGCGCAAGCGTTTGAGGATCCCTGCCTCGCGTCGCCCGACGAGGATAATCGCGAGCCCGGCGAGCGCCGTATTGGCGGCGCCGTAGCCGAAGAGCCCTGCGAGAAGCACGTCGACGGCAGGCGAGCCGTCGATCTCACCGTCGTAGACGGAGCCGAGCAGCGCGTAGAGGAGGAGCGGGAAGACGAAGATGAAGACCGCGGCCTCGCGGCTCCGCCAGAAGATCCGCTGCTCGAAGGCGAGCTGGTGCAGGAGCAGTGTCAACGCGTGTCCTCGACCTTTTCGTCCACGAGCTCCAGATAGACGTCCTCGAGCGTTGGTCGCTTTACTTCGAGGTTGTCGAGGGCGTGGCCCGAGGCGAGCGCTTCGGTCGTCAACTCGTTGAGCGCTCGCGTCGGATCGTCGGTCTCGATCACGACCTGCTCGCCGCTCCGCAGAAAGCGAATCTCCGTCGTCCGAGTGTCGCCAATGAGCTCCGCGGGCGTGCCCAGGCTGACGATCGTCCCGGCGTGGAGCACGGCGACGCGATCGGCGAGACGTTGTGCCTCGTCGAGGTAGTGAGTCGTCAGGAGGATCGTCTTGCCGAGCGAGCGCAGCGAGAGGATCATCTCCCAGGCCGAGCGTCGCGCCGCCGGGTCGAATCCGGTCGTCGGCTCGTCGAGGAACACGAGATCCGGATCGCCGACGAGTGCGATACCGAGGTCGAGGCGCCGCTTCTGTCCGCCCGAGAGCGTCTTCACACGCGCGTCGCGCTTCTCTCCGAGTCCGACGAGCTCGATGATCTCGTCGGCGTCGCGCGATGTGGCGAAATACCCCGCGAAGAGGAGGTGCGTCTCCCGCACGGTGAGGTTCGGCGACATCTCCGACTGCTGGAGAACGACGCCAAGCCGCTCGCGCAGGGCTCGTGGCGCGCCGCCCGGGTCGTGGCCCAGAACCAGCGCCTCGCCGCCGTCGCGATGCCTGTAGCCCTCGAGAATCTCCACGGTCGTCGTCTTGCCTGCGCCATTCGGGCCGAGGAGCCCGAAGACCTCGCCCTCGGCGACCTCGAAGCTGATCCCACGAAGCGCCTCGACGCCGTCGTACGACTTCCGCAGATCTCGAACGACGATTGCGCTGGGCACGGCCGGAGACGATATGCGCGCGAACAACCCGAGAGGAGCCCTGTCGAGATAGCAACGCGCCGCGGCCGCGAAAGCGGCCGCCTTCAGGGATGTTCGCCGAAGCTAGGGTGGCGCCGTGCCGACACTCCGCTACGTCATCGTCGACGTCTTCACCGATCGCGCGCTCGCCGGCAACCAGCTTGCCGTCTTCACCGACGCGCGCGGGATCGACGCGGAGACGATGCAGACACTCGCGCTCGAGATCGGCTTCTCGGAGACGACCTTCGTGCTCCCGGCCGAAAGAGGAGGAACCGCGCGCATTCGCATCTTCAACCCGTCGCACGAGATGCCGTTCGCGGGACATCCTGTCCTCGGCACGGCGTGGGTGCTCGCGTCGCCGCTCCAGCGCGCTACCGTCGAGCTCGAGACGATGATGGGTTCCATCCCCGTCGAGATCCAGCGCGACGAGTCCGGCGCCCTCGTGTTCGGACGGATGCAGCAGCCGGTCCCGACGGTGCGCGCTCTCGACGAGACCGAGGCGCTCTTCCACGCACTGGGCGTGCGTGGGTCAGGCCTCCCGGTCGAGCTATACGACAATGGCGCGACGCACATCATCGTGACGCTCGACAACGAGGATGCGGTCGCTGCGGTCTCCCCCGATCCGTCCGCGATCGCCCGGTTCGAGGTCACGGGCGTGAACTGCATCGCCGGAACCGAAGGCCGCTGGAAGAACCGCATGTTCTGGCCTCGCGGCGAGGATGCTGCGACCGGCTCGGCCGCAGGGCCGATCGCCTGTCATGTGTGTCGACACGGGCTCTTCGAGTGGGGCGAGTGGCTCGAGATCTCGCAGGGTGCGGAGATCGGGCGCCCGTCGACGCTCTTCGCCCGCGCCGACGGGAGCGATGCCGGGATCGAGCGAGTCGAGGTCGGCGGCCGTGCGGTCGTCGTCGCGCGTGGGGAATTCAGGCTCGATGCGGGGGCAGGCTGATTCCAGGTTCTTCGGATCCCATGGAATCCCATGCCGAGCGCTACCGCGAGCTGCGGCGGCAGATCGAGGAGTCGATCCTCCCTCTTGCGACCTCCGTCGACGGCCGGCACTTCACCTGCCAGGTGTCGGCGCACGATCTCGCGCTTCGGGTCGGCGGGTACGTAATCATCGAGGACCACGGCACGACACGTCTCGGTCAGCTTCTCGATCTCGAGCTGCAGCTCGTCGAAGGACCAGCGATAGGTGTCGGCAGTGATGAAGCAGACGCGCCCGCGCCCGTTGCGGCGAACGTGAGTCTCCGAGTCGTTCGGGGATCGGGTGTCGTCCGCGACGGCGACCCGACTCCATTCCACGACGGTCTCCTGCGGCCGGCGGCCCCTGCGGAAGTTCATGCGTGGCTCGACCACGTTCGCCCGCCGCGCGCAGAGCTCGAGATCGGTGCGCTCCAGCTTGCGCCCGGCGCACCGTTCTACCTGGACGCAGGAGGGTTCGACCGTCACACGTTCCTCTGCGGCCAGTCCGGGTCGGGGAAGACGTACTCGCTCGGGGTCATGCTCGAGCAGCTTCTGCTCGAGACGAGTCTGCGCATCGTTGTTCTCGACCCGAACTCGGACTTCGTGCGCCTCGGGCAGACCCGGGCTGATGTCGACGATCTCATCGCGCTCCGGCACTCCTCGACCGCCGGTGTCGTCGTGCGGCAGGCGGCCGACCAAGGTTCGGAGCGACTCTCCTTGCGCTTCGCCGATCTCGACCCACGCGTCCAGGCCGCGTCGCTGAGTCTCGACCCGATCGTCGATCGCAAGGAGTACGCCGAGCTCGTCGCGTTGCTCGAGTCCTGGGCCGCGAGCGGTGGGCGAACCTCGCTGCCCGAGCTCCTCGCCGGAGGCGGGGACGAGGCGAAGGCACTCGGCCTGCGGTTGCGGAACCTCGGGATCGACCGTTGGCAGTTGTGGTCGCGTGACGATCCGGGATCTGTAGTGGACGATGTTGCCGGGCGCGAGTCGCGGTGTCTCGTCGTCGATCTCGGGTCACTGCAGACACTCGAGGAGAAGGCAACCGTGTCGGAGGCAGTCCTCGCGACTCTGTGGAGGAACCGTGGAGATCGTGAGCCCACACTGATTGTCATCGACGAGGCGCACAACGTCTGTCCGAGCGATCCGGCGGACGCCGTTACTGCAATTGCGACGGAGCACGCCGCCCGTATCGCAGCTGAAGGACGGAAGTACGGGCTCTACCTGCTCGTCTCGACCCAGCGCCCCCAGAAGGTGGACGAGCACGTGCTCTCGCAGTGCGACAACCTCGTGCTCATGCGCATGAACTCTCGCTCCGATCTCGCGCATGTTGGCGAGCTGTTCTCATTCGTGCCGTCCTCACTCGTTTCGGCAGCGACGGATTTCGGCCTCGGAGAAGCACTCCTGGCGGGAAAGATCGCGTCACATCCCGCCTTCGTTCGCTTTGGCGCACGAATCACGGAAGAGGGTGGCTCGGACGTTCCGGCCGATTGGGCAGCCAGACGCTCGTAGCGTCGCTATTCGACGGAGATGAGCTCGGCGGCCAACGTGTTGGCCGTGCGCGCTGCCTCGATGGGTGAAGCGCCCCGCGCCCGCGCCGAGACGTAGATCGCCGAAAACGAGTCCCCTGCGCCCGTCGGATCGACGACACCGTTCACGGGAACGCATGCGATCTTCTCGGCATGGGAATCCGTGACCACGAGCGCGCCGGCCGATCCCAGGGTGAGAACGATCTCTGGAACGCCGAGCGCCCGTAGGAGCTCGGGTTCTACGCCACCAGCCAGAATGCGAGCCTCGCTCTCGTTCAGCTTGAGGACTGCGAGCGAGAGGAGAGCATCGGGATCGACGTCGGCATCTCGCTCGAGGGGCCCGACACGGGCGAGGCGAACGAGCCCTTGAGCGTCTACGAGTAGCCGCCGGTGGTCGCCGGCCAGCGCGGCGAGCGTCGGGGCGGGAAAATCTGTTCGTAGCAGCGCGCCGACTTGTACCCACTCGATGTCTCCGATCGCGTCGCTGACCCAACCGGTGGCGTCCTCGACCGTCCAGGGATCACCGACTTCGTCGACGTGCATCACGCGATGGTCACCTTCGTAATGGAACGTGAACGCGGTCGCTCGCTCTCCGACCCTGAGTGTCACGGGAATGCCGAACGACTCGAGCTGGGGAAGGAGATCGTTGACGTCGGCGCCCGCGCAGCGCGCGACGATGCGGGCGTGCGCGCCTATTCGAGCCAGGGCCCGCGCGGCGTAGTAGACGGCGCCTCCAGGACGGGGCGCGGCTCCGGCCACGATGTCGCGGCTGAGGTTCCCGATGGCGGCTGTGGCACTCATGCGTCTACCTCGAGCGCGACCGTACGCCGAGTGACATACGCGACGATGCTCGCGAGTCCGAACGCGACGATGAAGCTCGGAACGGTTGCGCCGATGCCCCAGTCGGGCGGGTTCAGGTTGGCGACGAGGTCGATCCACCACGCGGGCCCGTTCGGGTACAGCCACTGGTAGAGCGCGAAGCCCGCCAACCAGGCGCCGATGAGCCCGGGCCGCCAGGCCGGCGTGCCGAAGACGTCGAAAGTGGAGTAGCGCCGACCGACCGAGAGCCAGTCTGCGAGCAGGACCGCGAAGAGCGGCACGAAGACGGATCCGAGAAGCAGCAGGAAGCTCTGGTAGCTCACCAGGTCGATGACGAGGGCTCCGGCCGTCGCCGTAGCGGTGACGAGGAGTAAGAGAAGCTTCTGCGGCGCGTGCGGAACGACGTTCTGGAGCGATACGGCGGCGGAGTACACGTTCGCGAACGCTTCGTCCGTCTCGGTCACGAGTAGGGCGAAGAGAGCAACGATCGCAGCGAACCCTCCGGCAACGACAGCGGCGGGCAGTACTGCCGGATCGCTGAGGTCGCGGGAGAGAACGAGAACGACGCCGAGCGCAAGGAGCCACACATCGGGGACGAGGTAGCCGACTCCGGTGCCCCAGAAGGCGCCGTGGCGAGTCCTCGAGAACCGCGTGTAGTCCGCGGCGTAAGGGACCCACGAGACCGTGATCGCGACCACGACGTCTGCTCCCTGCCACACGGAGATTCCGCCCTCGCCGGGCTTGTCCCACAAGGCGCCGAGGTCAGCCCCGTCGACGGCCCACCACGTCAGATAACCGAGAGCGAGTGGAATCGCCCAGATTGCGAAGCGGCGCACGAAGCGGCGCACGAAACCGATCGGTCCGAGCAGGGCCAGGATCAACGCGAAGGCGCCGAAGACGAGCGTCCACAGCCACTGGCCTCGGAACCCGAAGAGCTCGTCCGAGAGCGCGGCGGCAGCCGTCGCGATGATCAGCAGCTCGAAGACGGACCAGCCGATGCCCTGGAGAACGTTGATCCCGGTCGGCAGGTACGACCCGCGCTGGCCGAGCGGCGCACGCATGAGCACCATGCCGGGCACTCGAGCGTCGGTGCCGATCGCCCCGGCAAGCGCCAGCATCAGGTTGCCGATGAGGCAGCCGAGGACGATCGCGACCAGCGCGTCCGGCAGCGAGAGCGCGGGGACCAGCGCCGCTCCGGCGACGATGACGAGCAGCGACACGCCGAGGTTGCCCCAGAGAAAGCCCGTGTCGAGCCCGCTGAGGACGTGCAGCCGTGCCGGGGCGGGATCGACCCCCCAACTTCCCTCGATCTTCTGTGCCGGCGTCACTCGGCGGGGGACGTTAGCGGCAGCGTGGAAGAATCGCGCGTGATGATTCCACGCTACTTCGTCGTCGCCGAAGCTCATCACGAGATCCAGAACCCGACCTCAGAGGAGAACCTCGTCCTCCTCGGCGAGCGGCTCGGCCTCGGCTCGAGCTCGCGTGTGCTGGACATCGCGTCCGGACGTGGAGGACCCGCGACCCTGCTCGCCCGTGAGTTCGGGTGCGCGGTGCGCGGGATCGAGATCGCCCCCGAATTCCACGCCGCAGCGATCGAGCGGGCGACGAGGCTCGGCGTGGCCGATCGCGTGTCTTTCGAACTCGGCGATGCCGCGAGTGCGGAGCTCGAGCCCGAGTCCCACGACGCGGCGCTCTGCCTTGGAGCGAGCTTTGTCTTCGGCAGCCTCGCCGATACGGTCGAGACCCTCGCGCCTGCCGTCCGTCCGGGTGGCCACGTCGTCGTCGGCGAGCCGTTCTGGCGGCGACTTCCGCTCCCCGACGACTACGAGCATCGCAGCGACCCGTGGACGACGCTCGAAGGAACAGTGGTGATCTTCGAGACGTCAGGTCTGCCCGTCGTCGCCATGATTGCGTCGTCCGAGGACGACTGGGATCGCTACGAAACGCTGCACTGGCAGTCCGTGGAGCAGTGGCTCGCGGCAAACACCGGCGATCCCGACGCACCCGAGATCCGGCGCCGACACGAGCACGGGAAGTGGAACTACCTGCGACACGAGCGCGACTACCTCGGCTGGGCGATCTTCGTCGGCTGGAAACGCCCTTAGAAGCCACGTCCGAAACTGCGACTAGCGGGATTGATTCTTGGCGTCCACGATTGTGCTCGTGGAACCCGCGTTCGATGACCGAGACGTGACGAGTATCCTGAGAGGCGTCTTCGACATCAACGCGAATCTCGTCGAGATTCGCGACGAGCTACGGACAATTCGCTGGTTGTTGGAGGACGAGGATGGACGAGAAGAAGAGGAAGAAGCGGAAGATCCCTGATCTCCCGGCAGAGGTTCGGGAGCGGCACGAGCTAACGCAGCGAAAGCTCGCCGAGCGCATTGCGTATCACGAGGCGAGGATCGCAGCGCGCGAGCGCGGCGAGAACCCGGACGCCGCGACGGCGTAGTTCAGGCTGCGAGCAACCTGCGCAGGACGTACGGGAGGATCCCGCCGTGGCGCAGATATTCGCGCTCGCGCGGAGTGTCGAGCCTGACGATCGCGCGGAACTCCGTCGCGTCCGCGCGCACAGCCACCTCGTGTGCATCACCGTTCTCGATCCCCGAGATCGAGAACTCCTCGAGCCCGGTCAGGCCCAGCGTCTCGCGGTTCTCACCCGCTCGATACTGGAGCGGGAGGACGCCCATCATGAGCAGGTTCGAGCGATGGATCCGCTCGTAGCTCTCGGCAATCACTGTGCGCACGCCGAGGAGCTTGGGCCCCTTCGCCGCCCAGTCGCGCGACGAGCCCGAGCCGTACTCCTTCCCGGCGAGAACGATCAGCGGCACGCCTTCCTCGTGGTACAGCTCCGCGGCTTCGAAGATCGTCATCTGCTCACCCGACGGCACGTGCAGGGTCCACGTTCCCTCCGAGCCAGGCACAAGCTGGTTGCGCAGGCGGACGTTCGCGAACGTGCCCCGAACCATCACCTCGTGGTTCCCGCGCCGCGACCCATACGAGTTGAAGTCTTTGCGCTCGACGCCGTGCTCGACGAGGTAGCGCCCCGCGGGCGAGTCGGGCTTGATCGAGCCGGCAGGCGAGATGTGGTCGGTCGTCACCGAGTCGCCGATCGCGACGAGGCAGCGTGCGCCCGCGAAGTCCTCGACGGTCTCGGGCGCGAGAGGCATGCCGTCGAAGTACGACGGGAGGCGGACATACGTCGAATCGCGATCCCAGGCGAAGATCTCACCCTCCGGGACGGGGAGCGCCTGCCAGGTCTCGTCGCCGGTGAAGACGTCGGCGTACGTCGAGCGGAACATCTCCTCCCCGATCGCCTGCGCCATCGTCTCCTGCACCTCGGCGGGTGAGGGCCAGAGATCCGAGAGATAGACGTCACGACCGTCCGAGCCCACCCCGATCGGCTCGGTCGCGAGGTCGATGTCCATTCGCCCCGCGAGCGCATACGCGACCACGAGAGGAGGTGAGGCAAGGTAGTTCGCCTTCACCTCGGAGTGAATCCGAGCCTCGAAGTTCCGGTTTCCGGAAAGGACGGCGCAGGCCACGAGGTCGCCCTGGGCGATTCCCTCCGAGATCGGCGGGGGAAGCGGTCCCGAGTTCCCGATACACGTCGTGCAGCCGTACCCGACGGTGTGAAATCCGAGCGTCTCGAGGTACGGCGTCAGCCCCGCTCGCTCGTAGTACTGCGTAACGACCTTCGAGCCGGGCGCGAGGCTTGACTTCACCCAGGGCTTCCGGGAGAGCCCGCGCTCGACGGCACTCTTCGCCAGCAGGCCGGCGCCGATCATCACGGCCGGGTTGGACGTGTTCGTGCAGGACGTGATCGCGGCGATCACGACCGAGCCGTGGTCGAGCTCGAACGTCGCGTCGTCCAGAGTTACGTCGATTGCAGAGCGCTCCGCGAGGACGAGTGGCGGTGCCGTCGAGATGACAGCTCCACCGGTCTCGGGCTCGTGGCCTGGTGCACCGGAGGCGAGCGGATCGCTCGCAGGAAACGTCTCGGCGACCGCCTCGTCGTGTGCGTTGCCGTAGTCGGCGCCAAAACTCGGCAGAGCATCCAGGAACGCCTGCTTCGCGTGCCGAAGCGGCACGCGGTCCTGCGGTCGGCGCGGCCCGGCGAGAGACGGCTCGACCGTGGACAGATCGAGCTCGACCACCTGGGAGTAGGTCGGCGGCTCGTCCGGGTCATGCCAGAGAGCGTTCTCCTTCGAGTACGCCTCGACGAGCGCGATCCGCTCGTCTGCCCGACCCGTGAGTCGGAGGTAGCGCAGCGTCTCGGCGTCGACGGGGAAGAAGCCGCACGTGGCGCCGTACTCGGGGGACATGTTCCCGATAGTCGCGCGATCGGCGAGAGGGAGGCTCTCGAGGCCGTGTCCGAAGTACTCGACGAACTTTCCGACGACTCCGGTCGCGCGAAGGATCTGCGTGACCGTGAGGACGAGATCGGTCGCGGTGGCGCCCTCGGGTAGCTTGCCCGTGAGCCTGAATCCGACGACCTGGGGTACGAGCATCGAGATCGCCTCACCCAGCATCGCCGCCTCGGCCTCGATGCCGCCAACGCCCCAGCCGAGCACACCGAGCCCGTTGATCATCGTCGTGTGAGAGTCCGTCCCGACGAGCGTGTCCGGAAATGCGACACCGCCACGCTCGTCGACGACACGTGCGAGGAACTCGAGGTTGACCTGGTGGACGATCCCCGTGCTCGGCGGTACGACCTTGAAGTTGTCGAACGCACCCTGGCCCCAGCGGAGGAAGGCGTAGCGCTCGCGGTTGCGCTCGAACTCGAGCTCCGCGTTGCGGAAGATCGCACGGCGGTTCGCGTACTCGTCGACCTGCACCGAGTGATCGATCACGAGCTCGACGGGAAGCAGCGGATTGATCCTCTTCGGATCTCCACCGAGATCCCGCATCGCATTCCGCATCGCTGCGAGGTCGACGACGGCGGGAACGCCGGTAAAGTCCTGGAGAAGGACGCGGCCGGGAGTGAACGAGATCTCTCGGGAGGGCTCGCCCGTCGCAACCCAGCTCGCCACCGCCTCGACGTCTGCCGCCGTGACGTTCACGCCGTCTTCGTGGCGCAGGACGTTCTCGAGCAGGATCCGCAGCGTGTACGGGAGGCGATGGACGTCGAAGCGTTCTTGGAGGGCGTCCACCCGGAAGAGCTCGACATCGCGGTCACCGACGGTGAGTTGCGAGCGAGCGCCAAACGTGTCCGGGTGCGGCATCGACTCCGATTCAATCAGCTTCGGGCCACCCAGACGCTCGAGCCCACGCTCGGTCAGTGATGGCCGGCGGGGATCGAAGTGGCGCGTGACCGCTTGCCCATACGGCTTCGCGACGCGCCACGCGTAGGTGGCGAAGCCCTCGTCGCGGACCGGCCGAAGGTCGTCCGTGTACGGGTCGAGCACGTGTTGCCGCCCCACCTTCCGCGCGGAGTTGAAGAACGCGATCCCCATGCCGACCGAAACCTCGAGAACGCTTCGCTGCTCGCGATCGGCCTCGGCAACGAGGCCCTGATACACAGCGGCGAGCTCCGGCGGTGTCGGCAGCCCCTTTGCGTCGTCGCGCAGGTCGGCCAGCGACTGCTTCAACGCCTCCACCTCCAGCGGTGGAATGTCGATCAGCCGCGCTGTCGTTCCGCTTGCTCCCTCGAGCGCGGCGAGGAGGTCGTCGACGGATGCGAGTTCGAGCTCGTGCGCCAGGATTCCGGCGCTCTTCAGCTCCGAGACGAGGGCGTCGAGATACACGCGCGTCCCGTGCGTGACGTCGGCAGCGGCGGCGAGCAGCCAGAGCGGTGAGAAGCCGAACGCGAAGATCGAGCCCAGCTCGACGACGTTACCGCCGGCTTTTCGGATCGCGAGCTTCTTCGGAGACTGCTCGAACTCGCCCTCCACCGCCTCGGCGGGCCGGTCGACTCCCCCGACGAGCTCGACCGTGATACGCAGCAGGTTCTTGGCCGTAGCCTCGTAGAGGCGAGACTTGCGGACGAGTCGCGGAAGGACGAGCTCCGCAGTCTCGTGAACGGCACCTCCGCCCGCAGCGGCGACAGCTCGCAGGATTCGCTCGGGAAGCGAGAGGAGGAACCGGATTGGGCGGAACATCCGCTAGCTCAGGGGCTCGACGGCAGCCGCCTTTGCGCCGACGGCGACGCCTCCGAACGTCGCGAATCCGTCGAGCGTGAGAGTGGGAGCGTCCGGGTCATCGGGCTCGGGCACCCTTACGTCGACGCCTCCGGCCACGGCTTTCAGGTTCGATTGAACGCGCCACCCCGTGGGCACGGTGACCGCGACGCCGCCGTTGAGAGCGTGGATGTCGAGGTGGGCTCCGCCTGCGGCGAGCTCTGCCCCGCGCATGTCGACGGCGATACCGCCGAACCAGGCGAACATCGAACCGCCGCGAAACGCAAGCGCGTGGCTCTTGAGCTCGATGCCGTCGAAGATCGCGACCAAGGCAACCTCGTCGCTCTCAGCATCGCCACGGGATCGGAGCACCCGCTTCATGAGCGCGGCCGAGGCGAACATCCCCGCCCAGAAGCCGAGCTTGAATAACAGGAGCGAGCGCAGGAGTCGCATGCGCGCAGGGTACTCGCCCATGGCTAGCATGGCCGCGGATGGAAGCTGAGACGATCCGCGCGCTCCTCGAGCAGGCGTTTCCCGACGCGGCCGAGCTCGACGTGGAGGATCGGACGGGAACCGGCGATCACTTTCAGGTCACGGTCGCGAGCGCCGAGTTCGACGAGCTTTCCCTCCTCGACCAACACCGCCAGGTGAACGCCGCCCTCGCAGCACCACTCGGCGACGGCTCGATACACGAGCTCCGGATCAAGACGAAAGGAATCGCATGAGCACGCTCAAGGACCAGATTGCAGAGGTCATCGAGAAGGAGCCCGTCGCCCTCTTCATGAAGGGCACTCCAGAGATGGTGATGTGCGGGAATTCGTATCGGGCGCTCAACGCGCTTACTGCGGTCGGCGCTCCCGTTACGACGGTCGACATCCTCCCCGACCCGCGGATTCGTCAGGAGCTGGCCGAGATTTCGGGTTGGCCAACGATTCCACAGGTGTTCGTGAAGGGTGAGCTGATCGGCGGTGCCGATATCACCGAGGAGTTGCTCGCGTCCGGCGACCTCCAGCGGAAGGTCGACGAGGAGCTCGGTCTCGAGCGCGCGCAGGACGTGAAGGTCGTCGCGCTCGCCGTCGACTCGTAGCTGGCACCAGTCGGATTTCGCTCGCGCGGATTCCGGTCGCGCAAGATCCCTGACGGCGGCGGCTTACGCGGCCGCGGCCGTCGCTACGCCGCGGCTATGCGATCCGCAAGCTCGCGGGAAATCGCGTGGTCTCCGGTCGCCGTCTTCACCGTGACAGGCCCCGCAAACGGAGCCAACGAGACCATCTCGACCTCTGCGCCCGGCACGAGGCCGAGCTCCGAGACATAGCGGAGCAAGTCCGGATCAGCGTCGGGAACGCGTGAGACGAACGCGCGATCTCCGACCTCGAGGTCGCAGAGCGTTCGGTCGCCGCCTTCGGCGACGCGGAGCTCACGGTCCGGAATCGGGTCACCGTGCGGGTCATGCGTCGGGTAGCCCAGCTCGGCGTCGATCTTCGCCTCGAGCTCTTCGGAGAGCGCATGCTCGAGCCGATCCGCTTCGACGTGAACCTCGTCGAGCTTGAGCCCGAGCCGGTCGACGAGGTAGCGCTCGAGCAAACGGTGGTGACGCAGAACCTCGAGGGCGCCGAGCCGGCCTTCGTCGGTGAGGGAGACACCACGATACGGGGCGCGCTCGACGAGGCCGAGCTCCGCGAGGCGCTTCGTCATCGCAGTCGCCGACGGCGCGCTGACGCCCATGCGGGCAGCAAGCGCCGACGTCGTCACTCGCTCCCCAGCTGACTCGAGGGCATAGATCGCCTTCAGGTAGTCCTGGACGGCGATCGTGAGGTCTGCGGTCTGGGTACTCATCTCGCCGGACTTAGGTTACACTGCGAATCGGATTTAGCTATGACTAAAAAGACACTCACCCGAGGCAAGCTGCTTGCCGCCGCCGCCCCGCTCGCGGCGGTGCCGATCGTCGGGAAGCTCGCGTTCGACGGACAGGCCGAGGCGAGCGGCCACGACCATTCGAGCCACGGCCACACGCGCACCCCCGCCGTTCACATCCAAGGCAGCGCCATGGGACATGCGGCGATGATCGGCCCTGAAGCCCCCGCCGTCGGCGGACCGAATGACCTCGACGCGCTCCTCTTCCCGCCGTCGGCTCTCCCCTACAAGCCCGGTCGAGTCCGCGAATACACCCTCACGGCGACGGACGTCGACCTGGAGGTAGCCCCAGGCGTCTTCTTCCCTGCCTGGGTGTACAACGGCACCGCGCCGGGCCCGGTCATCCGGGCAACGGAGGGCGACACTCTTCGCGTCCGCTTTCTGAACGCGGGATCCCACCCGCACACGATCCACTTCCACGGCATTCACCCGACGAACATGGACGGGGTGTTCGAGATCGTCGAGCCTGGAGGCGAGTTCACCTACGAGTTCGAAGCGCGGCCGGCGGGCTTCCACCTCTACCACTGTCATTCGACTCCGCTGAAGAAGCACATCCACAAGGGTCTGTACGGCGCCTTCATCATCGAACCGAAGGAGCCGCGGCCGCCGGCCAAGGAGCTCGTCATGGTGATGAACGGCTTCGACACGGACGCCGACGGCGGGAACAACTTCTACACGGTCAACGGCCGCTCGTTCTACTACGCGCGCTACCCGATCCGGGTCAAGCGCTCGGAGCTCGTGCGCGTCTACCTGGCAAACCTCACCGAGTTCGACCTGATCAACTCCTTGCACCTGCACGCTGACTTCTTCCGCTATCAGCCGACCGGCACAGGTGAGTACTGGGAGTACACCGACACGGTGATGCAATGCCAGGGCCAGCGTGGCGTGCTCGAGATCCAGTTCGCCGGCACCGGCAAGCACATGTTCCACGCGCATCAGTCCGAGTTCGCGGAGCTCGGCTGGATGGGCTTCTTCGACGTGGTCGACTGATGGAGGCAGGCTCCGCAACAACACGCGCCCGTGTCGGCTGGCGGCTCTGGGCCGTCGTACCGGTGCTGCTGCTCGCGCTTGCGGTCGGCGTCGTTGTCACGTCCAGCTCGTCGCTCGTCGACCTCGTCGGCACCAACCCTCCCCCCGCGGACGAGTTCGACATCCGGCGGGTCGAGTTCTCGCCTGGCGAGATCCGGATCACGGTGCGCAACCCGCAGCCCGACGATCTGACGATCGCCAACGTGAACGTCGACGACGCGATCGTCCCGTTCACCGTCGACGGCCCGACAACCCTCGGCCGGCTCCGCTCGAGCACGATCGTCGTCCCGTTCGACTGGGTGGAGGACGATCCGATCACGGTCGGCGTCACGTCCTCGACCGGAATCGAGACGGTCGAGGAAATCCCGGCAGCGATCGAGACGCCGAAGCCCTCTGTCGAAGGGTTCCTCGGTTACGCCCTGATCGGCGTACTGGTGGGTGTGCTTCCCGTTGCGCTGGGACTCTTGTGGCTGCCCGCTCTGCGGCACGCGAGCCCTGCGTGGCTGTCGGCATTCATGGCGTTTACGGCCGGGCTCCTCTCGTTCCTCGGCGTGGAAGCGCTCAGCGAGTCGTTCCAACTCCAGGCGGCGCTCCCGTCCGCGCTCGGCGGTACGGGGCTCGTCCTGCTCGGTGTCGCGCTCAGCTTCCTCGGGATGACCGCGCTTGCCGGCCGACTGAGCGGAGGGTCAGCTGCGACGGGCCTGGCGCTCGCCCTTCTCGTGGCGATAGGGATCGGCCTGCACAACCTCGGCGAAGGTCTCGCGATCGGCGCCTCGTTCGCGCTCGGCGAGCTCCAGCTCGGAACCTTCTTGATCGTCGGCTTCATGATCCACAACGTGACCGAGGGCCTCGGAATTGCGACTCCGGTCGCCAAGACGCGCGTGACGATCCTCACGCTCGTCGGGCTGGCACTCGTGGCGGGAGCGCCGACGATCCTCGGGACGTGGATCGGCGGATACACGTCCAACGACGTCCTCGGCGCGCTCTTCTTCGCGATCGCGGCGGGAGCCGCGTTCCAGGTCGTGGTCGAAGTCGGACGCTACGTCGCGCGAAGCGCCCCGGGCGGTCTTCGCTCCGGTTACGCCATCGTCGGCTTCATCGCTGGGATCGCGACGATGTTCGTCACGGGCATCCTCGCGGGCTGACACGAGCCCAATTCCGCCGAAGCTCGGCTCGTAGGCGGGACTTCGAGCGGCTGAACAGCGACTTAACCCGCGCTAACCCGGGGTTCACGGCGGGCGGTCTATAACGGAGCGGCATGTCCGGTTCGCGCCCGCTTCGCTCATTTGCCGCGCTCCTCGTGAGCGCCGTCCTCGGCGGCGTCGTCGCCGTCGGAGCTGTCGCACTCCTGGGAGGGCTCGAAGGCGATACGACGGTCATCACCGAGACCGCATCGGCGCCGAATCCGCCACTCGCTTCACCGGCGAACGCGATGAGCGTGAACGAGATCTACGAACGAGCCGCGTCCGGCGTCGTGCAGATCACGTCGACGAGCGGAAACATCGGCGGCGCGTCACAGCAACAGGCTCTCGGCTCGGGCTTCGTTCTCGACAAGGCCGGCCGCATCGTCACGAACTACCACGTCGTCGAGGGCGCCGACGCGATCCGCGTGAGCTTCTCGAACCGAGACACGGTCGAGGCACGACTCATCGGCAGCGATCCATCGACGGATCTCGCGCTTCTCCAGGTCGGCACGAGCGCGAGCGCTCTGACTCCTCTCCCCCTCGGAGACTCCGACAAAGTCGAGGTGGGCGACCCGGTCGTCGCGATCGGGAACCCCTTCGGTCTCGACCGAACGGCAACCTCCGGGATCGTCAGTGCGCTCCAGCGCCTGATCACCGCTCCCAACAGCTTCACCATCGATCACGTCATCCAGACAGATGCACCGATCAACCACGGCAACTCCGGCGGTCCTCTGCTGAACTCCCGCGGACAGGTCATCGGCGTGAACACCCAGATCGAGACCGGCGGCGCCCCGAACTCCGGGAACGTCGGGATCGGCTTCTCGGTTCCCTCCAACACGGTCAAGGACGTCGTCGCTCAGCTCATGCGAACGGGTCGCGTCGACCACGCCTACCTCGGGATCAGCGGACAAGCGATCAGCTCCGTCGTCGCCGACACCTACAACCTCCCTGTAGCGAAGGGCGTGCTCGTCGGGTCGGTGACGGGTGACAGCGGCGCCGCGAAGGCCGGCCTCCAGGGCGGCGAGACGCAAGTCGTCGTCGCCGGTCAGACGTATGTCCTCGGAGGCGACATCATCGTCTCCCTCGACGGCAAGCAGATTTCCTCGATCGAACAGCTCCGCGACGCGATCGCCGCCCGCAAGCCGGGCGACAAGGTCTCGCTCGGGATCTATCGCGACGCGAAGAAGACGGGCGTGACCGTCACGCTCGGGCGGCAGCCCCCCTCCCCCCAGGGCTAGCTGCCGAAATCAGGCCCCGGCGACGGGGCCTGATTACCCTCGGCAAGGGGTCCGACCGCCTGCCCGGACCCCTGCCGACCTCTTTGAGTTGTGCGCAAGACCGTAATCCGCGAGTGCGGATTACGGTCGCGCGAACTCCGTGAAGGCGGTCGCTTCGCGGCGGCTGCGCGTTGGTGCGCCGGGCCGAGGTGGCGGCTTCGCGGCCGCGATGCATGCCTCTTCGTCAACCATCCGCTCGACCCAACTCCTCGAGACCCCCACGTTTGGCCAATGCCTCGTCGGTGAGCCGGTAACCCCGCTCGATCAGCGAACGCTTGGTCTCATCCGGCCAACGCGTGTTTCGGAACGTCGGGTCGAGGCTGTCGTCCCCCGGCGGGCTTCGAACGATCAGCGTCGGCACGTGGCGGTCGTGACGGAACGGGAAGCGAGCAGCTCCAAACCGGCCCTCGAGCTCCGATCGCAAACGGCGGCGGCGCCATGGAGGAGCCGCGCCGACAGCGGTCGAGACGACATCCTCGCGAAGCCGCCTGAGCTCCGAGACCGACGTCTCGCGCTCGTCCGCGAGGCGCTCCTCGAGGACGACGTTCCGTGCGAAGGCGACCCGCATGAGTCGCACGATCATCTCGCCGTAGTGCGCGGGCTCGCCGCGCGCGGCGCGCTCCTGCGCAAGCCTGACCTCCGCGAGCAGCGCGCGGGCGGGCGGAACCGCGCGGAAGCGCTCCAACCGTTCCCGCGTGCGCTCGAGATATGCCACGTCGGTGGGCCGGTAGCTCGGGACGTATCGAAACGCCGCAATCGCAGCGACCTCGGGATTGCGATAGGCATGCTCGAAGGGAAAGTTGCGCACCCAGCCTCCGTCTGTTGCAACGACACCGTCGACGGATACCGGAAGCACGAGCCCGCTGATAGCCGCCGATGCGAGGATCGCTCGTCCCATCGCGTCGGGTTCCGTTGAACGGGCGGGATAGCGGAGCTCGAAGTCGCGCGTCTCGTCGGCGGAGGGGTGATCGCTGACGTCTGTCGCGAAGACGATGAGCTCGATCTCCGCCTTCGCGAGCGCGGACCCGAGCTCGTGGGGCTCCCCGATACGCTCCGCGATCGTCGCGGGAAGCGTGTAGTCGTGTGGGCCGCCTGGAAGCCGCCACACCGGGCGTGGCCGGAAGACGTCCTCGGGCTGGATGCCGAGAAGGAACTCCTCCAGCTCGTCGAGTCGGTCGAGCGCAGCCATAGTCCCAGCGAGTGCACCTGCGGACGTCCCGTAGATCCAGCCGACGCGTGGCCAGATCGGATCTTCGCGGAGACGCTTGAGAAAGCCGAGCTCGAGCAGCACGCCGTTGATGCCGCCGCCCGAGAGAACGACTGCCGCGTCACGCTTGGACAGTTCGTGCACGCGGCTATTGTGCCCCTGTGGAGTCGGAGCTTCGTCCTGGCGGCGCGGTGCTCTCGGACACCGGCCTCGAAGAGGACGAGGAGCTGTGGGAGGACGACGGCAGCGACGACCACAGTGGCTGGTTCTGCGTGAGCACAGATCCCTTTCCCTGCCCAGCGGAGGGGTGCACCTTCGTCGCCGAGTTCATGACCGCCGCGCACCTCGTATTGGTATGGGAAGAGCGCGACGATCCGAATCTCCTCTGGCATGCCCAGCGCGCGAAGGAGGTCGGCCGCAATCCGCGCGTAGTCGGCTACCAGCTCGCCTTCGGACCAAGCGCCTCGTACTACGCCTGGGAGGCGGCCGGTCGACCGGTGCATGGCGTGAAGGGGCGCAGCACCCGCTAGCATCGACGTGATGGCGACCGCCACGGAGACGCTGAGATTGAGCGGCATCCGTTGCGAGCGGTGTGTCGGACGGCTCGCCGGAGCACTTCGCGGACACGACGGGCTCGAGTACGCGAACGCGAATCTCATGGGCGACGTCACGCTCTCGTGGGACGAGGAGCAGACGTCGCGTGACGAGATTCTTGCTCTCCTCGCTCGGTCCGGGTTTCGAGAAACGCCCCCTGAGCGGGAATAGCCTGCTCTCAGGGCTCGTTGCAGGCTCCTGTAACGCAACGGTACGGTAGGCCGTGTGAGCGAGCCCGAGCCGGACACCGAAGCGCGCCGCATCGCGACCCAGGCTCGCGATCGCGCTCGTTTCGAAGAAGAGGCGCTCTCGCTCGCCGACCAGGTCTATCGCGTTGCGCGGCGACTCGTCGGTTCGCGTGAGGAGGCAGAGGACCTGGTGCAAGAGACATACGCGAGGGCATTCCGGAGCTGGACCTCCTACACACCGGGCACGAACATGCGCGCCTGGCTCCTCCGTATCCTCACGAACCTGAATGTCGATCGCGGCCGCAAGATCCAACGCACGCCTCAGATGCAGCCTCTCGAGGAGAGCGACTACTACCTCGCGAACAAGATGGCATCCGCAGCCGGCGAGGAAGCGCTCGAGACGGACGACGTCGTCGAGCGCTTGTCGCAAGACTCCATCGTGAATGCGCTCTCCGAGATTCAGCCGCAGTTTCGCGACGTCGTGGTGCTCGTGGACATAGGCGACTTCACCTACGCGGATGCCGCACAGATCCTCGACATCCCCATCGGAACGGTGATGTCGCGCCTCCATCGCGGACGCCGGGCGCTGAAGCAGCGCCTCGCGGAAGAGGCGCTGACATGAGCGGCGACCCCTGCGATCGCTGCGAGGAGTTGCTCCAGGATTTTCTGGATCGAACGCTCACCGACGCCGAGTGGCGCGAGGCCGAAGGTCATCTGGCCGGGTGCGACTATTGCTCGCGGCGTTATCGCTTCGAGGAGAGCTTGCGCAAGTATGTGAGGACGAGCGCGGTCGAGCGGATGCCCCCCGGGCTCATGGCGAAGCTGGATGAGCTTCGCGGCCTGGATGCCACCGCCTAGCAGGCTTGGCCTGAACTTGGGGGTTCTAACGGTCGACCGCCTAGCTCGCTCGAGCTGAACTTGGGGGTTTCTGGCGGAGTCAGAAACCCCCAGCTGTAGACGCAACGCTCGTCTTAGCTGTCGGCGGGTAGATCCTCCGGCGTATCGATGTCGCCCGGTGCACCGAGATCGTCGCACGGGACGAGCCGCACCCCGTGATCGCGCAGCCCTGCATCCGGGATGTCGCGCCACTCGTTGCGCCCTATGACGAGCGGGTGGCCGCGATTCCCATCGTAGGACGCGGCGACGATGCCTCCGACTTCGCGCCACGTTGCGAGCACGCGCTCGACTGCTCCAGGAGCGAGATTCGGGCCGTCGGCGAGAACGACGACACCGGCTTCGACGTCCTCGGCGAGCGCGTCGAGCCCACACCGCAGTGATGCGCCCGGCCCGCGATTCCACTCCGCACAGCTCACGACGCGACACGAGACACTTAGTGGCTCAGAGCCACAAGGTTCGAGCTCGTGTGCTCCTTCCACGACGACGATCTCGTCGACAGGGGACGTTACGAGGCGGTTCAGGACGCTAGGGAGCAAGAGGCGCTGCTTGGGGCTCCCGAACCGCGACGCCTCGCCGGCCGCGAGGACGATCGCGGCCACCCGGCCCATCAGCTTTCCGTGACGGTGACGCTCGAGATGACGACCGGCTGACTCGGCGGTCCATCCGCCACGCCGAGCGCACCGATCCGCTCGACCGCGTCGATGCCGTCGGTGACCTCGCCGACGATCGCATACTCGGGTGGAAGGCCGGCGTCGTCGGCGGTCACGACGAAGAACTGGCTGCCCGAGGTGCCCGGCGCCTCGAGACCGGACTTCGCCATCGCCATCGTCCCCTTCGTGTAGGCGGCATCGGACGGCGGCACATCCACAGTGGAGTACCCCGGGCCACCGCTGCCGGTCTGCGTCGGGTCGCCGCCCTGGATCACGAACCCGGGCACGACGCGATGGAAGATCGTGTTGTCGAAGTAGCCTGCCTTTGCGAGCGCGACGAGCGAGGGGGCGGTGTTCGGTGCGAGCTCGGCATCCAGTGTCACTGTGAACGACCCGCAACTCGTATCGAAGGTGAGCGTGTAGGTCTTTCCGTCCTCGAGCGGCGCGGTAGGCGCCTCGTTCGAGCCCGGGTCGCGCGCCTCGGGGGCGTCGACGGCTTCGCACTCGCCGCTCGCCGGCGCCGTCGTCCCGGTCGCTTCATCGTCGCCACTTCCGCAACCGGCGGCGAGAGCGAGAACCACAAGGGCCAGCACGGCTACGCGCATCGCGTGCGATCCTATCCGCCGATGGCGGACCGGAAGCGATGTGAATGGGCAGCGGGAAGAGACGATCTAATGCTCGCCCATCACGACGAGGAGTGGGGCGTTCCCAGCCATGACGATCCTCATCTCTTCGAGATGCTCACGCTCGAGGGAGCGCAGGCGGGACTCTCGTGGTCGACGATCCTGCGGAAGCGCGAGGGGTACCGACGTCTTTTCGCCGGCTTCGATCCCGTCGCGGTCTCCGGCTTCACGCCCGCCGAGGTCGAGCGCCTTCTGCACGACCCCGCGATCGTGCGAAACCGCCTCAAAGTCGAGTCGGCCGTCGTGAATGCCGCCCGAGTGCTCGAGGTTCAGGACGAGCTCGGCAGCTTCGGCGCGTATCTCTGGAGCTTCGTCGACGGTCAGCCGATCGTCGGTCGCTGGGGCTCGCTCTCCGAGTTGCCGGCGGAGACCGAGCTTTCCCGCGCCCTCTCGAAGGATCTGAAGAAGCGCGGCTTCCGCTTCGTCGGGCCGACCGTCTGCTACGCCCTCATGCAAACAGTCGGCCTCGTCAACGACCACACGGTCGACTGCTTCCGCTATTCGGAGCTCACGCGCGCGTCGTGAGCGACACCATGTCGGCGAGGTTGACGAGCTGGATCGCGGCGCGGAACGTCGTAACGCGCTCGTCGTCGTCCTCGATTTCCGTTCCCGCGCGCCAGAGCTCCTGAGCCGTCACCAGGAGCTCCTGGATCCGCTCGGACTCTTCCGGGTGGCCGTTGGTCCGCTCGCGCGACGCGTTCACGGCAAGCCCGAGCGCGCCGATTGCGTCGCGCTGACGTAGCCAGAGCATCGGCACGGCCATCGAGATGTACTGGTGGATCCGCGCGAATGTCAGCGGTTGTACGAGTGACGTCGGCCCCTTCGGTGCGGACAACGGCTCGAGCTCCTCGCCTGCGATCATCCGCCGCGCGCTCCCGCCGAGCAGCAGGCGTAGCTGCTTGTCGTCGAAGCCGGCGAGCTTCGCCGTCCTGACCGCCACGAGCAGCGAGTTCGGTTGGCGTGCATACGGATAGTCGGAGGCGTAGAGCACCTGCTCGGGGGCGATCTGGCGGTAGAGGTCGAGCAGGTCGAGCCCGCTCCAGACGGAGGTGTCGAAGAACACGCCGGGTATGCCGCCAAGGCGTCCCGCCAGGCTGGCCATGTCCGCGATTCCGGCGTGCGCAACGATGAGTTGCACGCCCTCGTTGCGCTTCACCAGTACTTCGAGGTCCTCGGCGATCGGAGGGAGCCCCCTCCCACCGTGGATGAGGATCGGCACGGCGCGCTCTACGGCGAGCGCGAAGACGGGCTGAAGGCGTTCGTCGTCGAGTGCGAATGCCTGAGCGCGCGGATGGAGCTTGATCCCTCGTGCTCCGAGGTCGAGGCAGCGGCGTGCCTCCTCGAGCGGCTGCGCAGTCAGATCGAGACGGACGAAGGGGACGAGCCTCGCGCTCGAGCGGTCGGCGTGGGCGAGTGTCCTGTCGTTCGGAACGGTGAAGGCCGGCTGGCGGTCGTGCTCGTCCATACAGAAGACGAAAGCTCCGGCGAAGCCGTAGCGGTCGAGAATCGACATCAGCTCCTCGTAGCCTCCGACCATCCCGTCGATGTCGTTCCCGAGATGCGTGTGAGCGTCGAAGAGGCGCGCACCTTCCGGGAGCTCACGACGGAGCTCGTCGTTCCAGGTTGCGACGATCGCGCCCGCGCGCTCGAGCGGTGTCACGACCGCAGCGCCTTCCAGACCCGTGGGGGGGTCATCGGCAGCTCGCGAAGCCGAGCCCCGGTTGCAGCCGCGACGGCGTTCACGATCGCCGGCGCAGCGGCGACCACCGGCGCCTCACCGATGCCCTTCGCGCCGAACGGGCCGTCAGGGGCGGGGACCTCCACAATGAGGGTGTCGATCTCGGGCACACGCTCTGCGACAGGAATGGCGTAGTCGAGGAACGAGCCCGAGAGCAGCTGTCCGTCCTCGTCGTGGTCGAGCTGCTCGAAGAGTGCCCAGCCCATCCCCTGCGTCACGCCGCCGCGCATCTGGCCCTCGACCAGCGCCGGGTTGAGCGCTCGTCCGACGTCCTGAGCGATCACGTGGCGCAGGAGCACGACCTCGCCCGTCTCGCGGTCGACGCGCACGTGCGACAGGTGTGCGGCCACGGAGGGTGCGCCAACGGTCTGAGCCGAGCCGCCGTGGCCCTCGATCGGCTCGTATCGCCCCCCGAAGCGAAGTGCCTTGCGCACGATCTCTTCGACGGTGATCGCGCGATCGGGAGCGCCGATCGCGCGCACCACGCCGTCCACGACCTCAAGGTCGTCGGGCGCGATCTCGAGCTCCTGCGAGGCGGCGGCGAGCACCTTGACACGCGCGGCGCGCGCGGCGCCCTCGACCGCCTTGCCGACTGTGTAGGTGACCTTCGAGCCGCCGCTCGCGCCCGCGTAGGGGCCGGTGGCCGTATCGGCGGTCACCACGCGCACCTTGTCCGGCTCCAGGCCGAAAGCCGCTGCGGCAATGACGGCGAACCCCGTGTTGACGCCGCTCATGTCGGCGGCGGACGTGACGACCGTCATCGTCCCGTCGGTGTCCACGCGGCACACCGCGGCGGCCGGTTCGTTGCCGCCGGGCCAGTAGCCGACAGCGAAGCCGATGCCCTCGTCCTCCGGAAGCGCCGTACGCGCGTCCCAGAGTGGGTG
>JBOHAY010000073.1:0-1704 GCA_050697935.1 Gaiellaceae bacterium | reverse complement strand
TTGGCGCCGGCTATCGAGCAAAGAGCCGGCGGAGCAGGCTTCGTTCGTTCCGTGCCTGCCGCTCCTGCATTCGGGCTTCTACGCGATCGAGGACCTCCTGCATATGCCGCCGCGCGGCCTCACTCTCCTCGCGACGTCGGCGGAACCGATCGCGATCCTCGGGGCTCGGTCTCGTCAACTCCGTTCCTCCAAGAGCTCGATGATGTCGTCGAGTTTAGCGCCGATCTCCATCAGCATTCGTCCCAGGCCCGCGAGGAGCTCGACAACGTCATCCAAGCTCGCGCGCTGGCGTCGCCTCAACACGCCGTCATGATCGCCCCGAGCCGGTCGGAGCGCTAGATGGCCGATCAGGCCCTGGCCGTCGCTAAAGGCTGGAGCTCGAGGACGCCGTGCGGCGCCCCGTACTCGGCGAGCTTGTCGAGGAACGGCTGCGGCGGGAACGCCTCGGGGCCGAGCACGCCCGTGCCGGCCCACGTGCCGTCCGCCAGCAGCTCGAGCGCGATCACCGGATTGATCGCCGTCTGCCAGACGACAGCCTGCGAGCCGTAGTCGCGCATCGTCGTCTCGTTGTCGGCGACGTGGTAGAGGTAGGTCTTCCGTGGTTGCCCGTCCTTGCCGAGGCCGGTGACCAGGGTTCCCGCGCACGTCTTTCCGCTCATGCGGTCGCCGAGCGTGGCGGGGTTCGGTAGTGCGGCGGCAATCACATCGCGAGGCGCGACCTCGACGCCCTTTACTGAGATCGTCTCCTTCGAGTCGAGCCCGAGCTTGTGGAGCGTCTTCAGCACCTCGATGAACTCGTCGCCGAGCCCGTACTTGAACGTGGCGCGCCGGCAGTCGATCCAGCGCGGGACGAGCAAGACCTCTTCGTGCTCGACGTGCACGCACTCGACAGGCCCGATTCCCTCCGGGAAGTCGAACACCTCGGGTTCCGAGAACGGCGCCGTCGTGAACCAGCCGCGCTCCTTCTCCCAGATGACGGGCGGGTTGAGACACTCTTCGATAGTCGTCCAGATCGAGAAAGTCGGCGCGAAGTCGTAGCCCTCGACGACGAGGTTGGCCCCGTCGCGGATTCCGACCTCGTCGATCTCGGAGAAGAGCTGGTCCGCGGCGAAGCGGGCGAAGACGTCGGCTGCGCCCGGCTCGATCCCGATGCCGACGAGTGCTAGGAGACCGCGCTCCTCCCATGCAGAAGCGCGCTCGAACTGGTAGTCGCCGAGCTTCACCCCGACCTGCTCGAACGGCTTCGTCGGGTGCGGCTCGGAGAGCGTCATCGCCATGTCGAGATACGTGACGCCGGCGTCGAAGCACGCGTCGAAGATCGGCACGTTGAAGAGCGGATCGACGGCGTTCAACACAGCGTCGGCGTGCGTTTCGCGAATGAGCGAGATCAGCGCGTCCTTGCTCGACGCGTCGATCGCATGCCCGCTGAAGCGTTCGTCGTCGAGTCCCGTGGCGAGCTCCCGCGCGCGAACGGCGTCGTAGTCGGCCAGCGCGCAGTGGTCGAAGAACGAGCGGCGCTGTGCGATACCGGCGAAGGCGGAGCCGACACCTCCTGTTCCGACGACGAGAATCCGCACGGCGCAACGGGTTCTACCTGAACGGTTGCTTGTCGCGCCGCGCGTCACCGAGTTACGCTGCTCACGATTTCACCGAACGGAGGTCGAGCGTGAGCGTGGCTGTAACCCAGCAGAAGCAGTTCATCGG
>JBOHAY010000072.1:0-19723 GCA_050697935.1 Gaiellaceae bacterium | reverse complement strand
GGGCTGGCTCGAGAGGAGCGCGGCGATGTCGACCAACTCTTCGAGCGAAGCTGCACGGATCACGCCGGCCTGGTGAAAGAGGGCGTCGACCCCCGCCTCCGACCCCGCGAGCGCAGCCGTGTGCGAGGTCGCCGCCCGCTGCCCGCTCCCCGTCGTCCCGCTCTTCAAGGCCAGGATCGGCTTGCGCCGGGCGACGCGGCGCGCCAGCCGCCCGAAGCGGCGCGGGTTCCCAAACGACTCGACGTAGAGGAGGACCACGTTTGTCGCGTCGTCGTCCTCCCACCACTCGAGCAGATCGTTGGACGAGACATCGGCTTTGTTCCCGATCGACACAAAGGCGGAGAGGCCGAGCCCGCGCGCCTCAGCCGCCTCCAAGAACGCAAGCCCGAGTGCTCCGCTTTGCGAGGAGAACCCGATGTTGCCGCTCGGTGCCGAGCGGGCAGCGAAGGTGGCATTCAGGCTCGGGGCCGCGGAGGCGATTCCGAGGCAATTCGGCCCGACGAGACGCGCGCCATGAGCCCGGACGCGGGCCAGCAGCTGGTCCTGGAGCTCGGCACCCGTGCGTCCGACTTCGGCGAAACCCGCCGAGATGACGATGAGCGCTCGAACGCCGTGGCGCAACGCCTGCTCGGCAGCATCGAGAACGGCTCCGGCTGGAAGCGAGATCACAGCAAGATCGACCGGCTCCGGTATTGCCTCGATCGAGGTGTATGCGCGCACGCCGGCGACCGGCTCACCCTCCCGATTCACCGGATAGGAGGCACCTGCGAAGTCGCCGGTGAGGATGTTCCTGAACAGCTCGCCCCCGATCGAGCCCCGCCGTCGGGAGGCGCCGAGCACGGCCACGCTTCTCGGTTCGAAGAACGGCCGCAACGATGCTGTGACTGCCGTGTGGTCTCGCTCTTCGACGCGTCGGCGATACGTCTCGGTCGCTGCAATGGGGAACTCAACTTCTACCTCTCCGCCCTCGAGCTCCCGCGTCAGCTCGAATCCAGCAGCCTCGAAGACGCCGAGCATGTGCCGGTTGTCCGCCATCACCTGGGCGACGAAGCGCTCGATTCCGACCTCGGCTGCGCGCTCCGCGAGCTGCTCGAGGAGGCGCGTGCCCACGCCCCGGCCCTGGTGCTCGTCAGCCACCGCGAAGGCCGCCTCCGCGAGGGTGGAATTGCGCAGACGGACGTAGTTCGCGACTGCGACGACCTGTTCCGCGCGGCCTTGCGCCAGCGTTCCGAGCAGGGCTCCCTGCTCGCCCCAATCGGGTTCGAGTAGCGGCTTGACCAGCCGCGGCTCCAGCGAAGGAAAGCCGTGGAAGCGCAGGTAAAGGCTGCGCTCGGACAGGTCGCGGAAGAAGTCAAGCAAGGCGCCAGCGTCCTCGGCTCGCGGCGGTCGCAGCCGGAGCGTACTCCCGTCGCGCAGGATGACGTCAACGGCCTCGGCGGCAGATGTCACGGCTGCATTGTGGAGGGCCGGGAGCAGTTCGGCTGCGCCCGGCCCTCCACTGTCGTTAGCCGGCGACGACACCCGCAAGGGCAGGCTCCGCCGGCGCCAGGCGGACCGGGTGCCCACTCAACACCACCTTGAGCGCGTTCGTCGAGGCGGCGTCAGCGAACGTGTCGTACGCCTCGTCCGTCTCGCCGAGCTCGAAGCGGTGTGTCGCGAACGGCGTCGGGTCGAGCCGCCCCTCGGCGATCAGCTTCAGTAGCTTCGGCGTCGTCGATGTGTCGACGAGCCCTGTCGTGATCAGCACGTCGCGGATCCACAGCCGCTCCAGATGGAGGGTCGCCGAGTGCCCGTGCACGCCGACGTTGGCGATTCGGCCGCCCGGTCGGATGAGCTCGGCGCAGAGCTCGAAGGTCTGCGGAACGCCGACGGCCTCGATGGCCACGTCGGCGCCAAGGCCGTCCGTCAACTCCAGCACGCGCGCGACCGCGTCCTCGCGTCCGTTGTTGATGGTCACGTCGGCGCCAAATTCGAGCGCCTTGTCGAGGCGTGCGTCGGCGAGGTCGATCGCGATGATCTTTGCGGGCGTGTACAGCTTCCCGGTCATGATCGCAGCCAGCCCGATCGGCCCGGCGCCGACGATCGCGACGGTGTCGCCCGGCTCGACGCGGCCGTTGAGGATGCCGACTTCGAACGCCGTCGGCAGGATGTCGGCCAGGAACAGCACCTGATCGTCGGACAGCTCGTCCGGGACCTTGTAGACGGAGGTGTCCGCGAACGGTACGCGCGCATACTCCGCTTGCAGGCCGTCGATCAGGTGGCCGAAGATCCAGCCGCCGCCGCCCGTGCAGAGTCCGTAGTGACCCTCCCTGCAGAAACGGCAGCGTCCGCACGACGTGATGCAGGAAACGAGGACGCGGTCGCCCTCGGCGAGCGTCGTCACGGCCGAACCGACCTCGACGACCGTGCCGACCGCCTCGTGACCGAGGATCGTGCCCGGCTTCACCTCGGGCACATCACCCCTGAGAATGTGGAGGTCGGTGCCGCAGATGGTCGAAGAGTCGATTCGGACGACAACGTCCGTCGGCTCCTCGATGGCGGCGTCGGGCGCCGTCTCCCAGCTTCGTTCTCCCGGCCCGTGGTAGACGAGAGCCTTCATGCGAACCTCCTTTGTCGCTTGCTTCGATTTTCGCCGGTCGTCGCCGGTGGGGAATCCGGTAGGACGCTGAACCGGGCTGCGGGTTCTCCGAACAGCCGGGAGCCGCGGCACGCCGCGGCTCCCAGGGTTCGGGGGAACACTGTCAGTGGCTCGTCGTCCCCTTCGGGTCGCCTACCTTGAGCAGGCCGACCTGGCCGAGATCGACATGGGCGAAGGCGTGACTGACGAACGGGTAGAGGCCTTCTTCCTCGATCTTCACGTCGAACACAGCGCCGCCGCCCGCGGGGACCCCTACGGTCTGAACGCCCCGTTGGAACTGGGTCATGTCGCCGTTGACCCAGGCGCGGTTGAAGATCGTGCCGACGACGTGGAAGTCCGTGTCGAGCGTCGGGCCTGCGGCGACGACGTAGAAGCGCACGGTTTCGCCCGGCTTGGAGGTCAGCGGGTGCGTGACGTACTGGTTCGCGTAGCCGTTGAAGGTCGTCCAGTCGGGCTGCATCGCCCGCGCCTTGGCCATATCGAGCGACGCCGGCTCGCTGACTCCGTCGCCGTTCAGGTACCACTCGCTGGCGACCAGGACGTACTCGTGGTCAGCCTTCGGAAGAGGCGTCGCTGGGTCGACGACGATGGCGCTGTACATGCCGTTGGCGATATGCGCGAGCACCGGCTTGGTGCCACAGTGGTACATGAAGACACCGGGATCGCCCGCCTTGAAGCGGAAGGTGAAGGAGTCGCCCGGTGCGACATCGCGGAAGGCCACGTTCGGAGCGATCCTCGCGGCGTGGAAGTCGATCGAATGCGGGATTGCACCGCCGTTCGTGAGCGTCATCTCGACCGTCTGCCCCTGGCGAACGTGGACGATCGGACCGGGCGCGCCGTGCTCGTCGAAGGCCCAGGTGTTGTACTTCACGCCGGGCGCGACCTCGACGACCATGTCCTTCAGCGTCATCTGCACCTTGACGAGCTCGCCCGCGGGCACGGGCGGCAGCGTCGCGTTGGTCGCGACGTGCGCCTTCGCCAGCGCCTCGGCATCCTCTCCAGTCTTGCCCGCGAAGCTCTGGAGCGGCAGGCTCACGGCGCTGCTCGCCGCGGATGAGTGAGTCGCGTGGTCGGTCGTGGCCGCGGCCGTCTTCGCTTCGTCGCGAGCGTCGTCAGCGGTCTTGACGAGCACCACGGCAACGATCGTGAGGATGCCGACAGCGACGCCGAGGAAGAGAGCGACGATCTTGAGCAGCACGCCCGACTCTTTCTTGTGATCGCCCTGTCGCTGCGGGTAGCGCGCCGGGCTCGCGGAATAGCTGGTCAAGTCGTTCCTCCTCGGTGGTTGTCGATTGAAACGTAGAAGCCTGCCTGAGCGACGCCATCCGGGCCAGACACGGAATCTGCTTGCGGGTTTTCCGTAGCTCAGAGCACGATCAGCTGGAACGCGACCATCGCGGCGGTCGACAGCACGACCGCCGCCACGACTGTCGCGGGACGAGCCTCGCGGAACGCCTCCGGCAAGAGGGCGCGCGCGACGAGCCAGATCATCGCCCCGGCCGCAAAGCCCAGTCCGACGGGCAGGAAGGGCTCGAACGTCTCGACGAAGACGAAGGCCGGCACCGCCATCAGCGGTTGCGGAAGGCTCGAGAAAATGCTCCAACCCGCCGCTCTCGACACCGAGGCGCCGCGCGGCACAAGTACGAGGCTGATCGCGAGCCCTTCGGGAATGTTGTGCACAGCGATTGCGATCGCGATGAACACTCCGAGCGCCTCTCCACCGCCGAACGCGACGCCGATGCCCACGCCCTCCGTGAACGAATGCACCGTCATGACGCCGACAATCAGCAGAGCGCGCCGTGCATCGGCGCCCTCGAGCGCGCCGAGGTGGAGCTCGCGGTCGCGGCCGAGCACGCGGCTCGTCACGGCGATGAACGCCGCCCCCGCAAGAGCGCCCAAGATCATCCCTTCCGACCCATGGCCCGTGCCCTCATAGGCGAGCCCAACACTCGCGCCGATCATGAAGCCCGAAGCGAGGGCATTCGCGAGCCCGAGCCAGCGCCGCGCAGGTCGGCGGACGAGTAGGAAAGGGAGCGCTCCCAGCCCCGTGGCGAGAGCGGTCGCGAGTGCCGCGAAGAAAACGAAGAGTGCGTCCACGCGCCTGGAAAGTCGGGTCAGGTCCTAGCGCACTACGAGCACGTCACACGGCGCTCGGCGAACGACACTCGCGCTCACCGAGCCGAGCACAGGCTCGAGTACATTCCTGCGCCCCACGACGACTAGATCGGCGTGAACCGCCCGGGCGGCCCTAACGATCTCCTTCGCGGGATGGCCGCACGACTCCAAGTAGCGCGCGGTGAGTTGACGCCGAAGAAGGTGCTCACGGGCGAGCTCGACGGTCGGACTCCTCGGCTCGCCTTCCCGTCGCACATGAACGACCGCGAGGCTCGAGCCGTATCCGACCAGATCGGCAGCGACGTCGAGAGCACGCCGCGATGCCTCCGATCCGTCGAAGCCGACGAGTATCTGTCTCGGCTGACCCGCCATGGAATCGCATGATGGTGCTCGCTCGCTCGAGCCACGTCCGCGGCGGAACCGATCCGGTCTGCGGACAACTACGGAACCGTAACCAGGAGCGAAAAGGAGAGGCGGCTCTCGCCGCCTCTCCTTCTTGCTCCGGGAGGTCGGAGCTCTGCTGGATCCGAGACCTCCCGTCTTCTCGGATCAGCCAGCGGCGAACGCGGCGGGTGCCTTCGAGGTGACTGCCTCCTCGACCCGCTCGCGCCGACCGAAGACCGCGAACGCGAGCAGAACGAGCCCGAAGCCCGTCAACAGCAGCGCGATGCCGACAACCAGGCCGAAGACCGACAACCGCTCGGCCATGTAGCTGACGTTGAGGGCCGTCGTGAGCGCCGTCTCCGTCACCCACTGGTTGCGGTAGTTGTTCGAGACCGTATTGCCGGCCTCATCCTTGAGCGCCGCCTCTTCGTCACTGGTGCCCGCGGGATTGCCCGGGTCGTCGGCCGCGAGGAAGCGGCCCATCTGCGCGTAGGTCAGATGCTCGGGGTTCCACTCCGCGTTGATCGTGTGAAAGCGCATGATCTGTGCGAAGGCGCGCGCCTGATCGCCCGTCTTCACTTGCTCGCCGGCCCACTGCTCTGCGTACTTCGCGACAGCCGGATCGTCGGTGGTGCCGAAGGTGATCCCCTCGTCCTTGATCGCATCGCGAGTCGTCGTGAAGCCGGTAACGCCGAGAAAGATCGCGACCGCGCCGAAGAGGATCAGCACGCCGCCGGCGATGAATCCGCCGATCTCCCAAACAGTTCTGCCCTTCATCGTTCCACCTCCCGAATGGTTTCCAATTACTTGGGAGCAGCCTGCGCGATGGCGGCGCTCAGACCATCGGGAGAAGCGCGCCGACGCGGTGCGGAGAACTACGGAACCGGAGTGCGTCCTTTTCAGGAGGCTGCGGCTCAGAAGCCGAGCCCTACTCCGGTCCCCAACGGTGTCCCCGAGCGGACGACGTCACACATGCGGACGAACCCCACCGGCCGCTCGCCCTCGACGACCGGCAGATGGTTGATTCCGTACTCGCGCATGAGTGTCGTGGCTGCGTAGAGCGCCATGCCTGGAGAAACCGTGACCGGATCGGCGGTCATCCACTGCCGCACACGTGCCTCGCTCGGATGGGCCCTGGCTGCACATGCCCGGAGAAGGTCAGCCCTCGTCAGGATGCCGATGATGCGCCCGTACTCGGCGACGGCGGCCGCGGTGCCGTCCTGCTTGATCAGTTTCTCGGCGACCTCCCCAAGCGTGTCCTCGGGAGCGACAACGAGCGGATCCGCTGACATGAGGTCGTCGACCCTCTCGGGATCTGTGCCTTCCTCGTGCTCGAGCCGCAGTCCAATCTGCCTGGCGTCCGGATCGAGCTCGATCTCGACCGGCAACGTTCCGGGCGAGTCGGTCGGGATCTCGGGCGGCCTCTCGATTCCAGCCATCGACGCGAGGAACGGCGCGAGGTAGCGACCGACGATCTTCGCCGGAGGCCACCAAAGAGGTTCCAGCCCCGCTGTCGGCTCTCGCTCCGGATGTCCTGTCAACTCGCGGCGAAGGTAGCGGCGCTCGCCTCCCGTGAGCAGCAGCCCACGGAGAACCGGGCGGAACCGCTGCGGCGTGACATCGGCGCCCGCGGCCGCGGCAATCGCTTCCGCGGCTGCGTCGGCCTGCTGTGTGGCGATGCCTCCCTGCTTGACGGTGAAGCTCGTAATGTCTCCTGCGGCGAAGATGTCCTCGAGGCCGTGGACCCGACAGTGGGGATCGACGGGTACGAAGCCGTCCACGGTCTGAGGCAGCCCGTCGATAGATGCTCCGCGCAGGCGTGGGAGCGCGACGACGCGCTCGGCCGGAATGACGCCCTCCGGAATCAACCGGAGCTCGCCGTCGGCGGCCTCTCCCGCACACGCTCCGGCTCGAATGGCGACCCCGCGCTCCGTCAAGAGCTTCTGCACAGCCTCGCTCGCGGGCGGCCCGAAGAGCTGCAACGGCTCCTCTTCGGGGGTTACCACGATTAACTCGACATTGCGGATCTCGTGCGTCGCCAGATACGTGGCTGTCAGGAGAGCGAGCTCATACGCGGGGAGCGACCAGGCGGCACCCCACGGGATCGCGAACGCGACCGAGCGAACGGCGCCACCCGCAATCTCCTCCAGCAGATGCTCGATCATCTCGATGTCTGCGGGTCCTCGGAAAGTGAGCGCGCCTCGTATCGCCGGAATCGCCAGGGCGCCACAGGCGATGAGGAGCGAGTCGTACTCGATGTGGGTGTTCTTGGACGTGTGCGCGACATGGCGCCAGGCGTCGACGCCGGTGAGAGCACCGGGCGTGAGACTGGCGCCGATGCCGCGAGCGAGGCCGTCGAGCTCGAGATGCATGACGTCGCCGAGCTCGAAGGGGGCCGCTACTGCCTGCGGGCGGTACCATAAGTGCGGCTCGGGAGCGAGGAACTCCACGCTCAGACGATCTCCGGCAAGGTCCCGAAGCGCCAGAGCCGCCTCGAGCGCCGCGACGCCGCCGCCGGCGATCAGGACGTGTGCTGGGCCGCCGCTTTTCACCGCCCCCTCCTCTCGACTTCCCTGAGCGCGCTCCTCAGTGGACGATGAGAACGTCGCAGTGGGCCTTGCGCTGCACCGCCCCGCTTACGCTCTGCCCGAGCAGCCGCGCGAGGAGGTTCGGCTCGTGCGTGCCGACGACGATGAGATCGGCGCCTCGCCGTTCGGCGAGGTCCACGATCTCGTTTGGGGGGTCGCCCAGCGCGACCTCGTACTCGCCCTCGAGTCCGCGCTCGGCAAGGAACGCCGCCGCGTGCCTCAGCTCCTCGCGGTGCAGCTCCGGTGGATCGACCGGATCGAGCGGGCCGATTCCCTTCCCTACAATCATCCGGGCGACGCTCGTGACGATTATCTTTGCGCCGAACGCCGATGCCAGCTCGGCCGCCCCTTCGAGCGCGCGCTTCGCCGATTCGGTGTCGTCGTACCCGACAACGATGGTCTTCATGATGGCCTCCTTGTTGGCCGTTCGACTGTCACGATCGTCGCGCCCGCGGCCGAGGGCGACAACAGCGGAAACCCCGTCTGGGTCACGGGCTTTTACGGATTCGCGGCGCCCGGCGTTCTTGTCTCGCGGGCGGATCCGCCCGGGCTCAGCGAAGCGCCCGGCCCGGGTGAGCCGGGCTCTTTTCGTGATGTACCGGCGGGTTACGCTCCGGTCTCGATCTTTCGGACGTCCGCCCGCTCGGACTTCGGGACATGCACCTCGAAGACGCCCGTCTTGAACGTCGCCCCGACATGATCGATGTCTGCCTCAGGCGGCAGTTTGAACTTCCGCTCGAAGTGCTTTCCAGCCGCTCGCACCTGCGTGAACTTGCGACGCAGGTGTGGGCTTGCCTCTCAGCGCGGGCACGCCTCCGGACCGAGGAGCACTCCGACGATCAGGGCTGCGACGACGAGCGCGACGAACCAGAAGATCGGCAACAGCACCGCGAGCGCGCGTCGCTCGGCGATGTTCGCCAGCATCGTGCCGAGGAAGACGCCGAGCCAGCCGAACGTGCCCGCGACCGCGAAGCCGGCGATGTACGTGTCGCCCCCCGTCGACTGCACGCCGTTTTCCCCCAAGCACGACCATTCGATCCCGAGGATCCCTGGTATTGCGAACAGAACGAGCACCGCTGCGAGCATCCCGAGCACCAGAATCTCGAGCGCACTCACGAGTCCTACCGAGACACGTGTAGCCTGCGATCCCCGCTCAGGTTTGCTCGTCAGATCTCCTCCGGAACCATCTCGATCGCGCCGCAGGGACACTCCGCCGCGCATATCCCGCAGCCCTTGCAATAGTCGTAGTCGACTGCATACGGCTCGTCGAGCGCGCCGAGCTTGAGCACGGCGTTGTCGGGGCACATGCCATAGCAGTTGTCGCAGGAGAAGCAGTTCCCACAGGAGAGACACCGGCGGGCCTCGTAGAGGGCAGTGGACCGGTCGAGACCGCCGAGGACCTCCTCGAACGTCGACTGGCGACGGGCAAGTTCGAGGTGCGGTTGCAGCGAGCGGGGTGCATCCGTGTAGTACCAGGTGTTCAGTCCGTCGAAGGTGGCGAGCTCGTTCCTGGGCACTCGCTCGTAGGAGCCGCCGCGAAGCCAGGCGTCGATCGAGCGAGCGGCTTTCTTCCCGTGCCCCACGCCGACCGTGACCGTCCGCTCTGCCGGCACCATGTCGCCGCCCGCGAAGATGCCGGGGTAACCGGTCATCATGTTCGGGTCGACCTCGACGACACCGTCCTCCAGCTCGAGGCCGGGGATACCCTCGAGGAGCGAGAGGTCGGTCTCCTGGCCGAGCGCGAGAACGAGTGAGTCGGCTTCGAGCTCCTCGAGCTCGCCCGTTGGCTGTGGGAATCCAGTCTCATCGAGCTCCATGCGCTCGACGACGAGCCTCCCAGCATCCGCCTGCTTGATGGTGGAGAGCCACTTCATGAGCACGCCCTCCTCTTCCGCCTCTTCGACCTCGAAGTCGTGCGCGGGCATCCGCTCGCGCGTGCGCCGGTAGACGACGATCGCCTCCTCGGCGCCGAGCCGCTTGGCCGTCCGGGCTGCATCCATGGCGGTGTTTCCGCCGCCATAGACCACGACGCGGCGCCCGAGTCGCGGCGGCCCTTCGCCTTCCATGCTCCGAAGGAGAGATACGGCGTCGACCATCTTCGCCGCCGAGCCTGCTGGGATGTAGGCGCGCTTGCCGAGGTGGGCGCCGACTGCGAGGAATACCGCGTCGAAGCGCCCCTCCTCCATGGCTTCGAGGATGCTGGAGACGTCATGGTTCGGCTCGAGCGTGACGCCGAGATCGAGAATGCGGCGGATCTCGGCGTCGAGAACGTCTCGTGGCAGCCGGTACTTGGGGATTCCGTAGCGCATCATCCCGCCCGGCTTGGGACCGGCGTCGTAGATCGCGACGCCGTGGCCCATACGAGCGAGGTGATATGCAGCCGCGAGCCCGGACGGGCCTGCGCCGACGACCAGCACACGACCGCCGGACCGCGGAGCCGTAATCTCCGCCTGCCAGCCGCGAGCAATCGCCTCGTCTCCGAGGAACCGCTCGACGGCGTTGATCCCGACCGCCTCGTCTAGTTGAGCGCGGTTGCAGACGCTCTCGCACGGGTGGTAGCAGACGCGGCCCATGACGGCGGGGAAGGGGTTGTCCTCCATGATCTGCCTCCAGGCGCGCTCGTAGCCTGCGCCCCCGTCCTCGGCGTCGTAGAGCCACTGCTGGATGTTCTCGCCCGCAGGGCAGGCGTTCGAGCACGGCGGGAGCCTGTGAACGTAGACGGGACGCTCGGTCCGCCAGTTGCCCGTCCTGTTCGCCCGGCTCGAGCCGACGTCCAAGGTGATCGCGAACGGCTTCTCCATCACCTCTCCTCCAGGAGACCGAAACGGCGGATGTTTCCGTCGGCGACGGCCTGGATCCGCTCGATGATGTCCGTCCGCGGCGCTTCGCCGAAGAGGTGTGCAAATCGACGCTGAGCACGCAGGTATTCCTCGACCGGAACGCGACGGCGGATCTTCGACACACCCACCACCTCGCCGTCCACGGCCTCGAGCAACGGGAAAAGTCCGGTCTCCTTCGCGAGGCGCGCGATTCGAATCGTCTCGTTCGAGTCCGACCCCCAGCCGAGCGGGCAGGGGACGAGGACGTGGACGTAGCGTGCCCCATGGAACTCCATTGCGCGCTCGATCTTGTGCTCCAGGTCGTGAAGCTCTGCCACGGTCGCCGTTGCGACGTACGGGATCTCGTGCGCCATCGCGATGAGAGCGGCGTTCTTCCCTTGCCCGAAGACGTTCCCCGGCTCGGCCCCGATCGGCTTCGTGTTCGCCGTCCGCGCAGCGGGTGGCGTGGCGCTCGAGCGCTGCACGCCCGTGTTCATGTAGGCCTCGTTGTCGTAGCAGATGTAGAGCACGTCGTCGTTGCGCTCGAACATTCCGGACAGGCAGGCGAACCCGATGTCGAGCGTCCCGCCGTCGCCGCCTTGCCCGACCACGCGGATGTCCGTTCGGCCCTTGGCTTTCAGTGCCGCTGCGATCCCACTCGCGACCGCCGGGGCGTTTCCGAACAGGGAGTGGAGCCAGGGAAGCTGCCAGGACGACTCGGGGTACGGGGTCGAGAAGACCTCGAGACAGCCCGTTGCGTTGGCAGCGATCAGCCTTCCCTCGGTCGCCCGCATCGCGGCGTCCAGCGCATATCGGGCGCCGAGCGCCTCGCCGCAGCCCTGACACGCTCGGTGCCCAGAGGTCAGGGTGTTCGAGCGCTCCACGAGTGCCTGCACGGTCCGATCAGCGGGATCGAGCAGTCGGTTGCCTACCGCGAAGGTCCCGACCTGGTAGAGCTTGATCTTCTCAGCCGGCACGCTCGTCTCCTCAGTGTGGCCCCGCCGCCACGGCACCGACGTCGCGCAGGATGTTCTCGGCATGCGGGCCGGAACGCCGTTTCTCCGAGAGTCGCTGCAGCTCCCGCTCGACGAGCTCCCGGTCGAGGTCGAGGAACCAGAGCTGGTTTGGCTCCAGCCGGTCCTCGAGTACGTCGGCGACGAGCGTGCGCAGCGAACGTCTCGTGATCGGTCGTCCGCCGAGGCCCCCGACGACGTCGTAAACGGAGGTCGCGAGCCCGGAAAGAGCCAGCCTTACATTCTGACCAACGATGCCGCCGATTCCGACGGCGAAGGCCTTCTCGAGCACGATCACCCTCCGAGCGGCCGCGAGCGACTCTCTGATCTCGTCGAGCGGATATGGCCGGAAGCACTTCACGCCCACTGCACCGATCTTCACACCGTCCGTGCGTAGCTCGTCCACGACCTCCTCGATCGTGCCGAGCACGGACCCGAGAGCGACGACGATCGTTTCTGCGTCCGCGCTGCGATATGAGCGCAGAAGTCCTCCCGAGTTGCGACCGAAAGCCTGCGAGAACTCCCCCGCAATCTCGGGTACGAGGTCGAGCCCCTGCATCTGCTTGGCGTGCATGAGGTACTTGACCTCGGTGAACGCCTCTGGGCCGACCATCGCCCCGATCGTCACCGGGTCGTCCGGGTCCAGGACTTGCCTCGGCTCGAAGGGTGGCAGGAACGCGTCCACCTGCTCCTGCGCCGGGAGATCCACTGCCTCGACGGCGTGCGTGAGGAAGAAGCCGTCCATGCAGACCCTGACCGGCAGCGAGAGCTCCTCGGCGAGCTTGAAGGCTTGGATGTGGAGGTCGAGCGCTTCCTGGTTCGACTCGGCGTAGAGTTGGATCCAGCCGCAGTCGCGCTGCGACATCGCATCCGAGTGGTCGTTCCAGATGTTGATCGGCGCACCGATGGCACGGTTCGCCACCGTCATCACGATGGGAACTCCGAGCCCCGAAGCGTTGTAGAGCGCCTCGGCCATGTACAGGAGACCCTGGCTGGCGGTCGCCGTGTACGTGCGCGCGCCAGTCGCGGACGCGCCGATCGCGGCGGACAGTGCCGCGAACTCGGACTCGACCATCAGGTACTCGCACGGAGCGAGCTCGCCCGTCCTGACTAGATCAGAGAGCGTCTCGACGATGTGTGTCTGCGGCGAGATGGGATACGCCGAGATGACTTCGGGCCGGCACAGCGCCACGGCGCTCGCCACCGCCTGCGAGCCCTCGAGTTGTCTACGCAACAGCGGCCTCCTCCGCCTGTCTGATCGTCAAACCGTGCGCCTGCTCCGCTGCGGCTGCGTTTTGCTCCCCCGTATCGCCCGCGAACCGGTCCCTGATCGCGGCTGCGACGGACTCGAGAGCCACCTCACCCGTGAGCGCGGCGAATGCGCCGAGCAGGGCGGCGTTCGGAAGGGGGCGCCCGAGGCACCTACGGGCGATCTCGGTCGCCGGAATCGTCGACCGCCGCTCGAGCGCGAACCGCTGCACGTACTCCCCTAGGCCGAGTTCGTCGAACGTGCGGCTGCTGTTGACGAGGAGGTACCCGTCCAGTCCCAGGCCGTCGAACAGGTCGACCTGGTGCACGAGGGTCGGATCCTGGACGATTACCGCGTCGGGCTCCGTTATCGGCTCCCGCGCACGAATCGTCCTGTCGTCGATGCGGCAGAACGAGACGACCGGCGCGCCGGTGCGCTCGGATCCGAACGTCGGGAACGCCTGCGCTTCTCGACCCTCGAGGAACGCCGCGACCGAGAGCAGCTCGGCTGCCGTGACGACTCCCTGGCCACCTCGTCCGTGGATGCGCACCTGGAACACACGTCCAGGGTCTCGCCACTTGCGACCAAGCGCATCCGAGCCACCGCGGTCGACGTGTCCGTACTTCTCCGCACGGTGCGAGGTGCTCTCTGTCGCGCGCCCGGCGCCCGGCTACCTCGTCGAGTTCGCGCCCGTCTCGGCCGCAGGGTCCAGCGCCCGTGGGCGCAAGTACACGATCCAGTAGACGGCGCCGACCATCACTGCACCGCCCACGACGTTCCCGATTGTCACGGGGAGCAAGTTGTCAGCGAAGAAGCTTCTCCAGGTCAACCCTGAAAGATCGGGAGCCGGATCGAGGCTCGCGACGAAAGCGTCGTCGGTCTTGATCAGAAGCCCGATCGAGATGAAGTACATGTTCGCGACCGAGTGCTCGAAACCGGCGGCGACAAAGGCTCCTATCGGAGCGATGACGGCGAGAATCTTGTCCGTCGTCGTGTGCGCGCCATAGGTGAGCCAGACGGCGAGACACACGAGCGCGTTGCAGAGCATCCCGAGCGCGACGGCCTCGACGAAGCCGAGGCTCGTCTTCGCGGTCGCGATCGAGAGCGCCGTTTGCCCAACCGCGCCGTCGCCGAAGGTGTACTGCTCCGAAAAATAGACGATGATCGCCGTCCCGATCGCGCCGACGAAGTTCCCGATCCAGACGATCGTCCAGTTGCCGAGCAGCCGAGCCGAGGAGACGTGGCGGCTTGCCCACGCCATGACGATCAGGTTGTTGCCGGTGAACAACTCGGCGCCGGCGACGACCACGAGGATGAGGCCCAGCGAGAACGTCAGCCCCGCGAGGAGACGGACAACGCCGAAGGGCAACGCACCCCCACCGGTCGATACAGTCGTCGCGAAGATCGCTCCCAGCGCGATGAACGCGCCGGCCAGCACGGCGAGAACGAACACGTCGAGCGCCGGCATTCGCGCCTTTGCGACGCCGACGGTCTCGGCCCTGCGGGCAACGTCCGCAGGGGGCAGTGCATCGAGCTCGGCGGGCGTGAAGGTGGCAGGCAGCGTCCCGAGGAGCGTCGTAGCAGGCGTCTCAGCCTGCATGGCGCGCCGTAAGAGACGACCTCACGGACACGACTCCAGGCACCCGCTGAACCTGCCTCGTTAGCACCTCCGCGTCGGCGTCGGAATGAACCGTTCCGTTCAGCGTCACCTCTCCACCGTGAACGGTCACTGCAACATCCCCGAGCTCGAGCCAGAAGCCTCTGAGGATCACCCGCTCCTCGATCTCGCGTTCGATCTCGGCGTCCGGTCGAGCGTATGCACGTATGAGGTCGAACCGCGAGATGACGCCGACAAGCTTGCCGTCCTTGACCACAGGGAGCCGCTTGACCCGCCGCTCGGTCATGAGCTTCGCTGCCGCAGCTGCCGACTGCCACCAGTCGATGGTGATCGCCGGCGCAGTCATCGCGTCGCCGGCGGTTCGCGCGGGCGACGAAAGCCTCTTTCGGTCTCGTCTCACGAGCCAGCTGAAGAACCCGCTTCGTTCGCCCGTAGGCCCTCGTTCCTCCTCGACGATGTCGGCTTCCGAGAGCACGCCCACTATCTCGGCGCCGCACACCACCGGTACGGCCGAGATGCCGTGCCCGACGAGGAGCGCCGCCACTTCCTTCAGCGAGGCCTCGGGTGCGACGGTGGTGACAGGCGTCGTCATCAGCTCGTCGACACGTGTCCCGCCTCGAGAGTGCGCGCGCGTCGTCAAGCCGCTGACCACAGCGGCGATGTCGAGCGTCGAGATGACCCCGAGGGGCCGATCCGACCCTGGCTCGACCACGAGAAGGTGCGACAGACCGTGATCGCTCATGAGCTCGGCGGCTCGCCGCACACCCTCGCGGGGGCCGATGGTGACGGCCTCGGTGGCGGCAGAGCCGCCAGCCGTACGATGCGCGTCGTCCGTCGCAGCCGCGGCGACCACGTCGCGGTCGGAGACGAGCCCCCAAACACGCGTGTCGTCGTCGGTCACGTCTCCGAGGCCGACGACACAGTGAACCCGATGCGTGGCCATGGTGCGCGCCACGGTTGTGAT
This sequence comes from Gaiellaceae bacterium, assembly GCA_050697935.1. Taxonomy (GTDB): domain Bacteria; phylum Actinomycetota; class Thermoleophilia; order Gaiellales; family Gaiellaceae; genus GMQP-bins7. The sequence continues at coordinate 4,335 of JBOHAY010000072.1, read as the reverse complement.
CGGCGTCTCGAACGAACATGTGTAAACGCCCGGGTGCATCACGTCCTCGACTCGCGCGGAGTCGAGGGAGAGCACGGCCGGTGCAGGGATGGCATATGTCGTCATCGCGAGCTCCTTCCCGAAGCTGTTCAGCGTGGGCACATGCTGTTTCTGTTGCGTGTATTCGGCATCGGCGCGAGCGCGGAACCGTTCTTCGGGGAAATACCGAAACTGACGGTGGTGCCTGCACCGTCCCGCCACGACCGAAGAGGCTGTGGAAAAGCCGTAGTCGGGAGCGGCTTGTTTTCGGATGCCGCGGCTGTCGCGACCCCCCAACCTGGAGGGTGTGACTACGGTCTCGCGGAGACGAGGTGGCGAGTCGGCAATCCCAGCCGCCGTCGGCCACTACCTGCCCGACCTCGTCTACGGAGCGAACGACGGGATCATCACCACCTTTGCCGTCGTCTGCGGTGTCGTCGGGGCAGATCTCTCGGAGCAGATCATCCTCATCCTCGGCTTCGCCAACCTGGTCGCAGACGGCTTCTCCATGGGTGCGAGCAACTTCCTTTCCCGCCGCTCGTACGCGGCGGCCGCGGAACGCGCCGACCGACTGGAGGCGGCACGGCATGGCGGCGCAACGATCGTCGGCTTTCTCACGGCCGGCACCGTCCCACTAATCGCCTACGTTCTTCCGCTTTCGGAGGCCCACCGTTTCCCGGTCGCAGTCGTTCTGACCATGGCCACGCTGTTCACCGTCGGCGCAGCGCGGGCGCTCGTTACGAGGCTCGGATGGGTACGCAGCGGCGCTGAAATGCTGCTCGTCGGCGCATCCGCTGCGGCAGTCGCCTTCGGGATCGGGGCGCTCGCGTCAGGCCTCACGAGCGGGTAAGGCGACGCCGAGCATGCGTCGCGCAACCGTGGCACACGAAGAGCACTCGATGAGCCCACCGGCTCGAGCCCACGCTCGTTCACCGGAGGACCTGGCCCGCGAGCTCGCAGCCGATGCCGCCAAGGGGCTCCGAACGGAGGTCGCTGCCAGACGTCTCACCGAGCTGGGGCCGAATCGGCTCCCGACGTCAGGAGGGCCAGCCTACGCGGCGATCGCGTTGCATCAGCTCGCAGACCCGCTGATGGCGCTCTTGGTGGCTGCAGCTGCGGTCTCGTTCGCGATCGGTGAGCAGCTCGAAGCGTTCGTGATCGCCGCAATCGTCGCTCTCAACGCGGTACTCGGCTTCTTTCAGGAGGCCGGCGCCGAGCGAGCGGTGCTGGCGCTGCGCAGCGCGATCGACCGCAAGGCGGCGGTGATCCGTGACGGACGCGAGCAGGAAGTGCGTGCGGAGCGGATCGTCACGGGTGACGTGATCGTCCTGCGAGAGGGGGATAGCGTTGCGGCGGACGCGCGGCTGATCTTCACTGCGCGGCTCGAGCTCGACGAGTCGGCGCTGACGGGGGAGTCCGTCCCCACGTTGAAAACCACGACCGCCGTCGCACCCGAGACACCGCTCGCGGAGCAGACATCGATGGTCTTTGCGGGAACCGGGGTGACGCGAGGCCGAGGCCGAGCACTGGTCACAGCGACTGCCGGGAATACCGAGATCGGGACGATCGCGCGCCTCACGGCCGAGGCGAAGCCTCCCCTGACGCCGTTGCAACAAGAGCTCGGGCGGCTTTCTGGTGCGATGGTCGCACTCGGGCTTACAGTGACGGTACTCCTCACGCTCGGCATGCTTGGCCGCGGCTCTTCGCTCGACGCGGCGTTTCTTCTCGGCGTGTCGGTCGCCGTCGCCGCGGTTCCCGAAGGCCTGGCGACGACCATGACGATCGCACTCGCTCAGGGTGCCCGGGCGATGGCTGCGCGCGGAGCGATCGTGCGCCGAGTCGCAGCAGTCGAGACACTCGGCGGGGCAACCGTGATCGCAGCCGACAAGACCGGCACGCTCACGATCAACCAGCTCCGCGTAGCGACAGTGATGTCGCTCTCCGGGCGGAGCGACGACGAGGTGCTCGAGGCGGGCTGTCTCGCTTCGACCGCCGAGCTCATCCAGGGAGCGGAGTACGCCCGAGTGGCGGGGGACCCGGTGGACGGTGCCTTCCTGCTCGCATTGGCCGCCTCCGGTGTGCCCGACCCTCGAGTCGCCCGCGGCCGTCGACTCGTGCTGGAGCTGCCATTCGATCCATGGCGGAAACGGCTGACGGCCGTCTACGAGGAGAACGGAAGGCTTCGCCTGGTCGTGAAGGGTGCACCCGAGACGCTGGTCGAGGACTCACGTTCCAGCGATCGGGAGCGCCGGTGGATTCTCGCCGAGGCGGTGGGGTGGGCGCGTGACGGACTGCGCGTGCTGGCGGTGGGGGAACGATGGCTCGACGGCGCGCTTCCGCGCGACGAAGAGCTCGATGATGGAATCGAGCTGCTCGGTCTGGTCGGCTTGCGTGACCCGCTCCGCCCCACTGCCGCCGACTCGGTCCGGCAGGCTCGAGAAGCAGGGATCAAGGTCGCCATGCTTACCGGTGACCACCCGGTAACCGCGACCGCGATCGCGCAGGCGCTCGAGCTCGGCGACCAGCGGCCGCTCACCGGCGGAGCGCTCGAAAGGATGGACGAGGCGGAGTTTCGCGAGGCGGCCGCAAGTCACGAGGTCTTTGCGCGCGTAACGCCGGCGGACAAGCTCCGCCTTGTCGAGGCGCTACAGGAAGCCGGCCACGTGGTCTCGGTAACCGGCGACGGGATCAACGATGCGCCCGCGCTGCGACGAGCGGACGTCGGAATTGCCATGGGTCAAAGCGGCACCGAGGCCGCACGTGAGGCCTCTGACATCGTGCTCACCGACGACGACTTCGCCACAATCGTCGCGGCGATCCGCGAGGGCCGTCGAATTCACGACAACATCAGGAAGTTCGTGGCCTTCCTGCTCTCGGCCAATTTCGGCGAGGTCGTTCTCTTCGGAGTGGCCGTGCTCGCCGGCATCGGCGTCCCGATGACGGTCGTGCAGGTCCTGACCGTGAACCTGTTGACCGACGGACTGCCGGCAATCGCGCTCTCGCGTGACCCCGCCTCTGCGGGGACGATGCGCCGCCCGCCGCGCGGCCACCGAACGCTGTTCCCGCGACGGCTTCGAGTTTCCCTTGCGTTTGCAGGGATGGCGGTGGGTCTAGCCGCCACCGGTGCATTTGTCATCGGCCGCGAACTCGCTCCGGAGGCCGCGCAGACCATGGCGTTTGCCACGATCGCGCTCGCCGAGCTCTTCTTCGTGTTCTCGATCCGTTCGACCCGAGCCGCTGCCTGGCGAGGTCCGCGAAACGATTCCCTGGTTGCAAGTGTGGCGGTGGCGGCAGCGCTACTGGCGCTGACGATCTACGTTCCTGCGCTCAACGGCCCATTCGGCACGGAGCAGCTTGGACCCGCCGAGCTCACAATCGTCGCTGCCTTCGCGCTCATTCCGACCGTGCTCATCGAAGGCGTCAAGGCGCTGCGCCGCCGGACTCTCACCCGGTGAGCGAGCTCACGCTACTCGCCGCGTAGGCGGAAAGCCGCAGGAGAGATCGGGTCGCGCACGGATGGCTGTGCACGGCCGGTGATCGGATACTCGACCGGTCGACTCACCGAGAGGAGGACAAGATGGCTGAGGCGAAGCCGGGTCGTGCGAAGGCGGGCGACTGGGTCGTGGTTCACGGGAAAGGCGTGGGCAAGCCTGGCCGCACGGGGCTGATAGTCGAAGTCCTCGGTGCCAGCGGCCATGAGCACTATCGCGTCCGTTGGGACGAGGAACATCAATCGCTCTTCTACCCAGGATCCGATGCCACGATCAGCCCCGCGAAGCCGAAGCGACGACAGGGTCGCCCGAGCTGAATCTGAAACTCTACGGGCGTTGTGGTCGTCGCGCCGCGGCTCGTCGAGCTGGAGCGCCTCCCAGCCCGGAATCAGTACTTACGCGAACCGGCGATGTGGCCAGCTCGCGATTCGTCTGCGCACGCCCCGGCGAATGCTGCGGTTAGTCACAACACGAGGAGGCTGCGATGCACTTCTTGCTGCATGGATGGGACTGGGGTTGGGTCATTCTCATGATCATGTGGATGATCGCCCTCGTAGCGGTGCTCTATGCCATCGTGGCTCTCACGAGCGGCCCCCCGAGCCATCCGCGATAGCCACAGAAGAGTAGGGTCGGCGCCCGTGACGCCGCTAGGTGGGCGTGCACGATCGCAGTGGGGCGGCACACCTCTACATGCCCATTGCGTGGTACCCGGCGTCGACGTAAAGCGTCGTGCCGGTTACGTTGCTCGCGTCCTCCGAGAGGAGATACGCGGCTGCAGCGCCGCAGTCGCCGGACTCGATCTGTCGGTGGAGCGGCGCGCGCTCCT
>JBOHAY010000071.1:0-8475 GCA_050697935.1 Gaiellaceae bacterium | reverse complement strand
CGCGCGATCGCGCCTGCCTTCGCCGTGTGCGTGTGCAGGATGTGCGGCCGCTCGCGCCGGATGAGCGCCGTCATGTGCCGCACCGAGCGCGCGTCGTGAAGCACGGAGACCTCGCGCTGGAGCTCCGGAACGCTCACGACGTCGATCCCCAGCCGCTCGGCCAGGAAGTCCATCGAGTCCTCCCCGCGGGCAAGGCTGCCCGCGACGAGCGTCGTGTGGTACCCGCGGGTCTCGAGCCCGGCGGCGAGGTTGGCGACGTGGATCGCCGGCCCGCCCATGTTCAACCGGGCGATGACGCGCAGGATCCGGATCGGTCGGTTGGACGTCGGCATGCCGGCTCACGTTAGCCGGGTCGCTGCGAAGTCCTCCGAGTACTCTCCACGCTCGTGGTGGTCTTGTTCACGTGCGCGGGCCAGCGCGTCGACATCGTCAGAGCGTTTCAAGCCGCCGGAGCCGTCGCGCTCGGCGCCGATGCCGATCCGCTCGCCCCGGCGCTCTACCACGCCGATCTGCAGGCGATCGTCCCTCGAATCGCGGATCCCGCCTACGTGGCGGCACTCGCGGCGCTGATCCATGAGCACGACGTTCGCCTCATCGTGCCGCTCAACGATCTCGACCATCCCGTGCTCTCTCGTGCGCGGGACGAGCTCGCGCCGGCCCTCCTGCTCCTGCCCGAGGCGGACGCGTGCGCGCGCATGTCCGACAAGCTCGAGGCGCACGAGTTCTTCGTCGAGCACGGGATCCCGTCACCTGGGAGCTGGCTTCCCGATTCGGTTCCGTCCGACGCCCGCTACCCGCTGCTGGTCAAGGCTCGAGAGGGTTTCGGCTCGCGTCATATCTACCGCGCCGACGATTCCGAGCAACTCGAGTTCTTTCTCCGCTATACGACCGCGCCGTCGTTCGTGCAGGAGCGCTGCCTCGGCGAGGAGTTCTCCATCGACGTGTTCAGCGATATGGACGGACGCTGTCTCAACGCGATTCCGCGGACGATGCTGCTCTCGAAGGGCGGGGAGTCGATCAAGGGCGCCTCGATCCAGGATCGGGAGCTGATCGAGCACGGCGCTCGGGTCGCCGAAACCGTCGGTATCAAAGGGCCCGCGAACGTGCAGTGCTTCCGCGAGCCCGATGGAAGCCTCCCTGTCACCGACGTCAACACCCGCTTCGGTGGCGGATTTCCGCTTCCGCTCGCGGCCGGAAGCCGCTACCCCGAGCTCGCGCTTGCGCTCGCCCGCGGCGAGAGCCCCGAACCGCGGCTCGGCGAGTTCGAGGAGGGCGTCCTCATGACGCGCTTCTTCTCGGAGGTCTGTTTGGAGCGCGACGGTGACGGTCAGCTCCGTCCGCTCTTGCCGCTCGCCTGAGTTTTGCGCAAGACCGGAATCCGCTGACGCGCGGATTCCGATCGCGCGTAGATCCCTGAAGGCGCCCGCTTCGCGGTCGCTGCGCGATTTTGTTCCCTCTGGCCTCTAGCATTCCCGGGCCATGCGCTACGTCGTCACGGGTGCCGCCGGGTTCATCGGCTCGCAACTGCTTCGCACACTCCTCGAGCGGGGGCATGACGCCATGGGCTGGGATGCGTTCACGGATTACTACGACCTGGCGCTGAAGGAGGAGAACGCGCGTGGCCTGCCGGTCGAGAGGGTCGACCTCGTCAACGACGTCCTCGGCCTCGACGGGGTCGACGGTGTCTTCCACCTGGCCGGGCAGCCGGGCGTCAGGAGCTTCGGGAGCGTGTTCCCCGTCTACGTTCGCCAGAACATCCTCGCGAGCCAGCGGCTCTTCGAAGCGGCCGCCCAGGCTCGCGTCCGCACGGTATTTGCATCGTCGTCGTCGATCTACGGTGATGCGGCCTCGTATCCGACGCCCGAGGACACGGTTCCGCGCCCCCTCTCCCCGTACGGGATCACGAAGCTCGCATGCGAGCACCTGGCTCAGGCGTATCGGCAGGAATTCGGCCTCGACGTCGTCACGCTCCGCTACTTCACGATCTACGGGCCTCGCCAGCGGCCTGACATGGCTTTCGCAACGATGGTCGCCGCTCTTGCCGAGAGTCGCTCCTTCGAGCTCTTCGGGGACGGAGCCCAGTCGAGGAGCTTCACGTATGTCGACGACGCAGTCGATGCGACAATCGCCGCGATGGAGCGTGGGGGATCGGGCTCGACCCTCAATGTGGGTGGTGGCTCGGAAGTGTCCATGCTCCAGGCGATCGAGGCGCTCGCCTCGATCGCTGGGCGACGGCTCGAGATCGTCCGTTCGCCGCGTCGCGAGGGAGACGCGACTCGCACGGCGGCGGACACGTCACGGATCAAACACGAGCTGGGCTGGGAGGCGCGAACGCCGTTCGAGGCGGGCCTGGCCGCTCAATGGCGTTGGGCCGCTGATAGGGTCGCGGCCGCATGACGGACGTCCATACGGCTTCGGGGCTGGAGGACGAGCAGGAAGTCGATCTCTCGTCCGCCTGGCAGCGCCTCAGGTTGCGGTGGTGGCTCCCGATAGGAGGCCTCCTCGTGGGTGCGATCATCGGGCTCGCACTGGCGGTTTCCGCCGGCTCCGTCTGGCGTGCTCAGACGATCGTGTACCTCGGTCAGCCGTTCGCTCCCCTCGGAGGTGGACAGATCCAGAGCCTCGCAACCAACCCCCGTACCGTCGGGGAGATCATCCGCTCCGAGGCGGCCATAAAGAGGGCATCCGCGGTGAGCGGCATTGCGGAGTCGCAGCTCCGCTCCTCGATCTCGACGCGCGAGCTTCTCGCGGCAGGGCAGTTGCGCGGCATCAACCCGCTCATGGAGATTGCCGTCAAGGGATCCGGCAAGCGAAAGGTCGAGCTCGCCGCTGACGCGCTCGCACGGCGCGTCACGGAGCGCGTGTCGCTGTACGTCACCGAGAAGGTGGCGCTGCTGGAAGATCAGGTCGAGTCGATCCAGGTGCAGCTCGACGAGGTCAACGCCCGGATCGCGTCAGCTCAGGAGCAGCAGGCCACAATCCTCGCCGATCGCTCGATTCCGCTGGATCAACGGCTGCTCGTCACGGCGAACCTGAACTCGGTCATCACGACTGCGGACGCCCGCCGCGCTGCACTGCAGGACGACCGGTTCGAGGCAAACCAGCTTCTGAATCTCGCCGAGAGCGTCGAGAAGAGCCGCGTCGTCGAGCCTGCCGCGGCCGGAAAGACCACGGCGCGGTCCAGCCGGACGTCACTCCTGATCGGCGCACTGATCGGGCTCCTCATCGGCGCTGTGGCCGCGCTCGTCGCCGATCCGATCGCGGCGCGGCGGCACCGGGCGGCCTCGGCTTCCTCCTGATGCTCGAGGGCAAGCGGGTCGCGGTCGTCGTGCCCGCGTTCGACGAGGAGCGCCTCGTCGGCGAGACGATTCGCGGGATACCGGATTTCGTCGACCAGGTCTACGTCGTCGACGACGCGTCACGCGACGGGACGACCGCGGCAGCCGAGGCCGTCGGCGACTCTCGTGTGCAGCTCATTCGTCACGAGAGGAACGCGGGCGTCGGCGCAGCGATTGCGACCGGATATCGACGTGCCCTCGAGGACGAGATCGATGTGACATGTGTCATGGCGGCGGACAACCAGATGGATCCCGCGGAGCTCCAGAGGCTCGTCGAACCGGTGGCACGCGGTGAGGTCGAGTACGCGAAGGCGAATCGGCTCGTCTCGGGCGAGGCGTGGAAGGTGATTCCGCGCACGCGCTACCTCGGCAACGCCGTACTCTCGCTCCTCACCAAGATCGCGTCCGGCTACTGGCACGTCGCCGACTCGCAGGCCGGGTACACGGCTCTGTCACTGGAAGCGCTGCGGCGGCTCGACCTCGACCGTCTGTACCCGCGCTACGGCTTTCCGAACGACCTGCTCGTGCACCTGAACGTGCAGAACGCGCGCGTGCGAGACGTGCCCTCGCGGCCCATCTACGACGTCGGCGAGCAGTCGGGGATCAAGCTGCGCTCGGTCGTTCCCCGGATCTCGTGGCTGCTCTTGAAGGCCTTCTGGTGGCGGATGGGACAGAAGTACGTGATCCGCGACTTCCACCCGCTCGTGTTCTTCTACTCATTCGGTGTGCTGATGACGCTCGCCGGGCTCGCGCTCGGCGTCGTCGAGGCTGTGCTCCGGATCGCGGGAAACCAGATCACGACGCCGACGATCGTCCTCGTAGCGGTCCTGCTGATCGCGGGGCTGCAGATGACGCTCTTCGCCATGTGGTTCGACATGGAGGCGAACAAGGACCTGCGCTGAGACGCGTCCCGAGTGGACATAATGACATCCGAGGGGCAAGATGTCATCATGACCGAAGAGGTGAGCGTTGCGGACGCCAAGCGGAGATTCTCCGAGCTGATCGAGCGTGTGGGCCGTGGTGAGCGGTTTCTCGTGACCCGGCGCGGGCGGCCCGTGCTGGCGCTCGTGCCCGCCCATGAGGCTGCCGTCGACGAGAATGCGCCCCCGAAGAAGCGCGGCTTTCTCGCCTTGATGGGTGTCCTCGATGGGGTCGAGGGCGCCGACGAGTGGTACGAGGAGATGCAACGCGTCGTCGCGGATCGCAAGAACTACCCGCCGCGTCCCATGCCCTACTTCGACGACGTGTGATCTGTCTCGATACCGACGTCTTGAGCGTCTTTCTGAGGACCGGCGCTCCGCCCGCTGCGCAGCGCCGGCTCGCTGAGCTCACGGCCGAGAGTCACTTCACGACTGCGATCACGCTCGCCGAGCTGCTCTACGGCGCGGTCAAGCGGCGGAGTCCGTCGCTCCTGCGGACGATCGAGCAGTACGTCGCAGGCGAGGTGTCGATCGTCGAGTTCGACGAGTCGGCGGCACGCGCTTACGCCGAGATTCGGGTGGAGCTCGAGGCCGTGGGGCAGCGTCTCGAGGATGCAGATCTCCAGATCGCGGCGATCTGCCTGACGCGAGACTTCACGCTGATCACGGGCAACGTCCGTCACTTCGAGCGGGTGCCTGGCCTCCGCGTCGAGAACTGGCTCACGTAACCGGCCGCCGGCGTCGATACCATCGCGACGATGCCGACCTCGGTCGTCACCGGCGGCGCCGGATTCCTCGGTTCGCACCTCTGCGAGGAGCTACTCGAGCGCGGCCACAGGGTCTTTTGTGTCGACAACCTCGTCGTTTCGACGCTCGAGAACATCGACCATCTCCGCGACGAGGCGTTCACGTTCGTGAACCACGACGTGATCGAGCCCATTCTCGTCGACGGGCCTGTCGACTTTGTCTATCACCTCGCGGCGCTCGCGAGCCCGATCGACTATCTGCGCATGCCGTTGCACTCGCTCAAGACGGGCTCCTACGGAACTCACCACTCGCTCGGGCTCGCGAAGCTCAAGCGCGCCCGGTTCTTCCTCGCCTCGACGAGCGAGGTGTACGGCGACCCGCAGGTGCACCCGCAACCCGAGACGTACTGGGGACACGTCAACCCGATCGGGCCGCGCGGCGTCTACGACGAGGCGAAGCGTTACGCGGAGGCGATCACGATGGCCTATCGCCGCCAGCAGGGGGTGGACACCGCGATCGTTCGCATCTTCAACACATACGGGCCGCGCATGAGGGCGAACGACGGGCGGGCAATTCCGACGTTTCTGCGCCAAGCGCTCGACGGGAAGCCGGTCACGGTCTTCGGTGCGGGATCGCAGACACGGAGCTTCTGCTACGTGGACGACCTGATTCGCGGGATCATCCTGCTCGCCGAGTCGAAGGAGCACCTTCCGGTAAATCTCGGCAATCCCGACGAGAAGACCCTTCTCGAGCTCGCGGAGACGATCGTTCGGCTCACCGGTTCCTCGAGCGAGATCGTGTTCGAGGCACTCCCGGTCGACGATCCGCAGGTCCGCCAGCCGGACATCACCCGCGCGCAGCAGATCCTCGGCTGGAGCCCGGAGATCGCGCTCGAGGACGGCCTGCGGCGGACGATAGCCTCGCTTGGGCACGAGGCCGCCGTCGGCTCCGCGTGACCGACGAGCTCTCCGACCGCTACGAGCAGCATCACCGCGAGCGACGCTTCGATGGGGAGTTCGTCTTCGTACCGGAGCGGATCCCGCTCTTCGTCGCCGCAATAGGGCGCGGGAAGCGAGTCCTCGACCTCGGCTGTCGCGCTGGGGCTCTGACCCGCCACTTCCTCGACGGGAACGAGGTCGTCGGACTCGATGTCGACCGGGCGGCACTCGCCAAGGCCGAGGCGCTCGGAATCCAGCCCGTGCAGGCGAACGTCGAAGAGCCGCTTCCGTTCGACGATGCGAGCTTCGACGCCGTGGTTGCTGGGGAGCTCTTCGAGCATCTGCAGTTCCCCGACGCGCTCGTCGCCGAAATCCGACGCGTGTTGCGTTCAGGCGGTGTGCTCGTCGGCTCCGTACCGAATGCCTTCCGCATGCAGAGCCGCTTGCGGTTCCTGCGCGGGAAGCCGCCGGAAGACGACCCCACGCACCTGCGCATGTTCTCGCCTGCGGCGATACGCCAGCTGCTTTCTGTGTTCGAGCAGGTGGAGTTGAGCTTCGTCGGTGGTCGCTACGCACCGGCCAACGCGCGACTGTTCGCTCGCGACCTGGTATTCACTGCGACAAAGGGGTAAGGATTGCGGGCGTGGATCGCCCCGAGACACAGTTCGTGTGGAGCGGCGATTCGACGCTCGCGTACCAGGTTCTCGGGGACGGCTCTCCCGATCTCGTCTACCTCCCTGGGTGGATCTCGAACGTCGAGCTGAGCTGGGATCACTCGGCCATGGCCCGATTTCTGCGCGGCCTCGCGCGCGAGCGGCGCCTGATCATCACCGATCCGCGCGGTCGAGGCTGCTCGGAGCGCTCCACGCCGCGCGACGTCTGGCCGCTCGAGACGATGATGGAGGACGTTCGTGTCCTTCTCGACACCGCGGGTTCGGAGCAGGCCGCGATCCTGGCGACCGACGAACTCGGGTTCGTCGCCTGCATGTTCGCCGCCACCTATCCGGAGCGCACTGCCGCGTTGATGCTGTATCGGACGGCAGCGAACTTCCTCTGGTCGGAGGAGACACCGTGGGAGTGGACGGAGACCCAGTTCGACGAGCAGGAGGAATGGCTCCGGACCTGGTTCACGCGGGAGAGCCTCCGCGACGACCTTCGCATGCGCGATCCCACGCTGGCGGAGGACCCCGCGGCCGTGGAGTGGTGGTATCGCTACAACGTGCTGTCCGAAGCGCTCGGCTCAGCGGTCGCTTCGGCACGGAAGTACATGTACACCGACGTTCGACCCATCCTCACCTCGATCCACGTCCCGACGCTCGTGCTTCTCCGGCCGGACGCCAACGCGGAAGAGCCTTCCTGGACGCAGTCCGCACGATTCTTGGCCGAGCGGATCCCGGGTGCAAGGCTCGTGGAGCTCCCGGGGATCGACGCTTCCCCGTGGGCCGGCGACCACGCATCCGTCCTGCGTGCGATCGATTCCTTCCTGGCCGACGTACGACACGAATCGGCGGTACTCGAACGCGTCCTCGCAACCGTGCTCTTCACCGACATTGTCGGCTCGACCGAGAAGCTTGCCGAGCTCGGGAACGCGGGATGGCGCGAGCTCACCGAGCGCCACCACGCACATGTACGGGCGCTCCTGGAACGCTTCCGCGGCACCGAGGTCGACACGGCCGGGGACGGCTTCCTCGCGAGCTTCGACGGGCCCGCACGCGCGATTCGCTGTGCGCAGGCGATAGTTGACGAAGTGAAGCTCCTCGGAATCGAGGTCAGGGCAGGACTCCACACCGGCGAGTGCGAGCTCATCGACGGGAAGGTCGGAGGAATGGCGGTCAACATCGGCGCACGCGTCGGTGCCGCTGCCCAGCCCTCCGAGGTGCTCGTGTCGCAAACGGTCAAGGATCTCGTCGTCGGCTCCGGCCTCGCTTTCGCGGATCGCGGCGAGCACGAGCTGAAGGGCGTCGCCGACCGCTGGCGCCTCTATCGCGTCGTCTGACTCGTCATCCGCTGGAGCTACCGAACCCGGCTCGCCTTGCGATGTCGGCCTCGTCGACCATGTGCCCGTCGCGCTCGACGTAGCCGCCCTTGCCGCCGACGACGAGCAGGACGAGATCGTCGGTCTCGCTCGCATTCGAGACACGTCTGGGGGTCGTCGACTCGACGTGGAAGAGACCGCCGGGGCAAAGGATGCGCTCCTCTCCTTCGACCTCCACTCGCGCGGAGCCGGAGTGGACGAAGTAGAGCTCGTCCTGGGTGTCGTGGTAGTGGTGGAAGCCGAGGTATCCGGCCGGCATCACGACAGCGTTCACGCCGAACGCGCTCACACCGAGGGGCTTGCGCACCTTGCGGAATCCGTAACCCTCACCGAGCTCGTCGATCGAGCCGAAGCTGTGTGTCATCCGTCGCTACTCCTTTCCGGAATCCGCCAACACGCAGATTCCGATCGCGCAAGGATCCCTGAAGGCGGCCGCGTATGCGGCGGCTATGTGTGCCGCATCAGTCGCCAAGTAGGTGGTCGGCTGTTCGCCGCAG
>JBOHAY010000070.1:0-7955 GCA_050697935.1 Gaiellaceae bacterium | reverse complement strand
GTGCAGAAGCGCTTGATCGTCTATCGCGGCGCGAAGCGCTTCGAGTTCTGGGACGGGGCACGGCTCGTGCGAGCGGGGAAGATCGCCGTCGGCAAGCCGGGCGCCGAGACACCGCTCGGGCTCTTCTACGTCACCTGGAAGTTCAACCCGTCGATCGACCCGGAATGGGCGATCCTCGGTGCATATGCCTTCGAGACGAGCGCGTATTCGAAGCTCACCGACTGGCCGGGCGGAGGGATCGTGGGGATGCATGGGACACCATGGCCCTCGCTCCTGGGGCAGGCGGTCTCACACGGGTGCATTCGCGTGCACAACGACAACATCGAGTTTCTCCGGAACCGAGTCCCCTTGGGGACGCCCGTCAAGATCGTCCGGTAGGGCGAGGCTCGCCTCACCCGGAGCAGCGCTGGCTGTCGGCCTACGACGACGCCGCGACGAAGGCGTAAGGCATGACGCTGTCACTCGCGAGGCTGCGGCGGTAGGCACCGGTCTCAGCTGGTGCGGACGCAAGGTCGCGCAGCTTGTAGCCGCCGTCGAGGAACTGATGGCCGGTTACGAACGGACGCCACGAACCGCCTCCGCCGTAGGAGACCGAGACGCGTTCGAATCGGAACGAGAATGCGTTGCAGGCCGCCTCGCCGCCGTTCCAACTCTCGGCGGTGGCGATCGGCGCCCAGCGACCTGACGACTGACGCAGCCGTACAGGCTCTGTCGCGGGCTGGTCGTCGACCCAGATGCGCCACCAGCCGGCGCGTCCGGACATCTCGAGGACGGCGATGCGGTGGCTTCGACCGACAGGGACACCCTGTTCGATGAGGATGAACTCCGGGTCGCGACCTTCGCGCGTCACTTCGCCGTAGATGAACGGGTCCATACCGGGCATCGACGCGATGCCAGCCTGGATCCATGCGTCCTGGCCGTTCGCGCCCTGCCCGGGACCGCCCACGCCGACCCATCCTGCGACATGGCCGGCGCCGACGCTGGGCGCGCGGACGGGCGTGATCGTGGCTCGCACTCCATGGCCGCGGTACGTCGCCTGGTGTCCTGCGTATGCGTATCCGCCGTTTCCAGTCGCGTCGCCGCAGGCCCGGCCGGCGGTTGCGGAGGTCGACGCGCCGACGAGCGCGGCAGCCGCGATCGCGCCGATTAGAACCGTGAGGAGGGCCCACACCCGCACGCGGATGTCGTCGGCGGACGGCGTGCGCCGAGCCATCCCTCTTTCTTGTGTTCAGGTCCACGGCGACATGTCCCGGGGTCTGTCAGACCCCTGCGTCGGACCCCGAATGACGGTGCGTCCCTACAATGCGGCGCGATGGCGACGACCGAGGACCGCGACGCGGCTGACTCGGTGAATGCCTGGCGCGACAACGTCTACAACCGCGCGCCAGAGCGTTCAGACGAGCTCTTTTCGACGATCTCGGGGGTCGAGAACGAGCCCCTCCACACGCCGGAAACCGAAGGCGTCGACTACGCCCGCGACCTCGGTTACCCAGGCGAGTACCCGTTCACGCGCGGCGTTTATCCGTCGATGTACCGCGGGCGGCTCTGGACGATGCGCCAGTTCGCCGGTTTCGGCACCGCGGAGGAGACGAACGAGCGCTTCCGCTATCTCCTCGACCACGGGCAAACAGGTCTCTCGACCGCTTTCGACATGCCGACGCTCATGGGCTACGACTCGGACCACGTGCGATCGCTCGGCGAGGTCGGTCGCGAGGGCGTCGCCGTCGACTCGCTCGACGACATGGAGACGCTGTTCGCCGGAATCCCGCTCGGCGAAGTCTCGACCTCGATGACCATCAACTCCCCCGCGGCGATCGTGCTCGCCTACTACGTCTGCGTCGGCGAGGAGCAGGGCGTCCCGCGCGAGCGACTGAGAGGCACGGCGCAGACGGACATCCTCAAGGAGTACATCGCGCAGAAGGAGTGGATCTTCCCGCCCGAGCCGTCCATGCGGCTCGTCGTCGACATGATCGAGTTCTGCGCGCGGGAGATGCCGCTCTTCCATCCGATCTCGATCTCCGGGTACCACATCCGTGAGGCCGGCTCGACCGCTGCGCAGGAGCTCGCGTTCACGCTGGCGGACGGATTCGCGTACGTCGAGGCCGCCGTCGAGCGCGGCCTCGACATCGACGACTTCGCCCCGCGCCTTTCGTTCTTCTTCAACGCGCATCTCGACTTCTTCGAGGAGATCGCGAAGTACCGCGCGGCCCGCAGGATCTGGGCCCGGGAGATGCGCGACCGCTTCGGCGCGCGTAGCGAACGCTCGCTCCTGATGCGGTTCCACACGCAGACCGCCGGCGTCTCGCTGACGGCACAGCAGCCCGAGGTGAACATCGTGCGCACGGCACTCGAGGCGATGGCCGCCGTGCTCGGCGGCACGCAGAGCCTGCACACGAACTCGTTCGACGAGGCGCTCGCCCTCCCAACGGAGGAAGCGGCGCGGCTTGCACTCCGCACGCAGCAGGTGATCGCGCACGAGTCGGGAGCCGTGAACACGATCGACCCGCTCGGCGGCTCCTATTACGTCGAGCACCTGACGAACACGATCGAGGCGCAGGCGTACGAGTACTTCGACCGGATCGACCGTCTCGGTGGCGTCATCGCCGCGATCAAGGACAACTTCTTCCAGCGCGAGATCGCCGACGCGTCATTCCGCTACCAGGCGGAGGTCGAGTCGGGAAAGCGGGTCGTCGTGGGCGTCAACCGCTACCTGCTGGACGACGAGGATCCGATCCCGATCCTCAAGATCGACCCGGCGCTCGAGCAGAAGCAGATCGATAGCCTCGCGGCCGTGAAGGCCCGGCGGGACTCGGCGGTGGTTGGGTCTCGACTGACGTCGCTCAAGGAAGCTGCGGCGAAGGACGGCGTCAACCTGATGCCCCCGATCATCGATGCATCCCGCGACTACGTGACGCTCGGCGAGATGTGCGATGCGCTCCGCGACGTGTGGGGCGTGTGGCGCGAGACGCCCGTCTTCTGACGGCGCCCGCTCGACGCGCCCATCACTCCACGAGAAGTTCGAGCAGCCCGCGCCAGCGCTGCCCGAGCACGTCCTCACTCGCATGCACTTCGTAGGTGCTTCTGCCCCGAAGACCGAGGTCGCGGGCAAGCTCCGAGCCCGTCGCCAACCGGCGGACAGCGGCGGCAAGAGCCTGGGGATCGCCAGGTGGCACGAGGAGCGCGTCGCGCTGGTGCTCGAGGAGCTCGCGGCTCGCCGGCGTGTCCGACGTGATGAGAGGCGTCGCGGTCGCGAGCGCCTGGAACGCCTTGTTCGGAATCACCCGTGCCGCTTTCTCCGACATGCCGAAGATTCCGAGAGCACACCCTGCCGATCGGTAGAGCTCCGGGAGGTTCTCGTAGGCGACCCACGGCTCCCAGCGAACGTTCTTCGGTCGGTCGACGAGTAGATCCCCCAGCTGACCGCTCCCGACGACATGGAACTCGATCTCAGGGCACAGCGCGGCCGCACTCAGGATTGTGTCGAGGCCGTGCAGCGGGATCAGCTTTCCGACGAACAGGACACGGAACCGCTCGTACTCGCGCGGGCCGGGCACGAATAGCCGATCGTCGGCGCCCACGTAACAGGAGGCAACACGCTCGGAAGCGAGCTCGAAGCGCTCGACGAAGTAGCGTGCATGAGCTTCCGTGTCGGCCACGACGAGATCGGCCTGCCGGAATGCGCGCGTATCGACGAGGCGCAGAGCGCGTGCACGCAGCGAGCTCGGCGACGCGAGGCCCCGGTCGCCGACCATGGTGTCCTCGAGCGACACCAACGGGTTGAACACGACGGGCCGACCTCGCGCCGCCCGCTTCGCCGCGACCAGATCCAGGTGCCCCGGGTATCCGACGATGAGAACGTCAGCCTCGTGAGCCGAGGCGAACAGGAGTCGCCCTTCCGCCACCACGGCCCGGGCGAGCGATCGAACCCCGGGCGAGAACTTGTCGCGCTCGTTCTCCCACACCGGCACGTGCTGCTCGACCACTTCGACTCCGGCGCGTCGCAGTGCAGAAATCACCTGCGCGTTGCGCGGATAGCGGCGCTCGTACGTGCCGAAATAGAGAACCTGCACGTCTCGACTAGCGCAGGACTTCCTCGATCATCTGTGCCGATCGTTCCCGCTCGCTCATACGCTCCTCGTGCTGCGACGTCACGAGCTCCGAGATCAGGCCCAGCGAGACGAGCTGGATCCCGACCACGATGAGAAGCACACCCAGAGTGAGGAGGGGTCGCTGTCCGATCCCCTCGCCCCACAGCTTGAGAACTGTGAGATACACGAGGATGACAAACCCGACGGCTCCCATGAAGACGCCGATGCCACCGAAGAGATGTAGCGGCCGATGGCGGTAGCGCCCCATGAAGGTGACGCTGAGCAGGTCGAAGAAGCCGCGGAAGTAGCGCTCCGGTCCGTATCGAGAGCGTCCGTGCTGACGGGCCCTGTGGTTGACCGGAATCTCTGCGATGCGAAATCCGCGGTACGACGCAAGGACTGGGATGAAGCGGTGGAGCTCCCCGTAAAGCCGCATGCCCTGCAGGGCCTCGGCTCGGTATGCCTTCAGCCCGCAGTTGACGTCATGGAGCCGGACGCCGGAGACGACCGCAGTCGCCCAGTTGAACATTCGCGAGAACAACCGCCGAGCTACCGGATCGTTCCGCCGAGCCTTCCAGCCCGAGACCAGGTCGAACCCTTCGTCGAGCTTGGCGAGGAGTTGCGGGATCTCGGCCGGGTCGTCCTGGAGATCCGCGTCGATGGTGACGACGATGTCACCGCGCGCCTCGAGGAAGCCGGCCTGGAGAGCTGCGGCCTTCCCGAAGTTCCGTCGGAGGTGCACAACGACGACGTTCGTCGTCTCGGCGTTCAAGCGGGTGAGGACCTCCATGCTCCGGTCGGTGGAGCCGTCGTCGACGAAGACGACCTCGAACTCGTCGCTCCAAGGCTCGAGCGCCGCCGCGATCTCGGCATAGAGCGTCTCGAGCGAGCGCTCCTCGTTGAGCAGAGGGACGACGACCGAGATCACGTCATCTGAGGGTATCGGCCCCCCAGGTCGGCTTCTGCAGCGGACGTCGATGGTCAGCTCGCCGTGTTGGGAGCGGCACAGGCGGTCCGGGCAGGTATTGCCAGGTCGCCGACTCCCGGGCTCGTCCGGACTTCGGCTCGTTGTGTGGGCGGCACAAGCCGTAAAGTGCGCCTATGCGGCGTCTGGGCCACGTGCCGGCGCTCGACGGGGTACGCGGCGTCGCGATTCTGCTCGTGCTCGGGGTACATGCCGGGGCGTTTATCCCGGGCGGGTGGCTCGGCGTGGATCTGTTCTTCGTCCTTTCGGGCTTCCTCATCACGTCGCTATTGCTGAACGAGTGGGGGGAGACGGCGACAGTCGACTTCCGAGCCTTCTATCGCCGGCGGGCGATCCGCCTCTTTCCATGCCTCTTCACGATGCTCAGTCTCTACCTCGCTGTGATGGTTGTGTGGACGCTCGTCGGCGCCGAGACCGACCTTGCCCGTTCGGTTGCCGGGTCGCTCTATGGATTCGTGTACGTCGTGAATCTCGTCGTGGCCGTGAACGCCCAAGCCGTGCCCTGGGAGCTCCGCCACCTGTGGTCGCTCGGTCAGGAAGAGCAGTTCTACATCCTGTGGCCTGCCATCTTGTTCGGGCTGCTTCGCGCTCGGCTCGGGGGATGGACGATCGCGCTCTTCCTTGTCGGGCTCGTCGTCCTGACGGGGGGCGAGTACCGCATGACGTCGATCGTTCTCGGCTGCATCGCCGGGATCGTGTTCACGTACCGGCTCATGGACATGCCCGCATGGCTCGGGACCCTGGCGTTGCCGTTCGCGGTTGCACTCGCAGTCGAATACGACCACGCCGGGCACGGCGTGGTGCCGATCTTGCTCTTCACAATCCCTGCCTCGGTGATTGTGTTCGCCGGCGCAGCGCACAAGGCTTGGTGGTTTGCGCGAGTGCTCTCCTGCAGACCGCTGCGGTGGTTCGGGAAGATCAGCTACGGGCTGTACGTCTGGCACTGGCCACTCTTCGTGGCTGTGGGATGGAGGTTCGGGCTACCGCTGTCGATCGCGGCGGCCGTGCTCTCGTATCGCTACGTCGAGGAGCCGTTGCTGCGGCATCGCCATCGTCCTCGCGCGCGCGCCGCAACGCGCGAGCATTCGCCTGCGCAGGAGTCTGCTCTCTGGCAACCGCATCGCATCGCCAGGCTGGGGCTCGACGATGCAAGCACATTACGGACATTCGCGTCGCGCCGGAGCGCCCAAGCGAAGATGATCACGCTGCCGCGACGGGGTTCGACTGCCAGCTTCCGCGACCAAACGGAGGATCCGAGCGGGCAATCCCTTCTTCGGTGAAAGCTCGCGGGGCGCAGCGTCAGACATCGAGCTCGAGCCCATCGTAGGCGAGCTCGAACCGCTCGGGCGTCGGCAGCTCGCGCGGACGATGCGTGACGAGCAGGCGTTTGGCGCCTGAGGCCTCGAACGCTTCTACGGCCTCGTCGAGCGAGAGGTGGCCGCGTGGCTGGCCGTCGAGCTCGCCTCGGAGCAGTGTCGCCTCACAGACGAACAGGTCCGCATCGCGCGCGGACTCGACGAGCTCCACGCACGGCGCCGAGTCGCCCGAGTATGCGAGCACGACTCCGCTCGCCTGCACCCGGAACGCGTACGTCTGCAGCGTGTAGTGAGGAACACGGTGAGCCGTGACGGCGAGCTTGCCGATCTCGAAAGGCACGTCGGGCGCGTACTCGGCGAGGTGGAACGTGCGCTCGAACATGTCGGGGAAGCCGAGCCGGTCACCGAGACCGGCGAGGAACTCAGTGCCACCGGGCTGGACCCAGAGAGCTGGGCGAGAAATCGGTCGTCTCGAGGCGAGATAGAAGCTACCCCAGACCCAGGGCACGAGATCACCCCAGTGGTCGAGATGGAAGTGGGTTATTGCGATCGCGTCGACGTCCGGCCACTCTGCGTGCTCACGCAAGCGCCCGAGTACTCCTGGCCCGCAATCGAGCAGCACGCGGCTCCCGTCTGCCTGGAGCATGTAGCCCGAGTGAGCGCTACCCGGGTTCGGCCATGCCGGCGACGAGCCGATGACGGTCAGGCGCACCGCGGTATTCTGCCCATGTGCCGGGCACGATACGAGTAGTGATCGCGAAGCCCGGCCTGGATGGCCACGACCGGGGCGCGAAGATCATCGCCCGAGCCCTGCGAGACGCAGGGATGGAGGTCATCTACACCGGTCTCCACCAGACGCCGGAGCAGATCGTCGAGACGGCGATCCAGGAGGATGCGGACGCCGTCGGGGTGTCGATTCTCTCCGGCGCGCACATGACGCTCGTCCCGCGGATCGTCGACGGGCTCCGCGAGAACGGCGCCGAGGACGTCCTTGTCGTCGTCGGAGGAACCGTGCCGCCCGACGACGCGGACGAGCTCAAAGCGCTCGGCGTCGCGGCGGTCTTCGGCCCGGGAGCAACGACGAGCGAGATCGTGGACTTCCTGCGCGGCGCCGTCGCGGCCTGAAGCGCTACGAAGGCTTGCGCGCGCGGGCAACGAGTCCCGTGCCCCGGGCCGTGCTCGCGAACGGACGCTGCGCGTATCGGAACGGAAGCGACGCGAAGCGCGTGAGTTGCGCTGCCGACGCCGGCGGCTGCAGCCAGCGGCCGCTCGCGGCCGTGCGTTCGTCGAGCGAGGTCGTGTTCGCGGCTCGGCTCGCGTAGAGGTTCCTGCCTGCTTCGAGCGCGTACCCGAGCGGGAACCCGTACGCGGCGATCCGGAGCTGCTCGAGCCCTGCGCTCTCAAGCACGCCGGCGAGATCGGAGCGGTCGTACCTCCGGTAGTGGCCCGCTTTGACGTCGGTAGCGGCGAAGCGGTGGGCTCCGGCGGGGACGCTGACGAGCAGCCAACCCCCCGCGCGTAGGTGCCGCAGCCAGCTCGTGACGGCGGCTCGGTCGTCCTCTATGT
>JBOHAY010000069.1:0-5106 GCA_050697935.1 Gaiellaceae bacterium | reverse complement strand
GTCCAGGTTGGACGCCCGAAGCACGGTCATGTCGAGGCCAATCGCGGCCAGCTGGTTGCGCAGGGCGCTGTTGAAGGCGTCGCTGTAGCCCGGATCGTCCCAGGTGTACACGACGACCGGCGCCCTTCGACCCGCGGCGAGCTTGCGTGCCGTGCGAAGGTCGCCTCTGATCGGATACAGCGGCGTGTCGTCGTACCCGGCGATGCTCGGGTAGAGGAGACGCGTCGCCGGCAGGCCTGCTGCCGGGTCTGCCCCCGCGAGCGCTTGGCGGTCGAGCGCGTACTGGACGGCGCGGCGCATGCGCACGTCCGCGAAGAGCGGCCGGTCGTAGTTGAAGGCGAAGAACTGGATCCGGTTGTAGGGCGTGAGCCGGTACCGGTCGCCTGGGGCGCGCGCAGCAGCCGTGTCCGGGGTCAGCGTCGGGTTCTGGGACTCGAGGAAGTAGTCGAGTGTGCCGCTCTCGATTCGCGTCGCGGCTTCGGCCGGAGAGACGTTGAACTCGACGACGATCGCGTCGAGGTGCTGCGGCCGCGACCCGCCGTAGTTCGGGTTCCGCTTCAGCACCGCGAACGAGTCGGTGAGCGCCGCGAGATAGTACGGCCCGGCCGAGGGAACGGGCTTCTCGAGACCGCCCTCGACGACGGGCGTCGCGAGCGGGACGGCGCAGCTCACCGCGGCCGTGAGCCAGGGCAGTTCCGGTGCGGGCTCGCGGAGTCGGATGACGAGCTCGTCGTCACGGGCGGAGAAGCCAGAGACGTGGGGAGCCTTGCGCGCGTGATACGCCTCCGCACCGACGATGTTTGCGAGCGGCGGGGAGAGGTCGTCGCCGAAGAGCCGCGTTAGATCGATGCCGCGCTCGAGCGCATGTCGGAACGACTCGGCCGTCACGTCCTCGTCGGACGGAGGCGAGAACCCGAAGCCCTCGCGGATCCTGAATGTATACGTGCGTCCTCCATCCGAGACATCAGGGAGGTTCTCCGCGACGTCCGGCACGAGCCTTCGCCCCGCGTCGCCCTCCTCGTCGGCGTAGTTGAGGAGCCTCGCGCAGGTCGTGTAGTGGAACATCTCCTGCCAGGCGTCCCACGTCGGGAACGTGAAGGCGGGCTCCGTGGGCGCTCCGCTGTCGAACAGCTCGGGCCCCTTCCGCCCGACCCATACGAAATCGCCGGATAGGTCTCCGGTCACGTCCTCGAGACTGTGCCGTACGCCGGCGACAAGGAGCCCGTCACGCACGTCAACGCTCGTAACGGCGTGGCCGAGGTCGTAGACGCGGGTCTCGTCAGTGGTCGGGTCGATCCGGACGACTTTCCCCTCCTCGCCGAGCGTCGCCCAGACTGCTCCGTCCGCATAGGTGAGGCTCGAGATCGTCGACGGGAGCTCGATCGTCGGTAGGACGCTGCCGTTTGTCGTGACCTTCCAGACGACACCTTCGGGATTTGTCGCGGCCCACACGTAGCCTCCACCCCCGGCGACGCAGCAGAGCTGAGCCTGCAGGGTCCGCGTGAGGACGACGGCGTTCGTTTGCGGATCGATCTTCCTGAGCTCGCCCGACGGCGTGCTCGCGACCCACAGCGCGCCCTCGGCGAAGGCGAGGTGGTCGACGTCGCCACCGAGGATCGAGAAGCGCTCCTGCACGCGTCCCGTCTTCGGATTGAGGCGCTCGACCCACGCCCCGGGGTTGAATCCCCCGTGCCCGACCCAGACCGAGCCGGCGCCGACTGCGACCTCTCCTGTCAGGTTAGTGCCTAGTCCCTTCGTCGGGAGCTGGAAGCGTTCGACCTCCTCGTTCACCGTCGGATCGATGCGGATTAGGGTCGGCGAGTTCCTATCCGTGACCCAGACTGAGCCCTCGCCGACGGCGAGCCCGCTCGGCTTGATCCCGAGACCGATCCTTGCCACCTCCTCGCCGGTAGCAGGATCGAGGCGAGTCAGCTCGCCCGTCGACGAGACGCTCCAGAGCGCACCCTCGCCGTACGCAACGCGCACCGTGTCACGCACCGCGGTCGCGTGCACGAGCTCGCCGCTGTCTGCCGCCAAGATGACGTTGGAGTCGGCTTCGGCAAGGGCCTGCGCGCTCTCGGTCCCGCCCTGTGTGAGCCCGACGACGACTGCGGTCGCGACACCGGCGAGCACGAGCGCTCCCGCGCCCACCAGCGCGCGATGCCGTCTCGTCTCGGCCGCCGAGCGTGGTAGATCGAGTGCCGGATCCTGGCGGAGGATCTCCTGCTCGAGCTCCTTGAGCGCCTGCCCCGGCTCGATCCCGAGCTCCTCGACGAGCCGCTTGCGCGCGTCGCTGTAGACACGCAGAGCCTCGGCTTGCCGGCCGGCCCGGTAGAGCGCGAGCATGAGCTGCGCGCGTAGCCGCTCGCGTAGCGGGTGCTTTGCCGTCAGCGCCTCGAGCTCGGGGATCAGCGTGTCGTGGCGACCGAGCGTGAGCTCGGCGTCGACGCGCTCCTCCGTCGCGACGAGCCGGAGCTCCTCGAGCCGTTCGATCTCGGTCCGGGTGAACGTCTCAAACGACAGGTCAGCGAGAGCCGCGCCGCGCCACAGTCCGAGCGCAGACTCGAGGGCCCGCCGCGCCTCTGCTGGCTTGCCCGCTGCATTCGCACGACGCCCCTCCTCGAGCAGCCGCTCGAACCGATGCACGTCGATTTCCTCAGGCTCGACCTGCAGCACATAGCCGCCGCTCCGTGTCAGCAGGAGATCGTCCGGCTCGAAAGCCTTCCTCAGCCTCGAGACCTGCACGTCCAGGCTGTGGCCGGCAGTACCGGGCGGCCGATCGCCCCAAAGAGCGTCGATCAGGCGGTCACGCGAGACCACCTCGTTCGCATGCAATAGGAGGAGGGCGAGCAATGCCCGCGGCTTCGCGCCACCGAGCGCAACCGGGCGGCCATCCCGAAGGACTTCGACCGGCCCGAGGAGCCGGAACTCCATAGGTCTCCTTCGGCTTGTTGCGGATGACGCTAGCACTCTCTTGAGAGCGAGTCGAGAGCGATTCGAGACTCGGCTGTGAGGCAGCCCGCGCAGCGTCGCGGGCATGCCCCGCGAACGCCGTCTCCGAACCTGTCTTCTTCGCACCTGTGGCGTCGCAGCGATCGCGTCGCTCGTACTTGCGACGGCGCCTGGAAGCTCGGCTGGCGCCGAGAGTGGCGTGCGCGTGTGGCCGATCTCGTACACGGCCCACAACGGACTGGACCGCCTCGCCTACGTCGTTCTCCCGGCCTGGTATGGCCCTGGAGCGAACCCACTGTTGCCGGTCGTGATCTCACCTCACGGGCGAGGCGGCGACGGACGGGCGAATGCACGTTTTTGGGGAGATCTGCCGGCAGCTGGGCAGTTCGCGGTCATCAACCCGGATGGGATGGGCCGCCGACTCGAGAAGCTCTCGTACGGCTACGCGGGCCAGATCGACGACTTGGCGAGGATGCCCGAACTCGTTTCACGGGCACTCCCGTGGCTCCGGATCGATCGGACGCGCATCTACGCGCTCGGAACCAGCATGGGAGGCCAGGAGACGCTACTCCTCGTCGCGCGCCACCCGGACCTGCTTGCCGGTGCCGTGGCTATGGACTCCGTCACGAACCTTGCGCGTCGCTACTACCAGCTACCTGGAGTCCCCTGCAACGACGATTGCGTGGAGCGTTGGGGCGAGCCGTACGGCCGGGTCCTCCAGACGGCGATGCGAGAGGAGCTCGGCGGGACACCTGACCAGGTTCCGGAGGCTTACCAAAGGCGAAGCGCTCTGCGCCTGGTCCGGGCGATCGCTTCCTCAGGTGTGGCTTTGCAGATGTGGTGGTCGAGCGGCGATCAGATCGTCTTCGACCAGGAGCACCAATCGGCTGCGCTGGTCCGCGGTCTGCGGCGGCTGAACCACTGCGGTCCGATCGTGTCCTACGCGGGTACATGGAGGCACTCGCAGGCGATGTGGGCCGGCTCCTTGCTCCCCGTCGCTCTGGCCGGCTTCGGGCTTCTTCGGAAGGATTTCCCGGGCATTCCCAACGGCGGGCACCGCGGCGGATGTGTGCCGGTGACCGGCTTGTCGGGAATCCCTCTCCTCATCGCGGCGGGCATGAGATGTCAATCCACGGCGGGGGGCTCGTGCACGTGAACCGCCGCCACCGAACGAAGGGAGTCGTCATGCACAAGCTACTCATGATGTTCGCGATCTTTGCCGTGCTCGGCACGGCCGCCACCACCGCTTCCTGGGCCACGCCGCCCGGGAAGAACGGCCAGATCGCGTTTCGCCGCTACCTCGATCCCGGCAAGAACACGGGCGCTATCTTCACCGCGAATCCCGACGGAACTCGAGTGAAACAGGTCACCCGGCCACGACGCGGCGTTGTCGACCAGTTCGTCGACTGGTCGCCCAGCGGCAAGAAGCTCGTCTTCGAGCGCAAGGTGCCGTGTCCCGCTGGCGGCCCCAGGGATGGCCTGGACAACACCTGTGATCGCATCTACGCGGTGAGCCGCGACGGGAGGGGGCTCGAGGCACTCGTGCCGTGTGGGTTCAAGGTCAGCAAGCCGTTTCCAGGGACCTGCGTGGGAGCTCGTACACCCTCGTGGTCGCCGGACGGTTCGAAGATCGCCTTCCGATATGCCCTCTCCGACGACGACTACGTCGACAGCTTCACGACGAACATAGGCATCTGGATCGTCAACGCGGACGGCACGGGTCGTCGTCAAGTCACGCAGACGACGCCTGGCAGCTCTTGGGACCGCGAGCCGCAGTGGTCGCCCGACGGGAGAAAGCTCGTGTTCGTTCGCGACGACCTGAAGCGAAAGTCGGAAGCGATCTTCACTGTCAGCATCGATGGCACGGGCCTCTTCCAGGTGACGGCGTGGAAGTTGACGGCGGGAACCGGCCCCGACTGGTCACCGGACGGGAGGTGGATTCTGTTCGGTGCCGAGCCGAAGAGCGGTTCGGCGAACGTCTACAAAGTGCATCCGGACGGCACGGGACTCACGAACCTCACCAAGGAGCGGCCCAACGGCTACCTCGGGTCCAGATTCTCGCCGGACGGAACCATGATCGTGACGGCACGAACTCCGGGAGCGGGACCGGAGGGTGCCGCTGACGTGTACGTCATGAACGCCGACGGCTCGAAC
>JBOHAY010000068.1:0-17446 GCA_050697935.1 Gaiellaceae bacterium | reverse complement strand
GGTCTGACCCCAGTCAGTCAAGGTGGATGCCGTCGTCGGCTATCTGTTCGAGGCGGCGAGCCTTCTCGGCATTAAGCATCGACCGCATCGTCTGACCCATGGTCGCGCCCTGGTACACCCAGATCTCAGGGTGCACGAGGATCTGCAGCCACGGAAAGCCGCCGCCGCGCAGCTCCTCGTGCGGACAGCCGGACCGCCAATGCTGGTTTGAATCGGATCGGTACGCCGGCGGTGAGAAGTACGGCTCGGCGTACACGTTGATCGCACCGTCGATTCGTTCCGACATGTACGCCGCCTGCGGGTTGTGCCACGAGACGACCGCGTCGAACCGCTCGTCGAGCTGGACATTCGGGTAGACGGCGTGGAGCCCGACCGCATGCCCGAGCTCGCGCAACCGTGCGATCGCAGCGACCCCTTCGCTCGAGCCGAGGTTGTAGAAGACCGAATCGGCCATGAGCAAGTACGTCGCAAGGACCCCGACCTCGGCCTCGAGGTCCGCCATCTGTAGCGCCGCGTCGAGCGAGAGGTCGATGTCGTGGCGGAGGAAGAGATCGCCACGCTCAGGGCCCTCACCGAACGCCCTGAACCTGTAGCCGCCCGTCTGCGCCGCCTCGAGGATCTCGCGATAGTGGCTGAGGTCGAACGAGCAGCTCATGCTCGGGCCAGCACCCATTGAAAGGTTGCCTCTCCGTCGGGCTCCGGCTCGAGAAACGTAACCAGCTCATCGAGCACGAGCTCGAATCCGGCGCCACGGAGCAGTTCGCGATTCGTCTCGGGTGGGAAGCTCGAGAAGAACATTGTCGCTCCCAGCCAATCGCCGGTCCAGGCGTCGGTGTCGCCGGTACCGAGCGCCGTCAGGAAGAGCCCGCTCGGGACGAGCCAGAGATGGATGCGTGCAAACAAGCCCGCGAGCAGATCGCGCGGGACGTGGTTGAACGAGTAGAAGGCCGCGACAGCCTCGAACGAGGCCGGATCGAGCTCCAGGCTCGTGAAGTCGGCTTGGATGAACTCGGCGGAGGGAACGCTCGCTCGAGCTCGCTTGATCTGCTCTCGCGAGATGTCGATACCCGTGACGCGGTAGCGCTCCGCGAAGACCTGCGTGTCCGGCACACCCGAGCCGCAACCGAGCTCGAGAACTCGTGCCCCGTCGGGCAGACGTGACGTCAGCTCGTTCGCCCATCGCTGCCGAGGATCGCCGACGACTCGGTTGCGCCACTCGGCGAACGTTTCGCCGATTGCGTCGTACCCCTCTGCGACGATCCGAGTTCGCTGGTCGCTCATAGGGCCACCTCGACGGTGAGCATCTCCGCAGCATGCTCGGCTCGGCGGAGCGCTTCGGTTGGGGTTTCTCCAAGAGCGATCACGTAACCACGGCGGTCTCCGTCCCGGCGCACGGGCCGAATGGTCTCCCCGACCTGCAGGTACGTGTCCGCCTGCACGACGCCGTCCGCCGCGAGCACGGCATCGAGGCTTCCGATCCGGACGACCTCGCCGGTGGGGAGCGGGCCGGGCTGCGCGGTGAAGAAGCGAATCGCGAGAGGTTGAGAAAAGCGAGGGAGCGCCACGTCGTCGGGCACTTCCTCGCCGAGTGCCTGGCGCAGGGCAACCTCGACGAGGTCGACGCCGACTGCGTGGCGCACGAGGTCGGCCATCTGCCCTCCGGGGATGCGCGCTGCAACCTCCACGACGGCGACGCCGCCATCCGGGCTCGCGATCAGCTGAGGAAAGGCGATCGCGTCCCGGAGTCCGAGCGCCCGAACCGACTCGACCGCTACCTGCTCGGACAGGCGCAACTGGTCGCCGTTCACGGACGGCGGGTACACGTGCATCCAGCCGACTCCGAAGCCGACTCCGGGCGGGCGCAATCGGTCCGAGAGCGTGACGAGAGCGGGCTCGCCGGCACGCGCGATGACGATCCCGTTCATTTCGACCCCGGCCACGAACTCCTCGAGGATGGCCTCGCTCGTGGGCGACTCGGCTATCGCCTCAGCGAGATTGCGTTCGAGCTCGGCGCGGCTCTCGATGCGAAAAACTGCGCGCTGGCCGCCCGAGTCGACGGGCTTGAGGACCGCGGGGAGCTGCACCGCGTCGAGCGCGTCACGGATGTCGGCGGACGAGCGAATGCGCGCATACGGCGGTTGCGGCAGGCCGGCTTCGGCGAGCGTGCTTCGCATGGCGAGCTTGTGCGTCAGCCGATGTGCCGTCTCGGTTCCGATGCCCGGTAGACGGAGCTCCGCCGCGACAGCAGCGACCACGGGCACCGCGCGGTCGGCCGAGACGGTCAGGACACCGTCGACGCCGAATCGCCGCGCGACGTCGATGACGGCGGGAACATTCATGAAGTCGACGACCTCGGCTATGTCCGCGGACGCGAGACCCGGCGCCTCGAGGTTTCTGTCGACTGCGGCCACACGAATCTCGCGGGCGCGTGCCTGTTCGATCGCGCGGCGTTGATGACGCCCGGCGCCCACGAAGAGGATGGTCTTCACGGGCGTCGATGCTAACCGCGGTGGACTAGCGACCGATGTGAGATAGAAGCGCCGCGGCGTGAAGCGGGCGCCTTTAGGGGCCCTGTGCAACCGGAATTCGCACGAGCGGATGCCGGTCTTTCGCCGGGCTCTGCTACGTGACGCCGCCAGGAGGCAGCAGCCAGGGCGAGATGCGGTTCCAGCGCCCGATCTCGCAACCGTTCGTACGGGCGAAAGAAGCCCAGACCTGCTTTCCGGCGACCACGCCCACGACGCGGGCACGCTGGGGCCCGCCGTAGATCTCCGTACACGCGATGTCCGGCGACAACGGAGCGAAGAGCTTGAAGCCGCCGGCTGCGAGCCGGCGACACGCGATTGCCGGGCGCGGCAAGGATCCGCGAGCGGGGTTGCAGCGAAGAGTCCACGTAACGCTCGAGCCCGTTTTTGCGCTGTCTTCCCAGTACGTCACGCGGACCGATGTACTCCACTTTGGAGCCGCGAGAGCAAGCGCGCATGCCGAGAGGACAGCTCCTACTGCCCCGAGTGTGAGGAGTGCGCGCACGCGCTCAGGGTACTCTCACGTCCCGTGCAGGGACCCTCCGGCCGCCGAATCACGGTGCTCGCCTGCGCGATCCTCGCCGCCGTGGTCCTTCTCCCCGTCGGCGCACGAGCGATCTCCGGCCAGTACCACGACGACTCGCTCTGGGCTAACTCGCTGCGGTCCCTCGGAGGGCTCGACATCCCGTTCGACTTCGCCGTCTTTCTGCGCGCGGGCGAGGCCGTACGACACGGCGACAGCCCTTACGTCGACGCTGCCGTGGTGGCCGAGGGTGAGTCGGCCCCGTACGTGTATCCGCCTGTCCTGGCGTTCCTGACAGCGCCACTGACGCTCCTTCCGGAAACGATTCGCGGCTCGTCGACGCCGGGAATCCTGTTCACGCTGATCCTCATCGCCTGCACGGTTGGTGCGCTTCTCGCGCTCGATGTCAGGGACTTGCGGTGTTACCCGGTCGCACTCCTGTACCCGGTCACGCTCGAGAACTTCGAGTACGGGGCGATCGGACCGGTGCTAGCGCTCCTCGTGGCGCTCGGATGGCGCTACCGCGACCGCGTCTCGGGAGCTGCCGGAGCGATTGGCGTCGGGGTCGTCCTGAAGGTGTTCCTCTGGCCGCTCGTCGTCTGGCTCGCGGCAACCCGCAGATGGAAGGCTGCGGCCGGTGCAGCCGGGACGGCCCTCGCGCTCGCGCTCGTCTCATGGGCCGTCATCGGCTTTCGAGGGTTCACCGACTACCCGTCGCTCTTGAGGCGTCTTTCCGACGTCGAGGCTGAGCACTCCTACTCCGCCTTTGCTCTCCTACGCACCGGCGACGTGCCGGAGCTAGCAGCGAGGGGAATCGTCGGCGCAGTGTGTGTAGGACTCCTGGTTCTCGCCTGGCGTGCCGCGCGTACGTCGGGCGCCGATTGGGACGAGCGCGACCGGCGCTCATTGACGTTTACGCTCGCGGCGGGGTTCGTGCTGACACCGATCCTCTGGCTCCACTACCTCGTCCTCCTCGTCGTCCCCATTGCCCTCTCGCGCCCACGCCTTTCGGCGCTGTGGTTCGCGCCGCTCACGCTCACGGTGTTCGAAGCGTTGGATTGGTACCGCGGCTGGCCCCGCGGCGACGGGCGCGCTCTGATCAGCGTTGCACTCGTCGTCGCGCTCGTCTTCGTCGCGTCGCTATGGCCCCGCAGAGGCGCTTCCGAGCCGCCGCGAGGCGTTCCCGCTCATACGTAGACTCGCCTCCGTGTCCCTGAGCGGCAGGCGAATCGTCATCACGGGCGGGGCCGGGTTCATCGGCACCACCCTGGCTCACCGGCTCGTCGACGAAAACGAGATCGTCGCGCTCGACAACCTCCATCGCGACACGCTCGGCGGCACGAACCTCGCCGATCATCCGAACTTCACGTTCGTCGAGGGTGACGTCCTCGACACGGAGCGCCTGACGGATGTCGTCGCCGGTGCGACGCATATCGTCCACTGCGCGGGGATCGCGGGTGTGGACACAGTGCTCGCGAGCCCGGTGCGCACGATGCGCGTGAACATCATCGGGACGTACAACGTGCTCGAGGCCGCGCTGCGATCGCGGGAGACGGTCGAGCGGCTGGTCGACTTCTCGACCAGCGAGGTGTTCGGTCAGCACGCGTTCAACGTGCACGAGGCGCATGTCACGACGATCGGCTCCGTCGGCGAGGCGCGGTGGACGTACGCGGTGTCGAAGTTGGCAGGTGAGCACATGGCTCACGCCTACCACGCCGAGCTCGAGCTGCCGACGACGTCGGTGCGCCCGTTCAACGTCTACGGTCCCGGTCAGATCGGCGGCGGCGCCATTCGGGCGTTTATCGAGGCTGCCCTCGCGGGTCGCGACCTCACGATCCACGGAGACGGTTCCCAGATTCGCGCGTGGTGCTACGTCGACGACATGGTCGACGGCACGCTGCTGGCCCTCGAGAGTCCCAATGCGGTCGGTGAGAGCTTCAACATCGGCAACGCGCGCTCCGCGGTCACGATCCACGATCTCGCGCAGCGGGTGAAGCGCTTGACCGGATGCTCCGGGGAGATCGTCTTCCAGCCCCTCCACTACACCGATGTCGAGCTTCGTATTCCGAACGTGGACAAGGCGCGTGAGCTGCTCGCCTTCGAAGCCAAGGTCGATCTCGACGAGGGGCTCGAGCGCACGATCGCGTGGTACCGGAAAAACACCGGTGTCTGACACCACCCCACGGAGGAATGCGGGTTTGAGGACGTTCGGTGTCAGACACCGCTGATCCGATCCGGCTCGCGCGGCCTGACGTCGGTGAGGCCGAGCTCGGCGCGATTGCAGAGGTGATTGCCACCGGCCAGCTGACCATGGGCCCGAAGGTGGAGGAGTTCGAAGGCGCGATCGCCAGTGTCGTCGGGACCGCGCATGCGGCCGCCGTTTCGTCCGGGACGGCCGCACTGCACCTCGCGCTGCTCGCGCTCGACATCGGCCCTGGGGACGAGGTGATCGTTCCGGCGTACACCTTCCCGGCCACTGCCAATGCGGTCGAGCTCTGTGGCGCTCGTGCGGTGCTCGTCGACATCGACCCGGACACGTTCGTCGTCGATGCGGCGGCTGTCGCCGCGGCGGTGACGTCGAGGACACGGGCGATGATGGCCGTCCATCTCTTCGGCCGGCCGGTCGACTGGGAGGCGCTCCAGACCGCAGTTTCGCAGGAGGTCGTGCTCATCGAGGACGCGGCGGGCGCGCTCGGTGCCCACTACCGCGGGACGCCGTGCGGCGCTCTCGGCGTCCTGGGCTGTCTCTCGTTCCACCCGCGCAAGATCGTGACGACGGGCGAAGGTGGCGCCGTGACGACGGACGAGGCTGGGCTGGACGCTGCCGTTCGGCGATTCCGCCACCACGGCTGGGCGACGCTCGGCGACCTGCCTCAGCCCGGCTTCAACTATCGCCTGCCCGACCTTCTGTGCGCGATCGGCATTCCCCAGCTCGCTCGGCTGGAGCAGCTGCTGGCCGCCCGTGAGCGCGTCGCACGTTGGTACTCGGAGCGGCTCGAGCACTTCGTCCTCACGCCGAGCGCGGCGGAGGGCGACCGGCACGGCTGGCAGGCCTACGTCGTCCAGCTCGATCGTCGCGACGAAGCTCTAGCCGCGCTGCGCGAGGCGGGCATCGAGGCCCAGATCGGGACGTGGGCGCTTCACCGGCTCGACCCGTATCGTGCACAGGGCACCTTTCCAGGCGCCGACCGTGCCTTCGAGCGCGCGCTCGCACTGCCCTTCGCGACGACGACCACCGAGGAGGAGGTCGAGCGCGTGGTCGAGGTCTTGACCTTGTTGTGAGTGAGTGCTAACTTACTTAGCCATGGCAACGACGACGAGACAAACGGCGGACGAACGGCGAGTGGCGGTGCTGGAGGCGGCACGTCACGAATTCGCGCAGCACGGCCTGCACGGCGCCTCGACCGATGCGATCGCGCGCAGTGCCGGCATTTCCCAGCCCTACCTGTTTCGGCTCTTCGGCTCGAAGAAGGAGCTCTTCCTCGCAGTAACCGACCTGTGCTTCCAGCGAACGCTCGACACGTTTCGCGCCGCCGCTTCGGAGACGTCGGGACAGGCAGCGCTCGAGGCGATCGGCGAGGCTTACGCAGAGCTCATCGAAAGCGACCGAGCGATGCTCCAGGGCCAGATGCAGGCATATTCCGCGGCCGTCGAGGACGAGGACGTGCGCGCGAGCACAGCACGTGGCTTCGGGCGGCTCGTCGACTACGTCGAGACGGTGTCGGGCGCGGACCGCGCAACGATCTCGCGCTTCTTCGCCGCGGGGATGCTCATGAACGTCCTCGCTGCAATGCAGTACTCGATCACAAGCGAACCACAGGACTCCTGGGCCGCACGGCTGGCCGAGGGATGCAGGGAGGACACCTTATGAAGGCTCTTCTCTTTTTTCTTCAACAACTGAGTAATCAGTCACTAGATCAAGCCCGGACCAGCACGAAGAGGTCACGATGAGATCCAGGGCGTGCACGACCCGCATCACGCCGCTCACAATGTTCGATACTGCAGTCGCCCGTGACACGCGCGGGCTCGCACTCGGCTCGTTGTCGCGCACCGAGACCGCCTGATGTCGACGGCGGCGTGGAGGGAGTCAACGCGATGAGGAACTCGACGCAGGCACTCGCTTCCGCGAGCGCCCATCATCCATGGCGGACAATCGGGGCCTGGATCGTCGTAACGATTCTCGCGATCGCGGCGATCGGTTTCGGGCTCGGCAGCCTGACCACCGAGGGCGCACCGACAAACAACCCGGAGTCCGAGCGCGCGATCGATGCGAAGTTCCGGGCGTTCCCGCCGAACCCGGACGAGGCGGTCACGGACATCGTCGTCGTGCGCTCGGAGACGTACACCGTGGACGACCCTCGGTTCGAGGCGTTCGTGGGCGGCCTCGTCGCCGGCAGTGAGACGAGGGCGCTCTCGCATGCTCGAACGTACCTCACGGATACGAGCGGGACGCTCGTGTCCAGCGATCGGCATGCGACCATGCTGCCGATCGCGTTCTTCGGGGACGACGAGGTCGCCTCCGTCGTGGAGACCGTCGAGGCGGCGAACGAGGACGAGTCCTTCTCCGTTGCGATCACTGGAGAGTTGACGCTCGACCACGACTTCAATGCCCTCTCGCAGGAGGATCTCGAGAAGGGCGAGCTGCAATTCGGTTTGCCCGCAGCCTTGATCATTCTGCTACTCGTGTTCGGCGCCGTCGTCGCCGGGCTCATTCCGTTGCTGATGGCGATCGTCTCGATCATCGTCGCGCTGGGCCTCACCGCCCTACTCGCCCAGCAGTTCGAGATCTCGATCTTCGTGGTGAACATGCTCACGGGGATGGGCCTCGCGCTCGGGATCGACTACTCGCTCTTCATCGTCTCGCGGTATCGCGAAGAGCGTGGCCGCGGCCGCGTCGAGCAGGACGCCATCGGCGCCGCGGGTGCGACCGCTAGCCGCGCGGTGCTGTTCAGCGGCACGGCGTTCGTCGTCGCGATGTTCGGGATGCTGCTCGTGCCGAACTCGATCATGCGCAGCCTCGCGGCCGGCGCCATTCTCGTCGGCATCGTCTCGGTCGTCGCTGCGCTGACGCTTCTCCCGGCCGTGCTGGGGCTGCTCGGCGACCGGATCGACTCGCTGCGGATTCCCATCGTCGGCCGACGCTCGGTCGACGCCGCCAATCCCGAGGGGCGCTTCTGGGGCGCCATCGTCCGGCGGGTGCTGCGACGGCCAGGTCTCAGCCTGGCGTTGTCCGCAACTCTGCTCATCGTGTTGGCACTCCCGCTCGTCGGAATGAAGATCGGGACGAGCGGTGTGACCACGCTGCCCGACCGGTTTGTCTCGAAGCAGGGCTTCGTGGCGCTCGAGCGCGACTTCTCCAGCACGACCACGGATCCGGTCGACGTTGTGGTCTCGGGCAATACGTCCGCTCCTGAGGTGACCCAGGCAATCGAGCGGCTGCACGCCACGCTGTCCGGGGACTCGCGCTTCGAGGGTGGTGAGATTCGCAGATCCGCCGACGGCGAGGTCGCCCTGCTGTCCGTCTCGGTCACGGGAGATCCCTCCGGTGACGCGGCCGTAGCGGCGGTGCGCGAGCTCCGCGCCGACACCATCCCGCGGATCTTCGCCGGAACGGACGCAGACGTGCTGGTCGCAGGAACGACCTCGGAACAGATCGACTACTTCGACTCCGTCGTCGATCCGACGCCCCTCGTGCTCGCGTTCGTTCTGGGCTTGACGTTCATTCTCCTGACGATCGTCTTCCGCTCGATCGTGGTCGCTGGGACCGCCGTCGTGCTGAACCTGCTCTCGGTCGGCGCCGCCTACGGCTTGCTGGTGCTCGTCTTCCAGCACGGCGTAGGGGCCGACCTCCTCGGGTTCCAGCAGGCGGACACGATCGAGGCCTGGGTGCCGCTGTTCCTCTTCTCCGTGCTCTTCGGGCTCTCGATGGACTACCAAGTCTTTCTCCTGAGCCGGATCAAGGAGCGCTACGACGCCACCGGCGACACGACGGACGCTGTGTCGTTCGGGGTTTCCTCGACCGCTCGGATCATCACCGGTGCGGCGCTCATCATCGTGGCCGTCTTCTCGGGCTTCGCGCGGGGCGACCTGATCATGTTCCAGCAGATGGGGTTCGGCGTCGCGGTTGCGCTCCTGATCGACGCGACCGTCATCCGCTCGGTGCTGCTCCCGAGCGCCATGAAGCTTCTCGGCGATTGGAACTGGTACCTGCCCCGCTGGCTCGAGTGGCTGCCCCGCATGGACGTCGAGCGCGGTGTCGGGCGCCCGGGGCCTCCACCGGTCGCCGCGCTCGAGACACGCGATTAGCGCAGGCAGAGCACGCTATGCGTGCTCTGCTTGCGCTGGTACCGTCGCCGCGTGCCGACGGAGGACGCCCCTCGCTACAAGCCGCCCGACGCGTTCGCGGCGCCGCGCTACACGGGCGTGAGGACGTTCGCCCGGTGCCCGTTCGCCGGCAGTCCCGACGGCGTGGATGTGGCCGTGCTCGGGATCCCTTTCGACACGGGAACGACGAATCGGCCGGGCACGCGATTCGGCCCCGAGGCGGTGCGCTCGGCGTCGCTGATGCTGCGGCCGTTCAATCCGGTGCAGAACGCTCAGGTCTTCGGGCGGCTCTCCGTCGCCGATCTCGGTGACGTCGAGATCACGCCCGGCAATGCGGAGAGGTCGATGGCGCAGATCGCCGAGCGCCTCGAGCCCATCGTCCGCTCGGGCACACGGACTCTCTGCCTCGGCGGAGACCACACGGTCGTCCTCGGCGAGCTCCGGGCGCACGCCGCAGTGCACGGGCCTCTTGGCCTGGTCCTCCTCGACGCCCACGCCGACGTCTGGGATCGCTACGTGGGAGAGCGCTACTACCACGGGTCGCCGTTCCGGCGGGCACTCGAGGAGGGGCTGCTCGATCCGAGCCGGTCGCTGCTCGCCGGGATGCGCGGTTCGCTCTACGGGCCGGATGACGCGGCGATGCCAGAGGAGCTCGGGTTCGAGGTGATCCCGTGCGAGGAGCTTGTGGTTCTGAGCCACAAGGAGTACGGGGAGCGACTACGCGCTCGGGTCGGCGGGGGGCCGCTCTTCCTGTCGTTCGACATCGACGTGCTCGACCCGGCATTCGCGCCCGGGACGGGGACTCCGGAGGCCGGGGGCCTCTCGACCCGCGAGGCTCTGGGATTCGTGCGGGCGCTCCGGGGCCTGCGGTTCTCCGGCTACGACGTCGTCGAGGTCAGCCCGCCATACGACGGGCCAGGCGCGCCGACCGCCGTCGCGGCCTCGAACGTCGCATACGAGCTCTTGACGCTCGACGTGCTCGCCACGAGGCCGGAGTGACCCGCCACACGCGGCGCGTCGGGACGATCGTCCTCACCGCTGCATGCGTCGCTTACCTCGTCTGGAAGATCAATCTCTCGGCGACGCTCGACGTTCTCACAGACACGAGCCTCGCGTGGTTCGTGCTCTCGGCCGTGATCATGTTCGTCACGGTTCCCGTGCTCGCTGCGCGCTGGGGCTGGCTCCTCGAGGCGCACGAGATCACCGAGCGCCTGCGCTGGCTCACTCGCGCGTACTTCGTCGCGTACACGGCGGGACAGGTGCTGCCGACGTCGCTCGGCGGTGACGCCGTACGGGTCGTCGAGACCTCGCGTCGACATGCGGGGCGCACGGCGGTCGTCACCGGCACGATCCTCCTCGAACGCGGACTGGGTGGGGCCGCGACGGTCCTGCTCGGCGCGGTCGGCTTCGTGCTCTCGATCGGGCACTACGACGTGAGTGCGTATCTCTGGATCGAGGGGGTCTTCGTCTTCGGGACGCTCGTACTCGGGTTCCTGTTCTTCGCCCGCTCGGCCAGGCCGCTCTTGCGACGCGTGAAGCCGCAGCTCGAGAGGTTCCGTCTCGCGGGGCCTCTGGAGTCCTTCTACGAGGGTGTGCACCACTACCGCGGACGGCCGCGGCTGCTCGGTGAGGTGTTCACCGTCACGCTAGCCGTCCAGGCCGTGCGCATCCTCTCGATCTGGGCGGCTGCGAAGGCGGTCGGCATCGAGCTCGACGTCCGCGTGTACTACGTCATGGGGCCCTTGCTCTTCCTCGTGATGCTCGTCCCGTTCACGCTGAACGGGCTCGCCGTGCGCGAGGCCTTCTTCGTCAGCTTCCTGGGGAGTCTCGGCGTAGGCGCGAACCAGGCGTTCGCGGCCGGGTTCCTCTACTTCCTCGTCACCCTCCTCCTCGTCTTTCCCGGCGGGGTCATCCTGATCTGGGAGGGGCTCCGCGGGGGGGCTCGACCTCGCATCGAGCATGGCTAGCGATGCGAGCATCGCTGCCGTCGTCGTCACGTACGACGCGCTGCCCTGGCTGGAGCCCTGCCTCGACTCGCTGCGTGGCGTCGAGACCGTCGTCGTCGACAACGGCTCGCGCGACGGCACCGTCGAGCTCGTGCGCGAGCGGTTTCCGGGAGTCAGGCTGATCGAGGCCGAGAACCGAGGGCTCGGCGCGGGCTGGAACATCGGGCTCCGCGAGACCTCGAGTCGCTACGCGCTCCTCCTGAATGCCGACGCCTGGCTCGTCGAGGACGCGCTCGACCGCCTCGTCGACTTTGCGGACACGCGGCCGCGCGCTGCCGTGGTCGGACCGCGCCTCCTGAACCAGGACGGGACGCTCCAGCGCTCGGTCCGCGGCTTCCCGACGCTCTGGCGACTCGCGACCGAGTACTTCTTCCTCCGCAAGCTCGCCCCGGGCACGCCGGCGCTGAACGCGTTCTACGCAGGCGGCTTCGAGCACGACGAGGTCAGGGACGTCGAAGTCGTGATGGGCGCGTGCATGCTCGTGCGACGCGAGGCCGTCGACCAGGTCGGCTACTGCGACGAGGACTACTTCCTCTTCAGCGAGGAGACCGACTGGTGCTTCCGTTTCCGGCAGGCCGGGTGGGAGGTTGTCTTCTTTCCCGGTGCAGAGTGCGTGCACGTGCGCGGCGCCGCGCACGGCGGGCGCCTGTATCGCGAGAATCTGCGCGGGCACCTCCTCTTTCTCTGGAAGCACCGCGGGCCGAAGACGGCTGAGCGCGCACGCCGGTTGCTGTTGAGCGCGCTGCGGTTTCGTGGCGTCGTGTTCCGGGGTGAGCGCGGGCGCGTCTACCGTGAGGCGGCCGAGTGGCTGTCGTCCGGAGACGCGGCAGCGCTGCTCGAGCGATGAGCGCGATCCTGCTCTACGTCGAGCTTGCCGTCGCGACGTGCATTGTGCTCGCACCTGGATGGTTGCTCGCGCGCGCGCTTGGCGTGCGGAGCGTGTCGGCGAGCCTCGGCTGGTCGCTCGCATTGGTCTTCGGCGCTCTCGCCGTCACGTTTGCTCTGAGCGCCACGCTGTCCGTGACGGTCGCACTCCTCGTCCTCGCGGCGGTCGTCGGTGTCGTGCTGCGCCTCGTGCGTGGCTGGCCGGCAACGGTGGGGGTCTCCGGCCGTGTTCGGGCCTTCGGCTGGGGAGCGCTTGTCGGGGTCCTCCTCTGGTGGGTCGCACCGACCGTCCGAGGAGATGGGCTCTTCCACCTCGCACGGGCGCGAAAGCTGCTCGAGCTGGATGACCTCTCGCTCGATCGGGTCTCGGAGTTCGCCGACGGCAGCATGCACCCTGGCTATGCATTTCCGCTCTGGCACGGCTTCCTCGCGCTGATCGCGCGGGTCTCGGGGACCGATCCCGAGGAGCTCGTCGTTCACCTGCCTTCGATCCTGGCACCGCTCGCCGTCGTCGTCGCCTACGAGCTCGGATGGGCTCTCTTCCGCAGGACGTGGGCCGCGGGGGCGGTCGCCGCGGCGCAGGTCGCGATGATCTGCTTCGCGCCCGGGCAGGGAGGGGCGTACGTGTTTCTTGCGCTTCCCGCGACATCGTCGCGCCAGCTGCTCGTGCCCGCCGCGCTCGCGCTCGCGCTCGAGACGGTGCGCTCGCCGTCGAAGCGCCTGTTTGCTTCGACCGCCGCCGCGGGGCTCGTGCTGGCGGTAGTTCATCCCACGTACGTGCTGTTCCTCTGGATCCCGTTCGTCGGGTTCCTCGTGGTGCGCGCGCTCTGGGCGCGAGCGGATGTGCGGGCCGGGCTCGTCGCTCTCGGAGCACTGGTCGTCCCGGCCGCGCTTTTCATGCTCTGGCTGCTCCCGGTCGTGCGCGACACACGCTCGGTGTCTCCCGACGCCGACGAGGTACGCCGTGCGTTCGACCAGTATCAGGGCCAGCTCGACGTTCGCTCGGACACCGTTTACAGCCTCGCGGCCGAGGTATTCACTCGAAGCGGGCCGGTGGCGATCGCGGCGCTGCTGCTGATTCCGCTGGCGGGCTTTGCCGCGCGGCGGCGCTGGTCGGCGTATGTCGTCGGAGGATCGCTCGTCGTCTTTGCAGTCATGCTCGTCCCGCTTCTCTTCACGACGCTCGCCGATCTCGTCTCGATCTCGCAGGCGCGCCGGGCAGCCGGCTTCCTCCCCTTCGCGTTTGCATTCGCGGGCGGGCTGGGAGTGTTGTCGGCGCTCCTCGGGCGGGTTCTGCTTCCCCTCGCCCTCGCTGCGGGCATCACGCTCCAGATCGCGTACCCGGGGGACTTCGAGTACGTGCTCGAGGACACCGCACCCGCGGGGATCACGTGGTTCGCGGTGGCCGGTGGGATGGCTGCGCTGGTCGTGGGGCTCGTCCGGCGCAGACCCCCGTTCGAAGCTCCCGCCGCCATGGCCGCAGCACTGTTCCTGGCTCCCGTGTTCTTCGTCGGGCTGCTGAACTGGGATCGGGCCCAAGCGCCTCTCAATGCCGCCTTGACACCGGGCCTCGTGACCGCCGTACGCGCGGAGGTTTCCTCCGGATCGATCGTCTACTCGGATCAGGCGACGAG
This sequence comes from Gaiellaceae bacterium, assembly GCA_050697935.1. Lineage (GTDB taxonomy): Bacteria > Actinomycetota > Thermoleophilia > Gaiellales > Gaiellaceae > GMQP-bins7. The sequence continues at coordinate 3,549 of JBOHAY010000068.1, read as the reverse complement.
CTTCCGCCTCGCCGCCTCCGCACCGGTGTTCATCGCCGTCGCGCCGCCCGGGCATGTCGCCGACACGGAGAAGAACCGTCCGTACGAGCGTGCGCGAGACGCCAGACGGTTCCTCCGAACGGGCGATCTCTCGATCCCCGAGAGCTACGGCGCGGAGTACCTCGTCATCGATCGAATGCGTTTGCGGCGCGAATTCGATCTGCCGGTGCTCTACGAAGACGAGCGCTTCGCGCTGTATCGACTGGCATCCGACGGATAGCGAAGCCGCCGCGTGGTCAGACCCCTGGAGGTGCGGGGTCGGATCCTCCCGGACTCCCCCAGCCGCCTCCTCCTGGAGTCTCTATCCGGAGCACGTCGCCCACTTCCAGGTCGACGGTCGCGAAGGCCGGCAACGTCTCGCCATTCAGGAGATTGCGCCCGGGGAGGCCGTCGCTGCTTCCCTCAGCTCCCCTCGGAGCCAGCGCGCGCCGCTGCGTGAGGAGCGACAGCCTGCAGGGTTCGAGGGCGCGCAGTTCGCGCACGACTCCGCCGCCGCCGCGATACCTACCGGCTCCACCCGACCCCACCCGAAGCTCGTAGCGCTCGACGCGCAGCGGGTACGCGAGCTCGAGCGCCTCGACAGGCGTGTTCAAGGTGTTCGACATTGCGACATGCACGGCTGACGGGCCGTCGGCATCCGGGCACGCGCCCTGGCCGCCCCCGATGGTCTCGTAGTAGGTGAAGCGGTCATTCCCGAGGACGACGTTGTTCATCGTCCCCTGCCCTTGCGCCGGAACGGGCACGGCGTGGCCGAGCGCGGCGAGGACGACGTCCACGATCCGACTCGACGTCTCCGTGTTGCCGGCGGCGACGGCTGCGGGAGGTCGAGCGTTGACGAGGCAGCCCTCCGGCGCCCGCACCGTCACCGGCTCGAACGCACCGCCCGAAGCCGGCAGATCCGGCGCCGTCAGGCAGCGCACGACGTAGAAGCAGGCCGAGCGCGTGACTGCAAGAGGACAATTGAGGTTGCCCGCGTGCTGAGCTGCGGTTCCCTCGAAATCGATCTCGATCGTGGCGCCGCTGATTGTCACCGCCGCTCGAAGCTCGAGCAGGCCGTGTGACGTCTCGAGTGCGTCCACGGCTTCGTAACGACCGTCCGGGAGCGCGAGGATCCCCGCTCGGACGACGCGCTCCGAGTACGCAAGCAGCTCGTCCATCGCCGCGGCTACTCGCGCGCGACCGCGACGAGCGCAGAGCTCCTCGATTCGCCGCTCGGCGAGGTGATGCGCCGCGAGTTGCGCGCGGAGATCCCCCCGGCGCTCGTCCGGATTGCGCATCTGGCCGACGAGCTCCGCGAGCGTCGCGTCGTCGAGCCGCGTCGGGGGAATGACGACGCCCTCCTCGGCGAGCGTTCGCGATCCGGACGGGAGGCTCCCCGGCTCCGAGCCGCCGACGTCTGCGTGGTGTGCGCGCGTCACCGCGTATCCGAGCGCCGTCCTCGTCACGATCGTCAGGTCGGGGAGGTGTGTGCCGCCGGCGTAGGGGTCGTTGAGGATCCACGGCTCGCCGGGGCGCGGGTCGCAGGCGCGCACGGCCGCCACGGCCTCTGGCATCGCCCCGAGATGAACCGGGATGTGCTCGGCCTGCGTGACCATCCTCCCGCTCTCGTCGAAGAGCGCGGTCGAGCAGTCGCGGCGCTCCTTGATGTTGGCCGAGAACGCCGAGCGGACGAGCACGGCTCCCATCTCCTCCGCGATGGCTCGCAAGCCCGCACCGATCACCTGAAGCTCGACGGGAATCACGTCGCCCTTTCGAGGACGAGGGTGCCATGTGAGTCGGTCTCACCCGACCAGCGAATCGGGATCCACGCTGTCGCGCCTTCGAGCTCGAGCACGTGCGGCCCGCGAGCGCTGCGCGTCGGTCCCTCGATCGAGACGAGTGGCGCAGGTCGCACCTCGGCGGTACGGACTGCGACGAGCTCGAGCAGACGATTACGGTCAGCATGGCCGTAGCGCTCCTCGTGCGCCTCGTGGAAACGTCTTGCGAGGTCAGGCCCGAGCGGCACGGTGAGCTCGAACGACTGGCCCGCGTACCGGATGTCGGCCTCGCCGTCACGAGGAAGCTCGCCTGCGTCCTCCAGCGGAACGACGAACGAGCGAACGAGGTCGCGGCGCTCGTCGGCTGCGACGAGCCCGAGCGCCGAGAGGACGCCGGCCGCGGCAGGGACGAGCACTGTCGTCATCCCGAGCTCCTCCGCCAGGGCGCACGCGTGCAGCGGGCCCGCACCGCCGAACGCGACGAGCGCGAAGTCGCGCGGATCGAGCCCCTGCTCGACGGAGACGACGCGTAGCGCACGCACCATCTCCGCGTCGACTACGTCGATGACGGCATCGGGATCGAGACCGTCGAGCGCTCTGGCCGCGGCCGCTGAGTCGAGGTCGATCCCGCCAGGCAGCGATGTCGGAAGTCGTCCGAGCAGAAGGTTGGCATCGGTCACCGTCGGGTGCTCGCCGCCGTTCCCGTAGCACGCAGGGCCCGGTGTCGCGCCTGCGCTCTCGGGCCCAACGCGGATCGCTCCGCCGTCGTCCAGCCAGACGATCGACCCTCCGCCGGCACCGACCGTGTGCACCGCCAGCGTCGGCAATCGGACGGGAAAGCCGCCAACCGCGCGCTCGTGCTCTCTCCGGGCGACACCGCCGACGATTGCGCAGACGTCCGTGGAGGTTCCGCCCATGTCGAAGGACAGCGCGTTCTCGAATCCTGCGAGCGCTGCGATCCGTGCAGCGCCGACCACACCCGCAGCAGGGCCCGAGAGCAGCGCGAACGCGGGGTGAGCCGCTGCCTCGTCGAGCGTCGTGACGCCTCCGGACGAGCGCATGACGAGTGGTTTCGGAAGACCTACGCCACGGCACTCTTCTGCGAGTGCTCCGAGGTAGCGGGCGACGACTGGCCCGAGGTAGGCGTCGACGACGGTCGTGGAGGCACGCTCGTACTCGCGGAACTCAGGCGCGACCTCGTGTGAGGCCACCACGTGCGCGGAGGGATGTCGGCTTCGGACCTCGGCGGCGAGCGCTTCCTCGTGCTCGGTGTCCCGGAACGCAAACAGGAGGCAGATGGCTATGGCGTCAGCGTCGAGCTCTGGGAGGGAGTCGAGATCGAGCGGCATGAGCTCGCCCGCCGGGCCGATTCGGCCGCGGACTCCGACGCAGCGTTCGAGCGGGACGAGCGGAGGCGTGTGCTCGGCGCACGGCCGGTAGAGGTGCGCGCGCGTCTGTCGGCGGAGGTGGAGAAGGTGCTCGAAGCCGGCGGTTGTGACGAAGGCAGTCCGCGCGCCGCGTCGCTCGAGAAGCGCGTTCGTGGCGATCGTCGTCCCGTGGGTGAAGCGCTCGACATCGTCGATTCCGAGTGCGACGGCCGCGGCGATTACCGACTCCTCCTGTCGAGTCGCCGTCGGCACCTTCGCCGTCCGCACCTCACCGTCAGCGACCAGGACCGCGTCCGTGAAGGTGCCGCCGACGTCGACTCCCAGTGCACGCATCGTCGCATTCTGTCCCCGGCGCTCGCGAGAAC
>JBOHAY010000067.1:0-4330 GCA_050697935.1 Gaiellaceae bacterium | reverse complement strand
AGATCGGGTCGCAGTTCGACACCGTCTCGCTCTGCCTCTCGAAGGGCCTCGGCTGCCCGCTCGGAGCGCTGGTAGCCGGCTCACGCGAGCTGATGGGTCGCGCGTGGCGCGAGAAGCATCTCTTCGGAGGAGCCATGCGCCAGGCCGGAGTCGTGGCAGCGGCCGGCGTCTACGCGCTCGAACACCACGTCGGTCGCCTTGCCGAAGATCACGCCCGCGCCCGCCGCCTCGCCGACGGGCTCTCGGCGGCGGGTGTACCTCTCGAGATCGAGCGTGTCGAGACCAATTTCGTGCAGATCGACGTCCGCGCGCTGGGGCTCGAGCGCGACGACGCGCTCGCGCGCCTGCGAGGAGCCGGGGTCGGTCTCTCCGCGACGATCCACCCGACCGTTATCCGCGCAGTCACGCACCTCGAGATCACAGACGACGACATCGAGCGGGCGGTCGAGCTGATTCCGGCAGTCCTGCTCGCCGGCGTGCGCGTCTAGCGATCGCCCGCGAGGAAGAACGCCACAACGACGACCGCGTAGCCGGCGAGGAGGAGCGCTCCGCGTGCGCGGCTCGAGTGACCCCCGAAGAGCACGAGCATCGTGAACAAGACCGAGCCCGCGAGCGCGGCGATTTCGACCGGCCGGAAGCTGAGAGACAGCGGGTCGATGAGCCACGAGAGCAGGGCAACTGCGGGGATGAGGAAGACCGCGACCTGCGCAGCCGAGGAAAGCGCGATCTCTCCCGCAAGGGCGATCTTGCCCCGGAACGCAACGATCACGGCTCCGCCGTGCTCGGCCGCGTTGCCCACGATGGCCACGATGACGGCGGCCACGAAGAACTCGCTCAGGCCGACCTTCTCCGAGAAGACCTCAAGTGACCCGACGAGAATCTCCGCGACCAGGGCGGTCACGGCCGTGGTGATGGCGAGCGCAACGAGAGCGGCCCGCAGCGACCAACCCTTGATCTCCTCGTCCGACGCTACATGCCTCGCGTGATGCCGCCGCAGCGAGAACCAGGTGACGCCGATGTAGACGATCAGCAGCGCGACCGAGATCGCTGCCGAGACGACCGCAAGTGAATGGGTGTCCGGATTCCCGTCCCAGCCAGGGATGGACGGAATGAGAAACAGAACGGTTGCGAATGCGATCAACCCGAACGAGAGGAAGCTCGAGAAGCGATCGAGTGAGCCGCGTCCTCCTGCCACCAGCGCGGCGCCGAGGACGAGCAGGAGGTTCGAGACGACGCTACCCGTCAGGGAGCCTCGGACGACCTCGGTCAACCCTTCGTTGACCGCGATGAGCGCAATGATGAGCTCGGGCGCATTCCCGAACGTGGCGTTCAGGAACCCTCCGATCCCTGGCCCCGTGTGCTCCGCGGCGTGCTCTGTCGCCTCGCCGATGAGCCAGGCGAGCGGGATCAGCGCAATCGCGGAGAGAACGAACTCGGCCGTCTCGGGGAGGTCGGCGAAGTAATGGAGGCCGATCGTGATCGGCGCGATGGCCAGCGACGCGAACAGGATCTTCCTCACCACGGCCGCGGAACCGTAGCGGGCGCCGACCGTCGAGCGGGGTCGGAGGCTCGATGTGGAATTGATGCGCGGCCGTCATGCGGCCCCCGCGTGAATTTCACATGAACCTCGAGTCGCGGTGACGTGTCGCCAATGCCTGAAAACTGGCTGTTTGTCAAGTCTTGCGGCCGGACCCACAAGAGGAACACAATCGGTACATGCACGAGGCTACGGCGGAGACGATTCCGCTCCGGGTACAGGACGAAGTGGCGTGCAGCCACTGCGCGGTGCACTGCGAGAAGGTCGTCTACCCAGGCGCCTGCATACGGATGGCCTGTCCGTTCGTCTACGCCTACGAGGCATGGGGACACACGTACATGGGCTGTCTGCAGAAGGTTTTCGACGTCGAGATCGACCTCGAGCTCCTCGAGTCGGCCGAGTCGACGCGCAGCGGCTTCGGCGCCGTGCGGGCGCGTCGGGCGCCCCTCCCGATGTGCGACGTCGAGGTCGTCGCGACCTACGCGAGTCGCGAGGACGAGATCGGCTGCCGCAACCCGGAGTTTCACGAGCTCCCTCGCGAGCGCGCCAACTTCCGCGTGTTCGCGGTCGTCGCCGACTGAGCTCTGCGCAAGACCGGAATCCGCGAGCGCGGAATTCCGGTCGCGCGAAGCTCCCTGAAGGCGGCTGCTTCGCAGCCGCTGTCGTTGCCTCACCTCGCGGTCGTCGCCGACTGAGCTCTGCGCAAGACCGGAATCCGCGAGCGCGGCGTTCCGGTCGGGCGAAGCTCCCTGAAGGCGGTTGCTTCGCAGCCGCTGTCGTTGCGTCAACTCGAGCTTTCCGCGTGGCGCGCCCAGCGCCGCCGGCCCTTGCGGCGAAGCGCTCGCATCCGGTCGAGGTCCTCAGTGTCGCGCCCCTTGTCCTCCCACGTCTCCACGATCGCGGGAAGCGACTGGAACGCCGGGTGGCCGAGGAACGTGGCGAGACCGTCGCCGATGAGCCCCTCGCCGACCCGCTCGTGGCGGTCGCGGTTCGAGTCGAACGGGGTCTTCGAGTCGTTGACGTGCAGCACGCGTAGCCGGTCGAGCCCGAGGCGCGCGTCGACATCGTCGAGCGCTTGCGCGAGCTGCGCGCGGTCGGAGACGTCGACGCCCGACGCCCACCAGTGGCACGAGTCGAGGCAGATGCCGAGCCGCGGATGTCCGTCCACGGCAGCACAGAGGGTTTCGAGCTCGGCGATCGAGCGCCCGATCGTGCCGCCTGCGCCCGCGGCGTTCTCCATGCACAGCCAGAGCTCGTCCGTCGTCAGCTCGAGGAGTGCGCGCAGGGCCGGAGCGACCACGTCGACCGCTTCGTCGAACCCGTAGCCCAGGTGTGAGCCGACGTGGAAGACGACCGCGTCGGCGTCGATGCCGCGAGCCGTTTCCATCGTCGCGCGGAGCGCCATGAGCGAATTGGTACGCACGGCGTCGTCGCGGCTCGCGAGGTTGACGAGGTAGAGCGCATGGCAGGACACGGCCTCTACGCCGGCCGACTGCCGCCGTTCGCGAAAGCGCTCGAGCTCCTCAGGCGCGTGCGCGGTCGGCTTCCACATCCGCGGGCTCTGCGTGAACACCTGGACCGCGTCGCCGCCGATCGCCTCGATCCGGTCGATCGCTTTGGAGATGCCGCCGGCCGCAGAGACGTGGGCACCGAAGAGCATCCAACTACGCTACTTCGCTCATGCCCGTCCGCGTCCGCATGGCACCGAGCCCGACCGGGCTTCTCCACATCGGAAACGTTCGCACGGCCCTTTTCAACTGGCTGTTTGCGCGGCACGAGGGAGGCGAGTTCCGCCTGCGCATCGAGAACACGGACACCGCGCGCGAGGTCATCGAAGCCACCGTGCAGATCCAGGAGTCGCTTCGCTGGCTGGGGCTCGACTGGGATGGAGAGGTCACCTTCCAGCTCGACCGTATAGAGGACACGCGCGAGGTCGGTGAGCGTTTGCTGGCAGAGGGGAAGGCGTACGAGGACGACGGAGCGATCCGGTTCCGCATGCCCGACGAGGGTGTCACCGTATTCGACGACGTCGTGCTGGGGCGCATCGAGGTTCCGAACGCCGAGCTCGAAGATCTTGTGCTCGTCCGCTCGGACGGCCGGCCAACCTACAACTTCGCATCGCCGCTCGAGGACATGTGGGACAGCATCACGCATGTAATCCGCGGCCCGGACCACATCTCGAACACTCCGAAGCAGATCAACGTGCTGCGTGCGGTGGGCGCCGAGCCTCCGATCTATGCGCACGTGCCGAACGTCAATGGCGCGGACGGTTCGAAGCTCTCGAAGCGGCACGGCGCCGTGTCGGTCGACGACTTTCGAGCGGCCGGCTACGTGCCCGAAGCGCTGATGAACTTCCTCGCCCTCCTCGGCTGGGCGCCCGACGGAGAGACGACGATCATGTCGCGCGACGAGCTGGTCGAGCGCTTCTCCCTGGAGCGGGTCGGCTCGAGCCCCGCCACGTTCGACTACGCGAAGCTCGATTGGATGAACGGTGTGTACCTACGGGCCCTTTCTGTCGAGGCGTACGCGGGGCGTCTGCACGCGTACCTCCGCGAGCAGGGCGTGGACTGGCCCGAGGAGCGTGTCCGCGCTGCGGCGCCCCTCGTCCAGGAGAAGATCGCCCGCCTCGGCGAGTTCCCGTCGTTCGCCGGGTTCCTCTTCCACGACGTCGAGCCCGATCCGGCGCTCCTCGATGCGCGCGTTCTCGATGCGGCCGCGGTCGCACTGGCGGACACGGAGCCGTGGTCCGTCGAAGAGATCGAGGTGACGCTGAAGCGGCTGTGCGAGGAGCTG
>JBOHAY010000066.1:0-2577 GCA_050697935.1 Gaiellaceae bacterium | reverse complement strand
GTACAACCCGGTCACCGTCATGGTCGACGCTGTCAGAGCGCTCTTCATCGGCTCGCCTGCCGGCAATTCGATCTGGGGAGCCGTGGTCTGGTGTCTCGTGATCTTCGCCGTGTTCGCGCCACTGTCGGCCTGGCGCTATCGCCGGGCCGTCACGCGCTGAGCGGCGCGAACAGCTCGGGCCAGTTCGTCATCGCGTTCCGCACGGGGAATGGCGAGGCCTGCCCGAGACCGCAGATCGACGTCTTCTCCATCGCGAGCAGCCACTCGTCGACCTTCTCGCGGGTCATCGGCGCCTCGCCACGCCCGAGCTCCTCGAAGAGATGGTGCAGCGCGCGGTTCCCGATCCGGCACGGCGTGCACTTCTGGCACGACTCCTCCGCGAAGAAGCGCATCGTCTCGGCCAGCAGCCGCAGCGGGGAGTAGGACGTCGGGAAGATCTGCACTGCGGCTGATCCCGGTCCGGCGCCGTACTCCCGAAGCCCATCGCGCGTGAGCGCTGCGTCGAGCGCCGAGGGCGGCAGGATGCCGCTGGCCGCGCCGCCCGGCACGATGGACCCCACGTCGTCCGTCAATCCGCCGGCGTACTCCTCGACGAGCTCGCGTGTCGTGACGCCGTTCGGCGCCTCGTAGCACCCCGGCTTCCCGACCGCTCCGGTGACCGACCAGAGCCGCGTTCCGGAAGCGCCCCGCGTTCCGAGCTCGGCCCACCACTCACCGCCGTTACGCATGATCGCTGGGATATGCGCGAGCGTCTCGACGTTCTGGATCAACGTCGGCCGACCGAGGTACCCGAACTGGCTCGGGAACGGAGGCTTGAGCCGTGGCATCGCGCGGCGGCCCTCCATCGACTCGAGCATCGCAGTCTCCTCACCGGCGATGTACGCGCCCGCGCCGATCACGAGCTCGAGAGACAGGCCGTCCAGAAAACCGGCGGCGGCGAACTCGATTAGCGCGCGCGCAAGTCGAGCGCGCGCTGTCGCGTACTCCTCGCGCAAGTAGATGTAGCCCTCCGTCGCGTCGAGCACGCGCATCGCGATCAGCGTCGCCTCGATCAGAAGGTGGGGGCGAAGCTCCATCACGTAGCGGTCCTTGATCGTCCCTGGCTCGCCCTCGTCAGCGTTGACGACGACGTTACGCGGACGGGGTTCTCGCGAGACGGCCTCCCATTTCACTCCGGTTGGGAAACCGGCCCCGCCGAAGCCCGCGAGCCCCGATGCCTTGAGCTCGTCCACGATCCGTTCGAGCGGTGGAAGGTCGCGCAGGAGCTCGAGCCCGCCTCTCGCCTCGTAGTCTGCAAGCGTCTCGTCACGCGCTCCGAGCGCGACCGCCGGGCCGTCGTTGGTCGCATGCGTGACCTGCGGGACGATCTCGTCTCCGCGCGTCATCGCAGGCGCGAGGTCGCAGTGCCCGAGGCACGCGACCTCGATCGCGTCGGGTGTGCTCTCGAGGAGCTCCCGCGCGCCAAGGCAGTCGCAGACAGGTCCGGTGCACACTCGCACGGCGTCGGTAGGCACCTGCAGGAACGAATAGAAGGAGACGACCTCGTGCACCTCGCCTCGACGGATGTTCATGTGGTCTGCGAGCGTGTCGGAGAGCTCGCGGGTGATCGGGCCAACCTCACGACGGATCCGGCCGAGGTTGTCGAGCAGCCTGGGCCTCTCCGTCGGCAGCCGCGAAAGCAGCGCCGCCGCTCGCAGAACGTCCATGCCGTCGATCCTACGGAAAGCCTTGTGGCTCTGAGCCACAAGTTCGAACTCGTTCGTCGCTCTGAGCCACGAGCTCGAACTCGTTCGTGGCTCTGAGCCACAAAGGTCGCGCGCGATGGGTCAGTCTTCGGCCGGAGGGCGGCGGAGGCCTTTCTGGCGAGACCGCCGCTTCTTGTCGGCCAACCGGCGCTCACGTGCCCCCGCGCTCGGCCGAGTGGGAACGCGATGCCGCGGAACCGCGAGCGCCGCGCGCAGCTTCTCGACGAGCCGCTCCGTCGCCAGCTCACGGTTTCGCAGCTGGCTGCGCTCATCCTGAGCAACCGCCCGAATGACAGGACCGGCGCGCGTGACCACGCGGCGCTTCTGGGTGTCCGTCAATGCCTCGGACACCACGACGTCGAAGCTGGCCTCGACCCGTGTAGAGGACTTCTGCGCGTGCTGTCCACCGGGGCCACTCGACCGTGATACGCGAATTGAGATCTCCGAGACCGGCAGAAGAACAGAGCGCGTGACCTGAATAGACTCACGCTCCATGGCGTGCATTCTGCTCGACATCGACGGCGTTCTCCACGTGTCGGGCGACCCGATTCCCGGTGCCGTCGACGCAGTGGCCGAGCTCCGTCGCGCCGGGCACTTCCTCCGCTTCGTGACCAACAACTCGACCCGCCCGCGCGCTGGCCTGGCTGAGGGGCTGCGCCAGATGGGATTCATCCTCGAGGACAACGAGCTGCAGACGACACCTGGCGCGGCCGCCCGTGAGCTGGCCGGGAAGCGGGTGCTGGCGCTCGTGATGGCGGCGATCGTGCCCGACCTCGACGGCCTCGAGCTCGTCGGCCACGATGCCGAGGCTGTGCTCGTCGGAGGGTGCGAC
>JBOHAY010000065.1:0-8662 GCA_050697935.1 Gaiellaceae bacterium | reverse complement strand
GCGGCCTGCTTCGCGACGAGGCTCGGATGCCTGAGAGGGAGCAAGACGACGCCCGCGCCGAGGAGGATCCGCTCGGTCACCGCCGCGAACACGGCCAGCGCGACGCCGAGATCGAGGATCGGGTTGTGGAACGAGAGGTGCTCGCCCGCCCAGATCGAGCCGTATCCGAGCTCCTCCGCGAGCTCCGCGACCGCCCGGTACCGGCCGGGATCGGGCGCGCCGTCGGTGAGCTGGCCCGAGCCCTGGATTCCGATCTCCATCACGCGTGCCCGACGGTCATGGGGACCGGGGAGCGCGTCGCGCGTTCCGCCATGCCTTCTCGTAGTAGGGCACGAGGAACGCGAGGTGGTCGTGCATCTCCTGCGCCGCGCCGTTCTCGTCGCCAGCGTGTACGGCATCGACGATGCGGACGTGATGAGCGCGGATCGACCGGTGGAAGTGTCGTCCAAGGCCCGAGCGCGAGAGACTCGTCTGAAGAGCAGTGAAGACCGGCTGCGCTGCGATCTGCAGCACCGTGTTCCCGCAGCACTCGATCAGGGTCGCGTGGAAGTCGCGATTGTGGGCGAACTCCGACTGGCTGTCGTACGGCGGCTTGCCCGAAGGGATCGTGTTTCGCAGCCGCTCGACGTCCTCGAGTCCTCGACGGCGCGCGGCAAACCGAACCGCCGGCACCTCCAAGAGCTCGCGGGCCTCGATCAGCTCCTCGAGGGTGAGGTCGCGCGCATCGCTGAGCAGGGCGAGGTTCGAGCTGAGCGAGTCCGAGATGTGGGCGACCGACGGCATCGTCACGTAGCTGCCGCCTCCGGCTCCCTTTGTGGTCCGGATCAAGCCCTGCGCTGCGAGCAGGCGGAGGGCTTCGCGAGCCGTCGCGCGGCTCACCCCGACCTCGGCCGAGAGGAGCGCCTCGGTCGGAAGCCGCTCGCCCTGCGCCAACCGACCCGAGACGATGAGCTCGCGGAGCTGGTCGGCGACCTGCTCGTAGCTCTTTCGCACGGGTCGCAGCGTCGGGTGTGAGACACGCTCGACCGGACGCAGGTCGTCGAGGGCGAAAGCCTCCACCCTCGACGCGTGCCCCTCGCTCCCACTCATCGCGACACCGTCGCGACGCTCCGCTTTCGCATCAGGTCGCTAACTCATCTCGAACTCGGCGTTCCCCGCGACGGACACCGGCTTGTTCGCCTGGGGCAGGTGGTCACCGTAGAACTCGGTGAGCGAACTGCCGCGCGGGGTCGCTCGCAGCTCCGCACGCAGGGCGTCCGTCGCCTGTGCGTCGATCTCGAGCGTCGCCTCGTCTGCGAATACGACGCCGTAAGCGTCGCGTGCGAGCTCGATCGTCGTGAAGTCGTCGAGGACGTCCTCCCGCACCGCCTCGGCAGGCCGATCGAGAGGATTGCCGTAGCCGGCCGCGTTCGGCTCCCGAAACTCGATGAACTCGCCGGCGCCGAACGGGATTCCAGTCACTTTTGCCGGCAGAATCTCTTCCTGGTCGGTGTCGGGGTTCTTCCGGCAGGAGGCGACGAGCCCGTCCCAGCCGCCGAAGATGCCACGAGGTGGGTCCGTCTGGCGGTCACCCTCGCACGAGTAGACGCCATCGACGAGGAACCGATTGCGCCGAATGATCCCGATGCCCCCGCGCCAGCGACCGGGCGACGCTGGCTCGGGTCGCAACTCGTACTGGTCGCAGCGGATCGGGAAGCGCAGGTCGAGCTCCTCGATCGGGTTGTTCCGCGTGTTCGCCATCAGGTTGTCGACAGAGTCCATCGCGTCCTTGCCGTGGCGCCCGCCGTATGCACCCTCGTTCACCTCCAGGTAGAGCCAGTACTCGCCCATCTCTTCGGAGAAGCCCGAGTACGCGCAGAAGTGGATCCCTGCCGAGTTTCCGGCGGTGACGCCTTCCGGCAGCGCGTCCGCCAGCGCGAGGATCGTGTTGTCGACGACCCGCTGCACCTGACAAAAGCGCGAGAAGCAGGCCCGCGGGAACGTCGGGTTGTAGATGGTGCCCTTCGGCGCGATCACCTTCACGGGCCTGAAGACACCGTCGTTCTGGGGCACGTGCTCCGGGAACGTCACCTCGTCGAGCAGTATCGTGCGTACTGCGTAGTACGCCCCAACGAGCAGCGAGCCCTCGTACGGGACGTTGTAGCCGGTCGGCACCTCTGCGTTCGAGCCGGTGAGGTCGATGGTGATCTCGTCGCCCTCGACGATCACCTTCGTCTCGACGCGGAGGCGGACGCCGCGGTTGCGAGCGTCGTCGTCGAGCCATCCGGTCGGCGCCTTGTACTCGCCGTCGGGGAGCTTGCGGATCTGCTCGCGGAGCATGTTCTCCGAGTAGTCCATCCAGTTGTAGGCCGCGCTCATCACCGTGTCGACGCCGTAGCGCTGGACGAGGCGCAGCATGCGGTCGCGCCCGAGCTGGCACGCGGCCATCATCGCGTTCATGTCGCCCCGGTTCATCGTTTCGGTGCGAACGTTGTCGAACACCATCCGGTCGAGATCCTCGTTGAGCTCGCCTGCCTGATACCAGCGCAGCCCGTCGTAAATCTTGGCCTCCGCGTACACGTCGAACGCGTCGGCGTTGATGCCGGGGAACGAGCCGCCGACGTCCAGCACGTGGGCGGTCACAGCGGCAAACCCGAGCAGCTCTCCCTCGTGGAAGATCGGCATCGCCACCGCGATGTCCGGTGTGTGCGACGCCCCGAAGTAAGGGTGGTTGTGGATGATGACGTCGCCCTCCTGAACCTCCCCTTCGAGGTGTCGCATGAAGCCGCGGATGTACCAGGGGAGCGAGCCGATGTGCATCGGTGTGGAGTCGGATTCGCAGAGCTCCCGGCCCTTCGCGTCGAAGATGCCGGCGCCGAGGTCCTCAGACTCGCGGATGATCGAGGAGTAGGACATGCGAAAGAGCACGCCCGCCATCTCCTTCGCGATGGCGTGGAACGCACCGCCGAGCACCCTCAGGGTGATCGGATCGACATCGACCCGCTCGCGCTCCGGCGAGCCGGGATGCTTGCCGAGTTCGTACTCCAGCATCGACATGATCAGACCCCCTCGCTCGTCGACATGTGTGCGGATGCAGCAACCGCCCGGGCCTCTGCCGAGGCGCCCACCTCGATCACGATGCTCCCGAACCGGTCGACGTGCGCCGCGAACCCGGGCGGGATCACGGTTGTCGAGTCGTACTGGTTCACGATCGCGGGACCATCGAGCCGGTTGCCCGCCTGCAAGGCAGTGCGGTCGTAGTAGCGCGTCGTCACCTTCTCCAGAGCCCCGTCGACGAGGAACCACGCCTCGCTCTCGTGACGCACCGCCTCGTCGGGCGACTCGTCGCCGGCCGGAAGCTCCGGCGTCGAGAGTGCGGGCATGAGGCCGATCCCGCGCACGCGGATGTTCGGGATCTCGATGTCCGAATCCTCGAACCGCCGCGTGAACTCGCGCTCGTGGATGTCGTGGAAGTCCGCACGCACCTTCTCGACCCAGGCGTCGTCGATCTCGCCAGAGGCAACGTCGACGCGCAACTCGTATCCCTGGCCGAGATAGCGGGCTTCGACGATCCATTGGATCACCACGCGGTCCGGAGCGATCCCGTCCTTCTCGAGCTGGCTGGCAGCCTGACCGGCAAGCTCCTCGAAGCGAGCCTGCACCGCGGCGACGTCGAGGTTGGAGAGCCGTTGGTAGGTGGTAGCCGCGTACTCGTACACCATGTCCGTCGCGATCAGGCCGAGCGCTGCGGCGATGCCCGGGTACGGCGGGACGATGACATGCGGTGTCCCGACCTCGACGGCGATCGGCACCGCGAAGAGCGGGCCCGCGCCACCCTCGGCGACGAGAGCGAAGTCGCGCGGGTCGTAGCCCTTTCGCACCGAGTTCTCCTCGATCGACTGCACCATCGAGTGGGAGAGGATCTGCACTGCGCCCATCGACGCTTCCTCGACGGTCATGCCGAGCGCCTCGGCAGGCCCTTCCTCGAACGCCGCGCGTGCAGCATCTCGGTCGAGCGACATGCCGCCGCCGAGGAATGCTTCGGGGAGAAGCCACCCGAGGTTGACCATCGCGTCCGTCGCGGTCGCCTCGGTGCCGCCGCGTCCGTACGCGGCGGGTCCCGGCACCGCTCCCGCCGAGCGCGGGCCCACCCGGAAGATCCCTCCGCCGTCGACGTACGCGATCGAGCCGCCGCCCGCTCCGATCGTGTCGACGTCGACCATCGGGATCATCGCCTGGGACGGCCCAACCTTTGTGTCGAGCAGGTGCTTCATGCGCAACCGGCCCTCTTGCGCGAGGCCGATGTCCGCTGAGGTTCCGCCCACGTCGAGTGTGATCACGTTGTCGTAGCCGGACTGCTTGCCTGCCCAGATGCCGCCGACAACGCCGGCCACAGGGCCCGACATGAGCAGAGTGACCGGTCGCTGGATCGCGGCTTCGCTGGTCGCGACGCCCGAGGCAGACGTCATCAGGTGCAGACCGGTGCTGACGCCGAGTGACTCCAGCTCAGCCTGCAGCTTGGCCACGTACGACGACACCTTCGGACCGATGTACGCGTTCAGCCCGACGGTCGAGAAACGCTCGTACTCGCGGTACTGTGGCACGACCTCGGACGAAACCGAGAGGAAGGCCTCAGGGAACTCCTCGCGCACGATCTCCGCTGCGCGCTGCTCGTGCACCGGGTTCAAGAACGAGAACAGGAAACAGACCGCGACCGCGTCGACCTTGGCCTCTCTCAGCTGCCGCACGCGCGTGCGCACTTCGTTCTCGTCCAACGGTACGAGCACCGAGCCGTCGCGCACGATGCGCTCGGCGACGGTGAGTCGGTGGCGGCGCCGTACGACGGGATAGCGCTGCCAGGGCAGGTCCTGGTAGTTCGAGAAGTTGAGCGGCTTCTTGTGCCGCGCGATATGCAGGATGTCTCGGTAGCCCTCGGTGGTGATCATCCCCACGGTCGCACCGGTGTGCTCGATCACGATGTTGGTCGCGATCGTCGTGCCGTGAAACACCTGGTCGAGCGTCGCAGGCTCCTCTCCCGCCGCGGCGGCGATTTCGCGGATGCCCTGCACCGTCCCCTGCGATGGATCCTCGGGCGTCGTCGGCAGCTTGTGCACACGGATCACGCCGGCCTCGTCGTCGACGTAGATGAGGTCGGTGAACGTGCCGCCGACGTCGACGCCGACGCGCTTCACGACGCACCCCCCGTCGTGAGCACGATCTTCCCGAAGAAGTCCCGACTCTCGATCATCTCCATCGCCGCCTTCGCCTGCTCGAGGGGGAACGTCGCGGCGACCTGAGGCCGGAGGACTCCACGCGCGACGAGCCGGAAGCAGGTCTCGACCTCGACCCTGTCGAAGACAAACGACCCGATCACGGACAGCTGTCGGCGGAAGAACGGGATGACGTCGAAGGGCACGACCTCTCCGCCGTGACCGCCGCAGATCACGAGGCGCCCGTCCTTCGCGAGCGACTCCAGCCCTTTGTTGAACAGCTCCCCGCCGACGTGCTCGAACACGACGTCGACGCCGTGGTCTCCCGTGACGCGCATGACCTCCTCGACCACGTCCTGCGTCGTGTAGTTGATGCCCACGTCGAGGCCGAGCTCCGCGGCCTTGGCGAGCTTGTCGTCGCGGCTCGACGTTCCGATCACGAATGCGCCCGTGTGCTTCGCGACCTGCACCGCCGCCGACCCGATGCCGCTCCCGACCGAGTTCACGAGGACCGTCTGGCCGGGCCGGAGCTGCGCGCGCCTGACGAGCATGTGCCACGCTGTCCCGAAGGCGATGTGCGACGCCGCCGCCTCGATGTCGGATATCTCGTCCGGCACGCGGATGAGCTGCGAGACCTTGCAGGTCATCTTCTCGGCGTAGGCGCCCCCCGATCCCATGCCGACGAACCAGGCCGGCGCCGTGCACAGCGACTCGCGGCCGCTGCGGCAGTAGAGGCAGCCGCCGCAGGTTGCGATCAGGTAGGCCGTGACGCGGTCGCCCACGCTCCAACCCTCGACGTCGTCGCCCAGTTCGGAGATCTTTCCCACAGGTTCGACGCCGAGCACGTGGGGAAGGTCGACAGGAAACCGGGATACGCCCTCGCGCACATCGACGTCGAGGTGGTTGAGCGCCGACGCGGTCACGTCGACGACCACCTCTCCAGGCCCAGCGGTGGGGTCCGGGAGCTCCTCGACCCGGAGCACGTCGGAATTGCCGAACTCGTGGAAGACGACTGCTTTCACGGACGCTCTCCTCCCTTGTTGGACGTGCCGGCTTGTGTTTATGTCTGACATTCGCAAGTCTGTCAACCGCGATGCCCACGATCCAGACCGCCCGCTCGCTTCTCTTCGCGCCCGGTAACGACGAGCGCAAGCTGCGGAAGGCTCTCTCCTCGGGCGCCGACGCCGTGATCGCGGATCTCGAGGACGCAGTCACGCCCGTCGAGAAAAGCGTGGCGCGCGAGCTCGCAGCGCGTGTCTTGGCTCAAGCCGAAGGTGATGCGCTCCGTCTCGTGCGGGTCAACGCGGCAGACTCCGAGTGGTTCGCGGAGGATCTCGAAGCCATCCGGTCTGTGGGTCTTGACGGTCTCGTGTTGCCGAAAGCCACTGCCGCGGCCGTTGGCGCCGTGCGGGACCTGGACTTGCCGGTCGTCGCAATCGTCGAGACGCCGGCGGGTGTGCGAGGGGCATTCGAGCTGGCCGCGAGCCCGGCCGTCGAGGCGCTCGTCCTCGGCGCGGTTGATCTCGGGGTCAACCTCGGACTGGAGCCTCGCGAGGACGGCCTCGAGCTCCTGTTCGCGCGCTCGTCGCTCGTCGTCGACTCCGCCGCGGCAGGGCTGCGCAGCCCGATCGATCGAGTCTGGACGACGCTTGGGGACATCGGCGGGTTGGAGCGCGACTGCGCCTTTGCGCGGTCGCTCGGATTTCGCGGCAAGGCGTGCATCCATCCGGAGCAGGTGCCGGTCGTCAACGACTCGTTCGCACCGTCGAGCGAAGAGCTCGCGCATGCACGCGGCGTCGTCCGCGCGTTCGAGGACGCCGCGGCGAACGGGCGGGGCGCAGTCGCCTTCGATGGCGAGATGATCGACCTGCCGGTCGTGGAGCGCGCCAGGCAGCTGTTGGCCGACGCGAAGAGGAGCGTGTTGTATGGGGAGTGAAGAGTCCGTGGCGCCGAAAGAGTGGCGCGGTCGCTTCTACGAGGATCTCGAGGTCGGCGACGTCTATCGCAGCCGCATCGGTCGCACGATCTCGGAGGCGGACAACGTCTGGTTCACATGCCTGACGATGAACACGAATCAGATCCACTTCAACGTGCCTTACGCCGAGGGGACGCAGTTTGGCAAGCCGCTCGTGAACAGTGCCTTCACGCTGGCCCTCGTTCTCGGTCTGACCGTCCCGGATACGAGCGAGAACGCCGCGGCCAACCTAGGCTGGGGCGAGATCACGCTCCCGAGCCCGGTCTTCGTCGGAGACACTCTGTGGGCGGAGAGTGAGATCACCGAGCGTCGAGAGTCCCGCTCGAACCCGAGCGTCGGCATCGTCTCGATGCGCTGCCGCGGGATCAACCAGCGCCGCGAGGTCGTGATCGAGTTCACACGGGCGTTCATGGTCTACAAGCGGAGTGCGCCGGAGGTCGCGCACGCGTTCCCCCACACCGACGAGGACTGGAGGGTCTAATGCATACCGCCGCTGAGACGATTGCCGGCTGGTCGGCGGGTTTGACACTCGACGACGTCCCGCCGGAGGTCGTCGAGCACGCGAAGCTCCACATGCTCGATGCGCTGGGTTGCGGGCTTGCCGCGCACGCGACAGGCGTCGGTGTCGAGGGCAGGGCGACGATGGCCGAGCTCGGCGGCGAGCCGAGCGCGACCGTGATCGGACTCGGCGAGCAGCTGCCGGCCGCGAACGCCGCGTTCGCGAACGCGATGCTCTGCCACGGCCTCGACTTCGACGACACGCACTCCGACTCCGTCAGCCACGTCTCGACGGTGATCGCTCCCGCTGCGCTCGCCGCAGCCGAGGCTCTCGGAGCTTCCGGCCGGGACGTGCTTGCGGCCGTCATCGCCGGCAACGAGGTCGTGTGCCGGATCGGAATGGCCGCTTCCGGAGAGTTCCACCGACGCGGCTTTCACCCAACCGCGATCTGCGGAGTCTTCGGCGGGGTCGCGTCGGTCGCGCGGCTCTCCGATCTCGATGCGCCGACTACGACGCGGGCGCTCGGTATTGCCGGATCGTTCGCAGGCGGACTGTTCGCGTACCTCGCTGACGGGACGCCGACGAAGCCGATGCATCCGGCCTGGGCGGCGCACGGCGCGCATCTTGCGGTCTCTCTTGCCCGGCACGGCGCCGCCGGGCCGCGGTCGGTGCTCGAGGGGAAGTTCGGCCTCTATCACGCGTTTCTCGCCGCGGAGGAGGGCGAGATCGACATCGCCGGTCAGCTCGCCGACCTCGGTACTCGGTGGGAGACGCCGCGTATCGCATACAAGGCGTTTCCCGTGTGCCACTTCATGCACGGTTCGCTCGGCGCAGCCGCTGAAGGCGCAGGCGGACGCGTATTTGCGCTCGAAGAGATCGACGACGTGCTCGTCACGGTCCCGGCGGCCGGAGTCTCGCTCGTCCTCGAGCCTGCCGACACGAAGACTGCCCCGCGCTCGGAGTACGAGGGCAAGTTCTCGCTCCAGTACTCGATCGCAT
>JBOHAY010000064.1:0-4952 GCA_050697935.1 Gaiellaceae bacterium | reverse complement strand
GATCGGCAGGTTCAGCGGCGCGTTGCCGCTTGTCCTGATGACGCTGCTGATCGTCGCGGTCGGCGCCTTCGCGACCGTCCGCCAGGACGCGTTCCTCACGAGCTTCAACCTCCACAACCTGCTCCTCTTGACGATGCCGCTCGCGCTCGTGTCGCTCGGCCAGACATTCGCATTGCTCGTCGGGGGCTTCGACGTCTCGGTGGCAGGGCTCATGACGTTCTGCGTCGTCGTCGCGTCCTACACGATGACGTTCGAGACATTCGGGTGGGCACTGCTTCCCGGGGGCTTGGTGCTGCTCGCAGTGGGGTTGGCGACCGGGATCTTCAACGCCGTCATGATCCGCGTGCTCAAGCTTCCGTCGATCATCGCGACGCTCGGAACGCTCAGCATCCTCACAGGGGCATCTCTTCTCCTCCGGGATCACCCCGAAGGCCCCATCTCGAGCGACGTCGTCAACGGCCTCACGAAGAGCGTCGGCTTCGTTCCCATCGCCTTCGTCGCCGTCGTGGTCCTCGCTGTCCTCGCCGACGTGTGGCTATACCGCACGCGTACGGGACTGGCCATGAGGGCGGTCGGCCTCGACGAGACCTCGTCGCGCCGGCTCGGCATGGCGACCGGCCGCATGGTGATCCTCGCCTTCGTCCTCTGCTCCCTGATGGCGTCGCTCGCCGGCTTCTACCTCGCGGCCCAGGTCCAGATCGGCTCGCCGATCCTCGACATCAACTTCACGTTGGAGAGCATCGCCTGCGCCGTCCTCGGTGGTGCAGCGCTGTCCGGCGGGAAAGGTTCGTTCGTGGGCACGCTGCTCGCGGCGCTCTTCCTCTCGCTGTTCGACAACGTCCTGCCGTTGTTCCATCAGCCGACGGAGTACTCCCAGATCACCATCGGCGTGCTGATCCTGGTGGCGCTCGTGCTCTACCAGAGTCCCGAGCTTCTCGGCCGCCTGCGTACGAGCCGGGCCGGTGTCGGCCGCCTCCAGGCCGGCGACGGAGAAGCGCCGGCAGGCTGACGCGAGCTAGTCCGTAACCGGGCGCGGCGTCGACACCGTCGTCGTCCGCGGATCGGCCTCACGGCCGATGACGACCCAGATCGCGTGGACGGGCTCGCCGCCGACGGCCCACAGCCGGTGCGGTGAGGACGAATCGAAGGCGATCGAGCCGCCCGGACCCAGCTCGTAGGCCTCGAACCCGACCTGCACGCCGAGCGTTCCGCTCGTCACGTAGCCGTATTCCCTGCCGCCGTGCGTCATCAGCGCGTCCTCGGGGCACGACGCGGCTCCGACTGGGTACACCACGTACAGGAACTCCACGTCCGGGTCTCGCTCGTGGGTGAGGCGCTCCCAGCGCACGCCGGACGCGAGGTTGATGACCGGGCGCGTCTCAGGGCGTTCCGCGAGGCCGTCGCCCCGTTGGACTACGCGCTCCTCCGGTCGTTGGCCGAAGACGTCGCTCATCGTCATGCCGAGCTCCGTGACGATGGCGTACAGCGTGCTGACCGACGGATTGACGTGGTCGAGCTCGATCTGGGAGACGAGGCTCGGCGAGACACCGACGCGACGCGCAAGCTCACGGAGGCCGATGCCGCGACGCTCCCGTTCCGCGCGCAGGCGACTGCCGACCTTGGAGGCCTCGAAGCCGCGGTCGTCCGGGCCAGAGGTAGGCGCAGGGTCGCTCATCCGCAGACCGTATCCCGCGTTCCCCTCAGGCTGACCCGAGACGGCGCCGGATCTCCTCCGCGATCCGGCCGGGTCCCGGCAGGAACGCGTCCTCGAGCGGTGGGCTGTACGGGATGGGCGTGTCGGGCGTGGCGATGCGCCATGCGTCGTCGAGGTAGCCGAGCGCGTTCTCGGTCACGGTGGCAAGCACCTCGCCTGCCCACCCACCCGTCAACGGCCCTTCCTCGACGACCACTATCCGGTTGGTCTTTCGGACCGAAGTGAGAACCGTGTCGACGTCGAACGGGCGGAGCGTCCGCAAGTCGATCACCTCCACCGACAGGCGGTCCCGCTCGAGCGCGTCCGCCGCCTCGAGGCCGTCGTGGACGCTCTTCATCGCGCTGACGAGCGTGATGTCGCTCCCCTCGCGAACCACCGCCGCTTCTCCGAGCCGGCCCGGGGCGCCGTTCACCTCCCCCTCGAGCGCATAGAGGCGCTTGTGCTCGAAAAAGAGCACCGGGTTGTCGTCGCGGATGGCCGCTTTCAACAGCGCTTTCGCGTCGGCCGGCGTCGACGGCGACACGATCTTGAGCCCGGGTACGCCCATGAACCACGACACCGGCATCTGCGAGTGAATCGCGCCGAATCGTCCCCCGGCGCCGACGACGGAACGGATCGTGAGCGGCACGCTGACCTGCTCCTGCGTCAGGAACCAGTACTTGGTCGACTGGTTGACGAGGCTGTCCATCGCGAGAGTCAGGAAATCCCCGAACATGATCTCGATGACCGGTCGAAGGCCGTGCACTGCCGACCCGAATGCAGCGCCGGCGAGCGCCAACTCGGAGATGGGCGTGTCGAAGACGCGCTCCGGGCCGTACTTGTCGTAGAGGCCGGGCGTCGTCGCGAAGACGCCACCCGCGACGGCGACGTCCTCGCCGAAGAGGATCACCCGCTCGTCGGCGGCAAGCTCTTCGTCGAGCGCGTCCCGGATGGCGGTGCGAAAGGCGACCTTCGGCACGTCAGCGTCTCCCTCCTGTCATGGTTGGATCACGGGGCGAGCGCGAGCGGTCGCTCGAGCAGCTCACGTAGCCGGGACAGAAACTGCGCGCCGTCGGCACCGTAGACGACGCGGTGATCGCAGCTCAGCGTGACGGTCAGCAGATCGCGGAAGGCGAAGCCGTCAGGGCCTTCCTCGACGGGCGCGCGTCGGGCACCGCCGACGGCAAGGATTGCGACCTGCGGAGGATCGATGATCGCGGTGAACGCTCGCACTCCGAACATGCCGAGATTCGAGACCGTGAATGTGCCGTCGTGGAAGTCCTCGGGTCTGAGGGTTCGCCGCCGTGCGCCGTCCGCGAGCGTTCGCGTCTCCTCGGCGAGCTCGGCCAGAGACTTGCGGTCCGCGTCGCGCACGACCGGCACGAGCAGCGCATCGTCGGTGGCGACCGCGATACCGACGTTCACCCGTGAGTAGCACTTGACCTTGCCGTCGACGTAGGAGGCGTTGAACCGAGGGAACTCGCGGAGCGTGGCAGCCACCGCCTTGACCACGAAGTCGTTGACCGACGGAGCCTCCTCGCCTTTCTCGCGCGCCTCCCGCCGCGACGCGACGATATGCGACACGTCGATATCGGCCGAGACGGTGAAGACCGGGACCGTCGTTGCCGACTCGACCATCCTGCGCGCAATCGTCGCCTGCGTCGGAGTCTGCTCGTGGACGCTGATCTCGCCCTTGCCGGAGACCGACGCTTGCGCCGGCGGAGCCGGCGTCGTATCCACCTCGGCTGCCGCTCGTGTCACGTCGTCGACGGTGATTCGGCCGCCCGGGCCGGTGCCCGTGAGTCCGTGGAGGGAGACACCGAGCTCGACCGCGGTCCGGCGCGCGACCGGCGTCGCGGCGGGACTCCCCGGCGCGGAGCCGTCGGCAGCGGGCCTCGCCTCTGCAGCCGGGATCGCAGCGGGGGGCGGAGCCACATGCTTGGGCTGCAGGGGCGCAGGCCGTGCCTCGCGACCAGCCGCGCCGTCGCCGTTCGCAAGCGTCGCGATCGGCTCTCCCACGGCCACGGTCGCGCCCTCCGGGACGAGGATCGAGTCGAGCGTCCCGTCCCACTCGGCCTCGTAGATCACGGTGGCCTTGTCGGTCTCGACCTCGATCAAGCCCTCGCCTCGCGCGAAAGCCTCGCCCGCCGACTTCAGCCAGCGGAGGATGACCGCGTCGGCCATCGAGTCGGAGAGCTTCGGCATCGTCAGCTCGCGGGGCGGCACGGCGTCAGTCCTTGAACTCGCGTGCGGTCGACTCGGAAGGGAACGGCGCGGCGAGCCCGTCCGCACGCATGCGCTCCAGCCGCTCGATCAGCTCGCGCTCGATCTCGTCGAGCTCGGTCGCATCTACTCCCTCCGCCTCGAGCTGCGCGCGCAGGACCACGATGGGATCCCGCTCTCGCCACCGGTCGAGCTCGCCCTCGGGGCGGTACGCGCCGGGATCGCTGCGCGAGTGGCCGACGAAGCGGTACGTGAGCGCCTCGATGAACACCGGCCCGTCACCCGCGCGCGCATGCGCGACCGCGTTGCGGGCCGCCTCACGGACGGTCCACACGCTCATGCCGTCGATCGTCTCGGCGGTCACGCCCATGACCTCGGCGCGCGCCCGAATCTCGCCCGCAGTGACCGAGCGGAACGGCGTGTACTCGCCGTAGCCGTTGTTCTCGCAGACGAGCACGATGGGCAAGCGGAAGACCTGCGCGAAGTTGAGACACTCGAAGACGTAGCCCTGGTTCATTGCGCCGTCGCCGAAGTACGCGACTGCGACCCCGCCCGTCGTCCGCTTCAACGCAAGCGCCGTCCCCGTCGCCGCAGCGATGCTCCCGCCGACGATCCCGAACGAGCCGATCAGCCGGTCGTCGGGAGAGGTGACGTTCATCGAGCCAGCCCGACCGCCGTTGATTCCGGTCGCGCGGCCGAGCATCTCGTCGAGCAGCTTCTGCGGATCGACGCCGACCGCGAGGGCGTGACCGTGCCCGCGGTACGTCGCCGCGACGCGGTCGCGCTCCTCGAGGACGCTCGCGACACCCGTGGCGATCGCCTCCTGCCCGGAATACAGGTGCGTCGTTCCGTAGACCTCGCCCGCGAGAAACAGCGACTGGACGAGGTCCTCGAAGCCGCGGATGAGGAGCATGCGCCGGTAGATGTCCCGGTACAGGTCGAGGTCGTCGAGGATGCCCGCCGCCGGCTTGTCGCTGACGTGGCTCATGCCGCACCGACGCCGGCGTTGGAAGCGAGACGCTCCGCGAGGTAGTTC
>JBOHAY010000063.1:0-7877 GCA_050697935.1 Gaiellaceae bacterium | reverse complement strand
GCGTGCCGTTCTGGTTGACCTTGATCAGGATCGAGTTGCCGACGCCGGTGTCGATGCCGCGCTGCAACCGCTGGACGTTGGTGACGAACAGGTCGTCGCCCACGAGCTGGACCTGATCGCCGAGCGTGTCCGTGAGCGCCTTCCAATCGCTCCATGCGTTCTCGTCGAGACCGTCCTCGATCGACAGGATCGGGTAGCGATCGGCGAGTGCGGCGTAGAAGTCGATCATTGCTCCCGGATCGAGAGTGCGACCCTCTCCGGGCAGCTCGTAGCTGCCGTCGCGGAAGATCTCACTCGCCGCGGGGTCGAGTGCAATACCGACTCGCTCGCCATGCCCGGCTCGCTCCGCTGCCTCGAGAACAGCCGCCATCGCTTCCTCGGTCGACGCGAGATCGGGCGCAAAACCGCCTTCGTCGCCGACGCCTGTGGCGAAGCCTCGCTCGTGCAGGACCGCCTTGAGCTGGTGAAACACCTCCGTGCCGATGCGAAGCGCCTCGGAGAACGTCGACGCGCCCGCCGGCACGACCATGAACTCCTGCAGGTCGAGTCGATTCTGCGCGTGCGCGCCCCCGTTGATCACGTTCATCATGGGCACCGGCAAGGTGCAGGACTCCGCGCCGCCGATCCACCGGTACAGAGGCAGTCCCGCATCAGCCGCAGCCGCCTTCGCGGCCGCGAGGGAGCAGCCGAGGATCGCGTTCGCCCCGAGGCGGCTCTTGTTCGCTGTTCCGTCCAGCTCGATGAGCCGCTCGTCGAGCCCGCGTTGATCAGCGGCATCGAGCCCGGCGATCGCGGCGGCGATCTCACCGTTCACGTTCGCCGCAGCGCCGAGGACGCCCTTGCCGAGGTACGCGCGCGCATCGCCGTCGCGGAGCTCCACGGCTTCGTGCTCACCCGTCGATGCGCCGGAAGGGACAGCCGCGCGGCCAAATGCCCCCGAGTCGAGCCGGATGTCGACCTCGAGCGCAGGGTTGCCTCGCGAGTCGAGGAGCTGCCGCGCATGAACGTCAGCGATCGCACTCATGCGCGCTCCTCGCCGGCCACGGCTCCCGGCCGGCCTCCTTCTCGGGGCCCCCAGGAAGTGCGCAGCACTTTCTGGGGCAAGAGCCGGCCTCCGCCGCGGCCTGACGCCGCGGAACGCGCATGAAAGCCGTGGTTGACACATGGTGTCTCATGCAAGCGTCTCCTTCGCGCGGTCGTAGTACTCGTCCTGGGCGTCGAGATCGAGCGCCGACCAGTCGACTCCGTCGCTCGCCGCCAATTCGGCGGCAAGCTCGACACGCGTGGTGAAGCGACGCGTCGTGGCGCGGAGCGCGAGCTCCGGATCGACGTTGAGCTTGCGGGCGACGTTCACGACCGTGAAGAGCACGTCACCGACCTCGTCGAATGTCGCAGGGTCAGCCTCTGTCTCGGGAGCAGGCTCACCCGCCTGGGACACAGCTGCGACGAGCTCGTCCAGCTCCTCGCGGACCTTTCCCAGCGGCCCCACGAGATCGGGCCAGTCGTAGCCGACTACCGCCGCCCGTCGCTGCACCTTGCGGGCATGGAGCAGTGCAGGCAGCGCCTCGGGGACAGCGTGGAAGATGCCCGCTCTCCCCTCCTGCTCGGTCTTCAGCTCCTCCCAACGCTCGCGTACGCGACCCGGAGTGCGAGCCTCGGCGTCGCCGAAGACGTGCGGATGGCGGCGGACGAGCTTGGCGTGCACGTCCCGCGCGACCGACTCGAGATCACCGTCGCCCGTCTCTTCGAGGAGGAGCGACAGAAAGTAGACCTGGAACAGCAGGTCGCCGAGCTCACCGCGCAGCTCGCCGACGTCACCTGCCAAAGCTGCGTCGGCAACCTCGTACGCCTCTTCGACCGTGTGCGGCACGATCGTCCGCGCGGTCTGCTCGCGGTCCCACGGGCACTCCCGGCGAAGGTGCCGGGTCAGCTCCTGGAGGTCGAGGAGCGCCTCGGAGAGGCTCATTTGGAGACCCTACTGAGTCTCGGTCGTCGCCTCGGGAACCTCCGGCGGCTCGTATCCGGCCGCGTAGGTGACCTTGCCGTCGTACTTCTTGCGGAGGTCCTCGACCCACGCCGACATGGCCTCGTTCCGCTTCTCCTGCAGCAGCGTCGTGCGAATGGACGCCTTCACCTTGTCGAGTGCGGTCGTCTTCGCGGGGCGCACCGGAGAGACCGCCTCGATGACGTGGTACCCGTACTGCGTCTTCACCGGTTGCGACAACTCACCCTCGTCGAGCTCGAACGAGGTCTTGTCGAACTCGGGGACAGTCTGGCCTCGCGTAATCGTCAGCTTGCCTCCGGCGTCCTTGCTGCCGGGATCCGCGGAGTTTTCCTTCGCAACCGCGGCGAAGTCGGCCCCGCCGTTCAGGTCGGCGTAGATCTGGTCGGCCTTGGCCTTGCTCTTCTCGAAGTCGACCTGCCCGTCTGCTCCCTTCTCGGCGATGAGAATGTGCTGAACGTCGCGTGACTCCGGCGTCCCGTACTGCGATGCGTTCTGCGTGTAGTACTGGAGGATTTCCTCGTCCGTGACCTTCGTGTCCTTCGTGACCTCGTCGTAGAGCTTCTGTGCGAGCACCGACGTCTCGAGCGTCGAGCGATACTCCTCCGGCGTGAGGCCCTGCTGCTTCAGGGCCTTCTCGTACTCTGAGCGGTTCCCCTGGAACCGGCTCTTCACGAGCTCGTCCTCGGCCTCGTCGACGTCGTTCGCGGCGACCTCGATCCCGAGTTCCCCGGCAGCCTGCCTGAACTCCTCGCGTTGAACGAGGAATGCCACGTACTGGGTCTGGAAGTTCTGGTACTCGGGCGTTCCGACCTTGGGGAACGGCTGCTTGTTCGCCTCGTACCCCTGCTTTGCGTGGTCGAGGAGCTTGTCCAGCTCGCCCTTCGAGATCTCCGTGCCGTCTACGACGGCGACCGAGCCGGACGGAACGCTGGCATTCCCGCCGCACGCGGACGCGACGAGAACGACGGTCGCTCCCAAGACGGCAAGTGTGATTCGTACGAGGTTCATCGAAGCCCGTCCCTTATAGCCGAGGCGTTGTTAGGCAGAGGTTGTGGAGTGTTCGAAAACTGAGCGCTCATCCGTGTACACCGCACAAAAAGGGCCGCGGCTCACGCGGCCAGGCGGGCCTGGACAATAGCATCGGGTAGTTCGAGCGCCCGCTCGAGCGTCTCGACGCGAAGCGAGACCTCGCGCTTCTGCGTCGAGTAGATCGCTGTCGGCTCGGTACCGATGAGCGCTCGAACCTCGACCGAGCCGAGTGTCAGCGGCCCGACCGTCGCGCGCCCTCCGCGGTAGACGAGATAGTCGGCTCCGAGGCGGGCGAGCTTCAGCTTCGCTTCCTGGATCGCCAGTAGGTTCGAGACGGGTTCGGGCAGCGGCCCGTACCGATCCTCGGTGGCCGCCACGAGCTCGCGAAGCTCGTCCTCGTCCTCGACCAGAGCGATCCTGCGGTGAAGGTCGATCTTGAGCGCTTCCGCCGCGATGTACGAGGCGGGGACGTAGGCGTCGACACGCGCATCGACACGGACAGGGCGCGCCACGACGCGCCGACTCCCGGACAGCTCGGCCACAGCCTCGTCCAGCATCTCCACGTAGAGCTCGAACCCGAGCGCGGCGACGTGCCCCGACTGCTCGGGCCCGAGCAGATCACCCGCACCGCGGATCTCGAGGTCGCGCATCGCGATCTGGAATCCCGAGCCGAGCTCCGTGTGGTCCGCGAGCGTGGCCAGCCGTGCGCGCGCTTCAGGTGTCAACTCCGAGGCCTCCGGATAGAAGAGATAGGCGTACGCGAGGACGTCGGAGCGGCCGACGCGCCCGCGGATCTGGTAGAGCTGCGCGAGCCCGAGCGCGTCCGCGCGCTCGACGATGAGCGTGTTCGCCTGCGGGATGTCGATGCCCGATTCGATGATGGTCGTGGAGACGAGCACGTCGGCATCGCCGGCGAGGAAGGCGTGCATGCGCTCCTCCAGTTCGCGCTCGGACATCTGGCCGTGCGCGACGATGAAGCGAAGGTCCGGGCAGAGCTGTTCGAGCTTCGCCGCCACGTCGTCGATCGACTCGACGCGGTTGTGGAGGTAGAACGCCTGGCCTCCGCGCGCGTGCTCGCGCTCGAGAGCGGTCTTCACGAGCTCGTCCTCGTACTCGCCCACCGTCGTCCGCACCGGGCGGCGACCCGTGGGCGGCGTCTCGATGATCGAGATGTCGCGCAGGCCCGAGAGCGACATGTGCAACGTGCGCGGGATCGGGGTCGCCGAGAGCGCGAGCACGTCGACCTCGACCCTGAGCGCGCGCAGGAGCTCCTTCTGCGCGACGCCGAAACGTTGCTCCTCGTCGAGGACGACGAGGCCGAGATTCTTGGGGATCACGTCGCGCGAAAGGACGCGGTGAGTGCCGATCAGGACCTCGACCTTCCCCTCCCGGAACTCGTCGAGGACGCGCTTCTGATCGCCCTTGGTACGAAAGCGCGACACCATCTCGACCCTCACGGGGAAGTCGCGGTAGCGCTCGCGAAACGTATTCCAGTGCTGTTCGGCGAGGATCGTGGTCGGGCAGAGGACGAGGGTCTGGCGGTCATTCACCGCTGCCGCGAATGCGGCACGAACTGCGACCTCCGTCTTCCCGAAGCCGACGTCGCCGCAGACCAACCGGTCCATCGGTCGCGCGGCTTCGAGGTCCTCCTTCACGGCCTCGATGGCCTGCTGCTGATCGTCCGTCTCGCGGTACGCGAACGAGCTCTCGAGACGCTCGAGCCAGTCGTTCGAGAGGTCGAGAGCGTGGCCGGGCGCCTGCTGGCGGCTTGCGTAGAGGGCGAGAAGCTCTCCGGCCAGCTCGCGCACAGAAGCGCGAGCCCGACTCTTGAGGTTCTGCCAGGCCTTCCCGCCGAGCTTCGAGAGCGACGGCGCGCGCGCGTCGGCCCCGATGTAACGCGAGACCTTCGAGAGCTGCTCGTGCGGGACGTACAGCCGATCCTCGCCTTTGAACGCGAGGTAGAGGTAGTCGCGCGTGACGTCGGCGACCTCCTTGGTCTCGAAGCCGAGGAGCTTGCCGACGCCGTGATCCTCGTGGACCACGTAGTCGCCGGTGCGGAGATCGGCGAAGGACTGGAGCGCGCGACCGAGCCTCGCGTCGGCTCGTGGCGGGCGCTTTCGGAACACCTGCGAGTCCGGGAGGAGCGCGAGTGAGAGGTCCCTCCACACGAAGCCGCGACGCGCCGGGCTGACGACGAATTGCAGCGAGGGGTCGGGCGACAGCTCGTCGATCTCCTCGAGGACTGCGGCCTCGACCTTGCGCAGCAACCGCTGCGTCCGCTGCGCCTCGCCGCGGTGGGGAAAAGTGACGACGACCCGCCGACCCTGACGGACCATCCCACCGAGCTCGTTCTCGGCCTCCGCGAGCCCGCGCGCGGCAATGGCCGGCCGCTGGGCCTCGAACACGTGAGGTTGCGACCGCGGAAGAGGCTCGAGCCGGGCGACACCTTCCAAGCTGGCGGGCGCGAGGCCTTCCTCCTCCCACAGCTGTATGACGTCGTCCACCTGCCAGACGACATCGGGCGGTCGCTCGAGGAGTGCGACGCGATCGTCGAGAGCCTCGTTCGCATCCTTCTCGAGCTGGTCGAGGTCGTGCAGACGCTCGCTCGCGGGATAGACGAACGCGTGCTCGACCGGATGCAGCGCGCGCTGCGTGAACGGGGAAAACGCCCTGATGTGCTCGATCTCATCGCCGAAGAACTCGATGCGCAGAGGCTCACGCCCAGTGCTCGGGAACACGTCCACGAGCCCTCCTCGTACGGCGATCTGTCCGCGCTCCTCGGCTCGTTCGCCGCGCTCGTACCCGGCCCGCGTGAGCGCTTCGACAAGGCCGTCGATACCGGGCTCGTCCCCCGGAGCGATTCGTATGACTTCAGGCCGTTCGTGCGCAGGCGGCATTCCCTCCGCGACAGCGCGTGCCGAGATGCAGACGAAGCCTCCAGCGGCGAGCACGGCAAGCGCGCGTGCGCGCTCGCCGACAAGATGTGCGGGTGGCTCGAGCCCGGAGCCGAGGCGAACTCCGCGGCTCGGAAGCAGCGCGACGCGGGCCGGATCGCGGTACCACGAGGCAGCCTCGGCGATGTCACGCGCCTCCTCGTCCTCGGCGAGGAGGCAGACGAGCGGGCGCGCGAGGGATTCGTGGAGAGTGGCGAGCACGAGCGGAAGCGCGGGCTCCGACACGCGTGCGGCGGCCGGGAAGTCGTCGACGAACGCGCGGAAACGCTCGCTCGAGGCGAGCTCGGCGACGAGACCGGAGAGAGCGGAGCGGGCTTGGTCCATACGGCTGGCGGGAACGGTGTCCCGCGGGGTCATCGTAGCGCCGGGCCGCGGTGCACTAAATCGCGCACCGTCCCTCCTCGAGCCGGGCCTCGCCAACTCGATTTGCCAGTCACCAACCACCCCCAAGGGGCACCCCCGTGCCCTCTATGAACGCTATCGGGGAACTCGCAGATGGGGAACGCGAGCGTCAACAAAGTGCGCCGATCCGCACGAGCTGGCCGCGCTCAGTTGAAGCGGCGCTGCGCCTCTTCGAGACCCTCGGCGACGACGACATGGAGGGCGTCGGCGGCGCGCGCGACGACCCCGTCGCGGTCCTCGTGCGCCTCGAACGGCGCGAGCACGTAGTCGGCAACGTCGCGCGGGTCCCCTCGCTCGGGCCGCCCCACACCGACCCGAAGACGAAGGAACCCCGGGGTCCCGAGCGACTGGGCAATGGAGCGAAGACCGTTGTGGCCCGCGAGCCCACCGCCGAGCCGCGCTTGCAGACGGCCCACATCGAGATCGACGTCGTCGTGAACGACAAGGACGTTTTCGGGCGCGACCTTGAAGTACCTCGCCGCAGCCGCGATCGAGCGGCCGGACTCGTTCATGTACGTCTCCGGCGTGAGAAGCGCAATCTTCGCCTCGCCGATCCGCGACTCACCGAGCCGCCCGTTGAACTTCGATCTGAGCGTCACCTCGTGACGACGTGCCAACTCGTCGATGACCATCCAGCCGACGTTGTGCCGGTCGCGCGCATGCTTCGGGCCTGGATTCCCGAGCCCCGCGACGAGCAGCTCGAGCGTCGAGGCAGCCTCGCCGCCCCGACGAAACAGGCGCATCGCTACTCCTCGGAGCTGGAGTCGGAGGGCTCGCCCTCTTCGGCGACCTCCTCCTCAGGAGCACCCTCCGCAGCTGCCTCCTCGGCGGCTGCAGCGTCTGCTTCCTCGATCTCGGCGTACCCGCGCGGCATCGACACCGTCGCAATGACAGTCTCGTGAGGGTCGTCGAGGAACGTCACGTTCTCGATAGTCGGAATGTCCGCGAGGCGCAGAACGTCGCCGACCTCCAAGGCCGAGACTTCGACGTCGATGTGCTCTGGAACGTTTGCGGGTAGGGCCTCGACCTGGAGCTCACGGGCGATGAGTGAGAGGACCCCCCCGGTCTTCACACCCGCGGACTCACCGACGAGGTGCACGACGACGGTGGCGTGGATCGCCTGGTCGAGACGGATCTCGCGGAGGTCGATGTGCGAGATCGTGCCGCGGATCGGGTCCTGTTCGTACTCGGCGAGAATCGACGGATGGACGGTGGTCTGACCCTCGATGACGACGTCGAGGATCGCGTGGAGCCCAGACGGGCCCGTCATCGCCGTCCGGAGGACGCGCTCGGGGACGACGATCGCCCTCGAGTGGCCCTTCCCGTAGAGCACGCCGGGAATGAGGCCCTGCGCACGCAGGCGCCGCGACGGGCGCGAGCCGAGATCCTCGCGCTCGCGTACCTCTAGCTTCAGCCTGTCTGCGGACACGGGGGCGGATTGTAGCGACGAGTGCGAGAGGGGTGCCTCGCTAGAACTGGCGTCGCGG
>JBOHAY010000062.1:0-14061 GCA_050697935.1 Gaiellaceae bacterium | reverse complement strand
CCCGTGAGCTCGCCCGCGCCGTTGAGCACGGCGGTGCCGGCGGGTACCGGCTCGACATGCAGAGTCTCGACAGGGGCGGGCAGCACGGCCGTCACTCCAGTTCGCGCAATTCCGCGGCCTTCAGGTGGATCCGGCTCGTCGCGCCAGACCGTAATGTGACCGACCTTAACCCCGGAGACGTCGGTGATCGCGTCGTACGGCCCGGCCTCGAAACGGCCGATGTGGAGCCCGAGCTCACGCAGGCGAGGACCGCGGGGCTCGGGGACGCTCACGCAACGAGCGTATAACGGTCGCGCTCGAGAGGTCGCCTACACTGGTACGCGCTTTGCCGGGGGGACATAATCGCTACTTCCAGCGACCGGAGGGATGTCCGTGAAACCCGTAAAGCTCCTCGCAGCAGCCGTCCTCGCCACCGTCGTCGCGCTCGGCATGACGGCCGTGGCCCTAGCGCAGTCGGACGACGACAAGGTCGTCCTTACCGTCGGTATTCCGGAGACGTACGACAGCTTCAACCCCATGGTGGGTGTGGAGGTCCCGGACTTCGACGTCTGGAACATGCAGTACGCGACGCTCACGGACAAGGCCGCCGACGACTTCTCGACGATCCCCGGCCTGGCTGAGTCATGGGAGGGCTCGGAGGACGGCAAGACCTACACATACACCCTCCGCGACGGCCTCGAGTGGTCGGACGGGACGCCGCTGACAGCCGACGACATCGCGTACACGATCAACCGTGCCCGCGAGGAGCAGTGGTCGACGAACTACCTTTCGACGGTCCAGAACATCACGGCCAAGGCCATCGACGAGCGCACGGTCGAGCTGACCAGTTCGGTGAACGACCCGAAGCTTCCGATCATGGACGTGTACATCCTCCCCAAGCACATCTGGGAGAAGTACGACGCGAAGGCGATCACGACGTACGACGGCGTCAACGACGTCGGCTCGGGGCCATTCGTCCTCAAAGAGACGAAACGTGGACAGTTCTGGTCGCTGAAGGCGAACCCGAAGTACTGGGGCGGCGCGCCCGCCGTGGACGAGGTGATCTTCCGCGTCTTCAACAACCCCGATGCGATGGTCGCTGCGCTCAAGGCGGGCGAGATCGACGTGGCGCACGACATCCCGAACAACTCGGTGGAGGACCTGCGTAACACCCCCGGGATCGTGGTCGTCGTCGGCGAGCAGGGAGGGTTCGACGAGATCGCACTCAACGGGGGAGACGGCTTGAAGAAGCCGCACCCGGCGCTGCTCGACCCGGACGTCCGCCTCGCGGTCGCACACGCGATCGACAAGCAGACACTCGTCGACCGGGTGCTCGTCGGCCTAGGAAGGCCAGCGACCACGATCAGCCCCAGCGCGAGCCCTGCCTGGATCCCGGAGGTCCCGGAGGACGAGCAGATCGCTTTCGACCTCGAAGAGGCGAATCGCCTGCTCGACGAGGGCGGGTACGAGGACACGGACGGTGACGGCATCCGCGAGATGCCAGGTGGCGGCGAACCCCTCAACTTCACGTATCTCGTCAACACCGAGTCGCAGTCGGCCGGTCCCGTCGCGGACTTCATGACGGGTTGGCTGAAGGAGATCGGCATCGCCGTGACCCAGAAGCCAATGGACGAGAACCGTCTCTACACGGAGATCGGCAACGGCGAGTACGACCTCTTCCAGTGGGGGTGGACGCCGTACGTCGACCCGGACCCCATGCTCTCGTACTTCCAGTGCTCGGACATCGCCCAGGAGAAGGACGCTTCGTACAACAACGACGCGAACCTGTGCGATCCGGAGTACGACAAGCTCTACAAGCAGCAGAACGTCGAGCTCGACCCGGACAAGCGTCAGCAGCTGGTGCACGAGATGCTGACGCGTTTCTACAAGACGGGTGTCTACAACACGCTCTGGTACGAGGGTGACCTGCAGGCCTACCGCACCGACGCCTTCGAGGGCTGGCTGCGCCAGCCGGCGGGAACGGGTCCCGTGATCTTCAGCAACACGAGTCCGTCGTACGCGGCAGTCACGCCCGTATCCTCGACCTCCGACGGAGGCGGTGGAATGTCCACCGGCGCGATCGTCGGCATCGTCGCAGCAGCCATCGCCGGCGCCGCGCTGATCTTCTACTTCGTTCGGCGCCGAGGAACCGCCGAGGAGCGCGAGTAGAGAAGGTTCGGACGATCGTCGCGGCGCGCCGATGAGCTTCCGCTTCGTCAGCCGGAAGATCCTCGGCGCGTTCGCGACGCTCGTCTTCGTCATCTGCTTCAACTTCTTCCTCTTCCGGGTCGTCGAGTCGAACCCGGTCGGGAATCTCTTTCGCGGCCGCAACCTGGCGCCAGAGCAACAGCTCGCGCTGGAGCGGCAGTTCGGGCTCGACGGTTCGAAACTCGAGCAGTTCGTCCGCTACCTCGAGCAGACCGTGCAGCTCAACTTCGGTCGCTCGTATACGTCCAGCGAGCCCGTCATGTCCCTCATCTGGGAGCGCGCGTGGCCGACGATCGCCCTCGTAGGAGTCTCCACGCTCTTCTCGGCCGTCTTCGGCGTGATGATCGGGATCGTCGCCGCCTGGCGCAGGCGCTCGAAGGCCGACTACGGCTGGACCGGGTTCACGATGGCGACGTACTCGATGCCCGACTTCTGGTTGGGCATGCTTCTCCTGGTCACGTTCGCGGTGACGCTCGGATGGTTCCCGGTCGGCGGCATCACCGACGCGGGGTCCGATGCGACAGGGGTGTCGAAGCTCCTCGACCAGGCGCACCACATGTTCCTGCCCGCGCTCACGCTCACACTCGCCTACCTCGGCGAGTACGCGCTCGTCATGCGCGCGTCACTGATCGAGACGATGCGTGAGGACTACCTCATCCTCGCCCGAGCGAAGGGCCTACGCGACGTGGCCGTCCGTAACCACCACGCGGTGCCGAACGCGCTCCTTCCGGTCGTGACCCTGATCGCTATCAACTTCGGGTTCGTGCTCTCGGGCGCGATCGCGGTCGAGACGATCTACTCCTGGCCGGGTCTTGGTCTGCTCACGTACGACGCATTGCGCGGGCCCGATCTCCCGCTGCTCCAGGGTCTGTTCCTCGTCTTCAGCGCCGCGGTCATCATCTTCAACCTCGTCGCCGACCTTCTCTACGCATACCTCGACCCGCGGGTGCGAACAGAATGAGCAGTCTCGCAGCGAGCCCGCGCGCGATCGCGTGGCGGCGCCGCCGCCGCGCTCTGTCCCAGGCATGGTCGCTGTACCGGCAGAACGTCCCGGGCATGATCGGCCTCGCGGTCCTCATCGTCATCGTCGCGATGGCACTGCTCGCGCCCGTGATCTCGAACCACGACGACCTCAGTCCGGCGAACACCGTCGATAACCCAACCTGGGCAACGCCGTCGGAGCATCCACCCTTGGGGACCGATCACCTCGGACGAAGCGTGTGGGCGCAGTTCGTCTGGGGCGCGCGCATCAGCCTGGTGGTCGGTCTCGCTGCGACCCTCATCGCGATCGTCATCGGATCCGTTGTGGGCATTCTCGCGGGCTTCTATCGCGGACTCGGTAGCGCTGTCCTCATGAGGGTCACCGAGTGGTTCCTCGTGATCCCGTTCCTGCCGCTGGCGATCGTCCTCGCGGCGATCCTCGGTGCGTCGGTGCGCAACATCATCCTCGTGATCGGGATCACGTCGTGGCCCAGCACCGCCCGCATTGTCGCCGCCCAGGTGCGGACGCTCAAAGAACGCCTCTACGTCGAGCGTGGCCGAGCGCTCGGCGCGTCGAATCGGCAACTCATGGGCCGCCACATCCTTCCCAACGTGTCACCGATCATCCTCGCGAACCTGACGCTGACGGTTCCCGTCGCGATCCTCTCGGAGACGACCCTAGCGTTCCTCGGGCTCGGCGATCCGACACGCGCATCGTGGGGAAAGATGCTCGACGAGGCCTTCGCAAGTGGTGCGCTCGGGCGCAACGCATGGTGGTACTTCCTCCCACCAGGCCTCGGGATCATGGCGGTCGTGCTCGCGTTCACGCTCATCGGTACTGCACTCGAGGAGATCCTCGATCCGCGCCTGCGCGAGCGGCGGCGATGACGGCTCCGCTGCTGTCCGTCCGCGACCTGTTCGTGACGTATCGCTCCGATGCAGGACCCGTGCCCGCCGTCCGTGGCGTTTCGTTCGACCTTGCACCTGGCGAGACGCTCGGGCTCGCGGGGGAGTCCGGCTGCGGGAAGTCGACGATCGCGGGGTCGCTGCTCAAGGTGCTTCCGCCCGGCACGGAGGTGGCGGGCGAAGTATTGCTCGACGGCGAGGACGTCCTGCAGATGAAGCCCGGCCGCTTGCGTGCTGTTCGCTGGACGGAGATGTCGATCGTCTTCCAGGGTGCGCTTCATGCGCTCAACCCTGTCCAGCGCGTCGGCAACCAGATCGAGGAGGCCATCGAGGCCCACCGCACCACACCAGCTGTCAAGGCACGTGTCGCCGAGCTCCTCGAGCTCGTCGGGATGCCGGCGCGGCGAGCCGGCGACTACCCGCACCAGCTCTCCGGAGGTCAGCGCCAACGCGTCCTGATTGCTCTCGCACTCGCATGCAATCCGCGCATCCTCGTCGCCGACGAACCGACCACAGCTCTCGACGTGATGGTGCAGGCGCAGGTGCTCGAGCTGCTCGAACGTCTTCAGCGTGAGCTCGCTCTCTCGATGATCTTCATTAGCCACGATCTCTCGACGCTCTCGTACGTCTGCCAGCGCACCGCGGTCATGTACGCAGGGCGCATCGTCGAGGAGGGCCCGGCGGAGGAGGTCTTCGCACACCCGAAGCACCCGTACACGTCCGCGCTCGCGGACGCTTTCCCCCTCATCGGTGATCACTCGCATCGCATGAACCCGTCCGGGCTTGCCGGAGACCCGCCCGACCCGCGCGCCATTCCCTCGGGATGTCCGTTCCACCCCCGCTGCGCGGTCATCCAACCGGAGTGCCCTGAGCTAGACGTCGAGCTCTGGCCCGCGGGTGACGAGAGACGAGCAGCCTGCATCCACGTCCTCGAGCGCGCAGCCCGGTGAGCGACGTCCTCCTCGAGACGCGCGGGCTCCACGTCCGCTTCGCCGCCCGCCACGGCGAGACGGCCCGAGCCGTCGACGGCGTCGATCTCGAGGTGCGGCGCGGCGAGGTGCTCGCGCTCGTCGGCGAGTCGGGGTGCGGGAAGACGACCCTGGCGCGGACGATCATGGGTCTCGAGCGCCCGGCCGAGGGCGACGTCGTCTTCGAGGGCGAGCCGATCCGTTACGAGGGTCGCTTCCTGCGTGGATATCGCGGGAAGGTGCAGATGGTGTTCCAGGATCCGATGGGGTCGCTCAACCCGCGGCAGACGATCTACGAGGCCGTCGCCGAAGGACTGCGGATCCAGAAGCTGCCCGGCGACGAGGCTCTGCGCGTCGCCGACGCGCTCTCACGCGCCGGGCTGCGGCCGCCCGAGCGCTTCCTCCAGCTGTATCCCTACGAGCTCTCGGGGGGACAGCGTCAGCGCGTCGTCATCGCGGGCGCGATGGTGCTCAACCCCTCGCTCCTCGTGGCCGACGAGCCTGTCTCGAGCCTGGACGCGTCGGTGCGGGGCGAGATTCTCAAGCTGATGCTCGAGCTCGTCCGCGACGCGGGTGTCACGATCCTCGTCGTCACGCACGACCTCGGGCTCGCGTGGAACATCGCGGATCGCATCGCGGTGATGTACCTCGGTCGGATCGTCGAGGAAGGCCCTGCCGAGGAACTTCTCTCGCATCCGCGGCACCCGTACACGCGCGCACTCCTCTCGGTCGTGCCCGAGGCCGAAGAAATGGAGCAACAGATACTTCAGGGCGAGGCGCCCGACCCGACGCGGATCCCGTCGGGGTGCCGGTTCCACCCGCGCTGTCCGTTGGTCGCTTCCGGCGAGGCGGCGCGACTCATGATCGAGGAGCGCTGCCGTTCTGACGATCTCGCGCTGCACGAGGTCGCGCACGAGCACCGGGCGGCGTGCTACGCCTTGTAGAGGTCTGTTTTCGGCAGGGGTCGAGTCAGGCGCGGCCGAGCAGGCCGAAGGTCAGGCGGCGCAGTCGCTCGCGGCGGCGGGCTTCACGCTCATCGGCGAGCCTGTAGCGCTCCTGCATGCGGGCGAAGATCTCCTCGATCTGGCGGCGTCTTTCCGCGTCTTTCGCCCAGTACTCTGCGTCACTCTCTCTCTTCGCCATCTCCGTCCTCCGCGGCACGCACGAGCCGCCGTAGCTGTGCATCGATGCTCATGAGCACGATGATGACTCCGTTCATCTCCTCGCGACTCAGCAGTGGCTCACGCTTTCGGAACACGCCGCCATGATGCCCGGGCGGCGACGACCCGGCAAGACGGCTGAAGCGGCCGCGTCTACTGGAGCCGCCGCGGAATCACGCGCTCGAAGCGCCGTTCGACGTGGCCGATCCCGTCTTCCCCCTCCTCAGTGGCGATGACCTGGACCACGACGTGGTAGGAGCTCGCGTCCGACCGGACGTCGAGGTGTGCCTCGGTTGACACCGACGTCTCAGGCCATTCGATGCGGTATCGAGCCCGTGCGCTGGCCCACGCGCGACCAGGATTGCTCCTGGCGACTCCGACGAGCCCGTCGTACTGCTCGGCGATCTTCGCGCCGAACGAGGATTCGTAGACCGAGCCGTAGCTCGTCACGACCCGAGTCTGCCGGCCGACACGGTCGCGTACGACACGTCGGACTACGCGCGGCTGCGCCTCGCCGGACTCGTCGAGATCGGTGGTCTTCGGCGGAGCCGGCTGGAAGACGGGTGGTCGTGCCACCTGTCCTGCCTCGAGCACGGGGAGCTCGAGCTGCACGGTGGAGCGCTCGACCTCGAGCGTTCCTCCGTGGGGCGGCGGCCACGTGTTCGGCCAGTCGGAGCCTGCCAGCGCGAGCCGCACTCGATGGCCCGATTCGAAGATCCAGGAGGTCGCCTCGAGCTCGAGCTCGATCGAGGTCGGGACACCGACCTCGAGTGGCTTCGGGTCGGTGTGGCCGTCCCGGTGCGTGAGGTTGAGGACCCCGCGGCTGACGAGGGCAGACGTGCCGTCGCGGAAGACGTCGCAGAGCCGCGCCGACAGGAACGCGACGGGGTACGGAGAGGTGACTGTCAGGCGAACGCGTGGATGACCCAACACCTCGAGCTCGTCGACGAGCGGATCCCACTCGTACACGAGCGAGCGCGCGTCGTCCTCACGCTGGTCGTCCGGGAGACCCCAAGGCGGCTTTCCGGCGCAGGAGATCCAGGCTGCGATGCCGACGTCGCCCTCGACGACGATCTGATCGGCGCCGCCCTCTCCCGAAGGCCGCAGCACGTGCGCGCGCAAACGCTCGGCCGGCCACGTCGACTCCGAGTGCCACTCACCTCGCATCTCCGCTAGATCAGGGGCTGGGCGGGTCGAACGCCGTGCGAAGACGGCGATGGGCGGTTCGACATCGATTCCGTTCGGGTCGTCTCGAAGCCAGCGCGAGAACCAGCGAATCAGCTCCGGTACGAGGTCGATGTGCGGCCCGGGAATCGACGTCGCCGTCGACATGTGCGCCCACGGGCCGATGATGACGCGGCGCGGACAGCTCAGCGCCTCGTAGGCGCGGAGCGCGATGTTCGTGTACCCGTCCGCCCAGCCGGCGACGATCATGGTCGGGCACGCGATCCTGTCATACCGTGGGCGGAGCGACCCGTGGCGCCAGTACGGGCCGTCGGCCTGTTCTTCGAGCCAGCGCAGGAGCCATGGCTCCGTACCTTCGATCCTGCGCCGCCACTCGTCGCGCCAGCCTTCGCCGTATACCGCAGGCACGGGTGGGAGGACGTTGCCCGCCGCCATGTAGAGCACCCAGTCCACGAGATCGACGGCCTTGAGCACGCCGCCCATGTAGTGCACGTCGTCCGTGTAGCGATCGTCGGAGGCGTAGATCGGGACGATCGCCCCCAGAGCTGGAGGACGCTCCATGGCGACCTGGATCGAGTTGAAGCCGCTCCAGGACGTGCCGTACATCCCCACCCTCCCGGTGCACCAGTCCTGCGCCGCCAGCCATCCGATCGCCTCGCAGATGTCGGCGTGCTCCTGCGGGTGGTACTCGTCGAGAGCGATGCCTTCGGAGGAGCCGGTCCCGCGGATGTCGAGCCGGCACACCGCGAATCCGCCTTCCTCGCACAACCGTTCGTACTCGCTCGCGTACGACGACGTGAGGTCGTCCATGCGGTACGGCAGCGCCTCGAGAATCACAGGGGCCGGCAGCTCGTCGGGGAGGAAGAGCCTGGCGGCGAGGCGCGTGCTGTCCCCCATCACGATCCAGGCGCGCCGGTGCTCCATGCGCGGGGATCGTAGGCGTCCCTCTACGATCGCCCGTGATGGACCTCGCTCTCACCGACGAGCAGCTCGGGCTCCGCGAGGAGGCGCGCGTCTTTGCGGAGAGCCTCAGACCGTTGCTCCACTCCGACCCCGAATGGCGTCGCCAGGGCATGCTCTCCGACGGGGACTCCAGAGAGATCACCCTCGAGCTCGGGCGGGCGGGTTGGATCGGGATGACCTGGCCGGAGGAGATCGGCGGACGTGGGCTCTCACACGTGGATGCAGCCCTGGTCGAGGAGGTCTTCGGCTACCACTGGCTTCCACTCTCGCTCTACCTCCTGTCCTACAAGACGATCGGTTGCGCGCTCGAGCGCTTCGGGTCGGATGAGCTCAAGGAGCGACTCCTTTCGCCCATTGCTCGCGGGGAGCTGACGTTCTGCCAGGGGTTCTCCGAGCCGGGCGCCGGAAGCGATCTCGCCTCGCTCTCCACGCGAGCGGTGCGACGCGGCAACCGGTTCGTGGTTCACGGACACAAGATCTGGACGTCGAGCGCCTGGCTCGCCGACTGGATCTATCTCGCCGTCCGGACCCACTCGCGAAGACAACGGCACCGCGGCATCTCCGTCCTCGTGGCCCCGCTCGACACCCCGGGGATCGAGGTGCGCCGCTTTCCGGTGCTGGGCGGCGGCTACCTCTGTGAAGTCTTCCTCGACGGCGTCGAGATCGAGGCCGGCAACCTCGTCGGCGAGCTCAACGGCGGCTGGGACGTCCTCATGCACACGCTCGACTACGAGCGGATCACGGCTGAGAAGATCGGGGGGCTCGCCTGGGTGCTGGACGGGCTCGAGCGGCGACTCGCGGAAACCGATCGGCTCGAGTCGGCCTGGCAGCGCATCGGCAGCCTTCGCGGCGAGCTGGCAGGCTCGCGCCTGCTTTCGTTGCGTGCAGCCGATCTGCTCGACCGAGACGAGCCCGCGGCCGCGGCATCGGCGATGGCGAAGCTCGCCGGTGCCCGACTCGCGCAGCGGCTGGCGCGGGAAGCCGTCGACCTGCTCGGTCTGGAAGGGCTCTCGGAAAGCAGCCTCGCGTCGCCGCTCGAGGGGAGGGTCGCTGGTCTGTATCGGGCCTCGATCGGCTCGACGATCTCGGGCGGCTCGGCCGAGATCCTCCAGCTTGTCATTGCGCGGAGAGGACTCGACCTGCGGGGCAGCCGATGAGCCTTCCCCTCCAGGGAGTGCGCGTCGTCGAGTACGCGCAGTACGTCGCGGGCCCTCTGTCCGGCGTGCTCCTGGCCGATCTTGGCGCGGATGTGATCAAGGTCGAACCCCCTCGAGGAGACGCGTATCGGTACGTGATGCCGGTGGCGCCCGGCCTCGGGCGGTACTTCATCCCGCTCAATCGTGGGAAACGGTCGGTCGCGGTCGATCTCAAGACTGAGAGCGGTCGCCGGTCGAGCGAGCGGCTGCTGCGGTCGGCCGATGTCGTCCTGCACAACTTCCCGCCCGAGCGCGCGCGTCGCTTCGGGCTCGATTGGGAGGCTGTCCACGCTGCGCACCCGGCCGTCGTCGTCGGCCTCGTCAGCTCCTATGGCCGCGAGGGGCCACTCGCAGGGGCTCCTGCGTACGACCTCGTCGCGCAGGCACGCGCGGGTCTTCTGACTGCACACGCCTCGCCCGGAGATCGGGTGCCCGTGCGCGCCGGCGGCATCCCGATGGCGGATCTCACCGCCGGCTTCCTGCTCGCGACCGGAGTCCTGGCTGCCCTCGTTAGCTCGCGCGAATCGCGAGTGGGCGAGCTCGTCGAGGTGTCGCTTCTAGCGGCGGCGATGGCCGTGCAGCTTCAAGATCTCGTGTGGCTCTCGGGCGAGGCCGAGGCGTCGCAGGCGCACCCCGCCGATCGGGCGCACCTCGACGTGCGCGCCGCAGAGATCGCGGGCGGCGTCGCGATGAACCCGTACTACCGCTGCTTCGAGACAGCCGACGGGTTCCTCGCCGTCGCGTGCCTCAACCTCGTGCAACGCGCGGCGTTCCTCGCTCTCTTCGGGCTCGAGGACGAAACAGTCGAGGCGCCCGACCTCGTTCCCGAGAGCCCCGCAGTCCTCGCTGAGAAGGAGGCGGTCACTCTCGAGATCGAGCGCGCGATCGCCGCTCGCACGACCTCGGAGTGGCTCCACCGGCTCGAGTCCGCGGGCGTACCCTGTGGCGTCGTCCACCCTCGCGAGACGGTGTACGCCGACCCGCAGGTCGTCGCGAACGGCCTCGTCGACGATGTCGTGCAACCGGGTCTCGGCAGCGTTCGGCTCCTGGCTCCGTTCATACGTGTCGGCGATGAGAAGCTCGGGGTGGCGGCCGCTCCCGAGCTCGGTGCAG
This sequence comes from Gaiellaceae bacterium, assembly GCA_050697935.1. GTDB lineage: Bacteria > Actinomycetota > Thermoleophilia > Gaiellales > Gaiellaceae > GMQP-bins7. The sequence goes on along the minus strand of JBOHAY010000062.1, from coordinate 3,402 downwards.
ACACCGAGGCGGTTCTGGGAGCGCTTGCATGAGGTTCGACGTCCCCGACGAGCTGCGGCTGTTCGCCGAGTCGATGCGCTCGGCGATCGGCGACTGGGAGCCGCAGCGCGAGCCGGATTTCGGGACGTGGCAGGACGACCGCGACGACGCCCTGGCAGAACGTCTCGCCGCGACGGGCTGGGCTCAGCTCTGGGCGAGCAGCGAGCTCCTCGGCCCTGCCGTCGCCGGTGGCGTCGAGCTCGGGCGCGCAGTCGCGCCGGTCTGCCTCGTCGACGAGGTGACGCTCGGCGCGCCGCTCGCGGTCGAGGGTCGAGCGCGCCACGGGTGGCACGCGCGAGCGCTGGCGCTACCCCTCCGGCGGGAAGGGCTCGCACTCGGACCTGCGAGCTCCGGGGCTCGTCCTGAGCTGTCGCTCGACGGGAGCGGGACGGTATCGGTCGACGTCGCGATCGGAGGTGAGCTCGAGCCCGTGGCGGCGGCGGCGTGCTGGCACGCGTGGAGCGCGACGACGCTCGCGTATCTCGCGGGGTTGGCGGGCCGCGCTCTCGACCTGGCGGTCGAGCACGCCCGAACGCGTGAGCAGTTCGGGGCGCCGCTCGCCGCACTTCCCGCTGTTCAGTCTCGCCTCGCGGATGCTGCACTTGCGGTCGACACGCTAACTCTGCTCGCCTGGTCGTCGATCACGAGCGAGCGGACCCTGCCCACGCCGGAGCTGCTCTGGGCCGGCGCCGCGTGCTGCGAGGTGACGGCGAGCGCGCACCAGGTTCACGGCGCAATCGGGTTTGCGCTCGAGACGGGCCTCCATCGCTACTACCGCCGAGCCCGCGCGCTGCACGCGTGGACGACGGCAGTCTGTGCGGCGACGCGCGAGTAGCATCAGGGCGCTCGCGAGCGACGTTTGACGCGACGATCACTCGTTCGAGGGATTGCCATCGATCCGTACCGACGTAGCGTCAGGAAATAGTGCTAATGCTCACCTGGGGAGGGGGGCTGGCTTGAGTACCGAGTCCGACGGACCGGTGCGGATAGAGATCCTTGCCCGCAAGGACTGTCCGAGCCGAGGAATGGCCATTGCGGTGGTCGAGAAGGTCGTGGCCGAGACGGGCGTTCCCGCGGAGGTCGAGGTCGTCGACATGACCTCGTACGAGCAAGCGCGAACGCGACGGTTCCTCGGCTCGCCGACCGTACGGGTCGAAGGGCGTGACGTCGACCAGCGGTTGAACGGACGGACCGAGTTCACGCTTGGTGATCGCGTGTACCGCACCGATCGTGGTCTGGCCGGGTGGCCGGACGAGGAGTGGGTGCGCGAAGCGCTTCTGTTGGCCGTCGCGCAGACGACCACCAACGGAAATCACGAATCGTCGAAGTCCTCGGCGACGAGTCCGTAGAGCACGCCGTCCACCCACTCGTCGTTCCGCCAATACGCCTTTCGGCGAACACCTTCGCGGACGAATCCTGCGCGCTCGGCATGGCGCAGCGCGCGCTCGTTGAAGCCGTAGATCTCGAGTTGGAGACGGTGGAAGCCGAGCTCGTCGATCAGGTGACGCTGAAAGAGTCGGGCGGCGGTGTCCGCAACCTTGCCTCCTCTGAAGCGCGGGTGCACGGCAAGGCCGCCGAGATCAGCGATGCGACTGCGCTTGTTCGCACGCTCGAACCGCATCGTCCCAGCGCGTTCGCCGTCGACTTCGATGAGAAAGACGCCGAACGCCTCGGGGTCGCCGTCCGTGCGCGTGACCTCTTCGAGGAGCTCGTCGCGCCCCTTGGCTCGGATCGCAGCGAGGTACGGCTCGACGTCCTCGTGGGTCACGAGCTCGGCGAGGAAGTCGACGTCGTCGGGATGGGCTCGCCGGATAGAGACGTTCACGCTGGCTCCTGCTGCACTTGACCCCTCAGCACCGTCTCGCCCGAGGCAAGCGCCACCCCGATGAGGATGAACGCGAGCCCACCGAGTCCCGCAGCCGTTAGCGGCTCGTCGAGGATCGTCGCTCCGTAGACAACCGCGAAGCCCGGCATCAGGAACGTGACGAGGGAAAGCCGGCGCGATCCGAAGAGCCGGAGCATTCGGAACAGGAGCAACTGGGCGAACGCCCCGCCGATGATCGTCAGGGCGAGAAGAGAGGCGAGCCCTTCTGCGCTCGGCGTCGAGGTCGGAAACTGGAAGACGGCCAGCGGAAGCAGGATCAGTCCTCCTACGAGCATTGAGCCGGTCGCAAGAACGGGTCCGGACACGGTCTTGACCCGCAGCTGTCCGTAGATCCCACCGGACGCATACGACAGGGAGGAGAGGACGACAGCGAGCGTCCCGGCCGCCGCCAGCCATCCGCCGTGCGGATGGAGCCCAGCGAGCACGACGACTCCGACGAAGCCGAGAGCGACGCCCAGAACTCGCACCGGTCCCACCGTCTCGTGCGGCAGAAAGCGCATCGCCAGGAGGAAGGTGAAGATCGGCACGGTCGACTGGGCGATTCCGGCGACGCTCGAGTCGACGTGGGTCTCGCCCCACGCGACGAGCCAAAAGGGGATCGCTGCGTTGATCGCGCCCAGGACGAACAACGGCCGCCAGTGCTCGCGAAGCTCGCGGTATGCGTTTCGTGTCCCCCGTGTGACCGCGAGGTAGCCGAAGAGGAGCAACCCTGCGACGAGCGCGCGGAACGCCATCATCGGTGCGGGCTCGATGTCGTCGAGCGCGACCTTGATGAAGAGGTACGAGGCACCCCAGATCGCCGCGAGCAGGAAGAGCGTCGGCCAGTAGCGGTGCATCTGCGAGGGAGGCTATCCACGGCCACCGGTGTGCCCGAGTGAGGTCGGGTGCGACGGATAAGCTGATTGCCTGAGCAGCGTGACGGAACCGGCGCTCCATCGCGCACTCGGCCTCACGGACGAGGAGCATGAGCGCATCTGCTCCCTGCTCGATCGCGTCCCGAACGACTTCGAGCTTGCCGTCTTCTCGCTCCTCTGGTCGGAGCACTGCGGCTACAAGCACTCCGCGCTGCTCCTGAAGAGGCTTCCGAGCGTTGGCGAGCGCGTGCTGCAGGGGCCTGGCGAAAACGCCGGCGTGCTCGACCTCGGCGACGGCCTCGCGGTCGCGTTCAAGGTAGAGAGTCACAACCACCCGTCGGCCGTCGAGCCGTTCCAGGGCGCCGCCACGGGAGTGGGAGGGATCCTCCGCGACATCGTCGCGATGGGGGCGCGCCCGGTCGCGCTCCTCGACGGCCTCCGGTTCGCAGAGCCTGGGCATGAGTTCTCCCGCGCGGTCGGAGGGATCGGTGGGTATGGGAACTCAGTCGGTGTGGCGACCGTGGGGGGCGAAGCGGTCTTCGACGACGCCTACCGCGACAACTGCCTCGTGAACGCGATGTGTGTCGGCCTGCTGCCGGTCGAGCGACTGATGCGGGCCAAGGC
>JBOHAY010000061.1:0-13252 GCA_050697935.1 Gaiellaceae bacterium | reverse complement strand
CCGAAGTACTGTGCAACAAACGGGACCTGACCCCGGTTGCGTCTACACGCAATCCTTGAGCCCCTGCGCCTCCGGGAGTGACTCGAGCTTCTTCAGCGTGTTGTTCTCGATCTGCCGTATGCGCTCGCGCGTGACGCCGAACGCTTGCCCGACCTCCTCGAGCGTGCACGGCTGCGTGCCGTCCAGGCCGTAGCGGAGCTCGATCACGCGCCGCTCGCGCTCGGGAAGCGCGGACAGCGCCTGCTCGACGTCCTCACGACGCAGCGAGAGGGACGCCGTGTCGAACGGCGATTCGGCCTGCTCATCAGGAACGAAGTCGCCGAGCGACGTGTCGTCGTCCTCGCCGATCGGCTTCTCGAGCGAGATCGGCATCTGCGACATGCGCAGGATCTCCCGTACCTCGTCGGTCGTGATCTCGAGCTCCTCGGCGATCTCCTCCGCCAGCGGCTCACGGCCGAGACGCTGAACGAGCTGGCGCTCGATGTGCACGACTTTGTTCAGCTTCTCGACCATGTGCACCGGGATCCGGATCGTGCGCGCCTTGTCGGCAATCGCACGCGTCACCGCCTGCCGAATCCACCACGTCGCGTACGTCGAGAACTTGTAGCCCTTGCGATAGTCGAACTTCTCCACCGCACGAATCAGTCCGAGCGATCCTTCCTGAATGAGGTCGAGAAACGAGAGGCCGCGACCGAGATAGCCCTTCGCAATCGAGACGACGAGCCGGAGGTTGGCCTCGATCATGTGCTGCTTGGCATCCATGTCGCCGCGCTCGATGAGCTTTGCGAGCGAAACCTCCTGGTCCGCGGTCAGGAGAGGGACCTTCCCGATCTCACGCAGATAGAGGCGAAGCGAATCCAGCGACGGCTCAATCGACAAATCGAGCTTCGGTGCGGACTTCTCCTCTTCGACGGGCACGGGCTCCTCATGCGGGAGCGCCTTGTGCTCGACACCTTCCACCAGCTCGATCGAGTGATCGATCAGGTACGTGTAGAAGTCTTCGACCTGCTCCTTCGTGAGCTCGACATCGTCGAGCCCCGTCACGATCTCGTCGTACGTGAGGAAACCCTTCTCGAGTCCCTGCTCGATCAGGCGTTGAAGCTCCTCGACCTCCGGGAGAGCGATATCGACCGACAGCATGGGTAGGGCTTTCTCCTCTCGCGCTCGAACGGATACTGACCTTGCTACACACACTGAGCCGGCCCGCCTGCCGCCCCGGCTCCACCACCAAGCGCGCGGATACTAGTCCGCTAGCGCAATTTGTGGAAGGGGTCGGACCGGTGAACGTGTGGAGACGATTCAGTGAGCACGGAGCTCACCGACGATCTCGCTTCGCGAGTTGGTCACGGGAACGACTCCGAGTTCGCCCATGTCGTAGCCGAGCCGGGAGAGAAACGCGGCCAACCCGCTCCGGACAGCTCGCGTCGAACCGTCCTCGACCTTGAGCGCGACCCCGAGCCCCTCTCGCGAGACGGCGCAGAGGAGCCCTTCGGCGCCACCCTTCGCGACCCAGCCTCGTCCAAGGTTCATGAGCTCTGTGTCGGCCTGGCCCGGACCGCGAATCAGGTCCGGATGCGCGCGCATCGCGTCGGCTGCGCGCGGGCCACCGTCGAGCGACTCGAGCCGGGAGAACGCGTGCGCCATTCGCTCGAGTGAGAGTGCGTACGTGGGAACTCCACAGCCGTCGACGGCGGTCGGGATGGACGAAGGCTCGACCTCTGCGGCCGCGGCCACTTCCGCGAGCATCGCCTCCTGGCAGCGATGATCGGCCAGCCGATACCCGGCCTTCGGCCACTCCATCCGCAGGCACAGCGCGAGCATCGCAGCGTGCTTGCCGGAGCAGTTGTGCTCGAGCCGGCTGGGCTCAGGCCCGCATTCGAGATCGTCCTCCGTGGCGTGCGCCTTCGCGAGCAGGCTCCGCACCGGATCGAGCTGGTCGGGTCGATGCAGGTGCGACGCGCACGCAATCGCGATCTCGGCGTCGTCGAGCTCGGGCCACGCTCGAATCACGGGCAACGCCTGGAGAGGCTTGGCAGAGCTCCGGAGGAAGGTCGCGAGTGTGGGATCTCCGCACGACTCGACGATCGCTCCGTCCGAGACCGCTACCGCAAGAACGCGATGCACGGCCTCGACGACACCTCCTCGGACCGCGTCCACCACGATGGGCTCCACGGCGAGTGAGCCTAGCGCCGCTTGCGAATGGTCGACTTTTCTCGTATGTTCCGCGATCATCGACCGTTCGAACCTCACTGACTACGAGGCCGCCGACGTTCTCGAAGTGCGCGACCCCGAAGCGCTGCGCGCGCTCGGGGGCGAGATCAGGGCGCGGATGGTCATGCTCCTGCGCGAGCGAGCAGCCAGCACGACCGAGCTCGCCGAGGCGCTCGGCATCCCGAAGGGCACGGCCGGCCACCACGTGAAGGTCCTCGAGCGGGCGGGTCTTGTCCGGGTCGTGGCGACGCGGCGAGTGCGCGCAGTCACCGAGAAGTTCTACGGGCGCGTTGCACGCCTGTACGTGCTCAAGACGGACGAGTCTCCGAAGGACGTCGGCGAGGGAGCGCTCGCGGGCGTGATGTTGAACCAGGCAGCCAACGAGATCTTCGCATCGAACCTCACGCCGGAGCGGATTACCGCGACGATGACGCACGTACGTCTTCGACCTGCGGATGCGCGCCGCATCGCCCTGCGAATCAATCGGCTCGTTGCCGCGTTCCAGGCTCTCGACCACCCCGACGGCGAGCCGCATGGGCTCGCCGCGGGCTTCTACCCGTCGCCCTCAGCCCTACCCCGCGGAGAAGACGACGATGCCTAAGTGGTGGCCGACCGGGGGGCTCTGGCGCCATCGCGACTTCCTGAAGCTCTGGTCGGCGGAGACGATCAGCCAGTTCGGAACGCAGATCTCGGGGCTCGCGCTCCCGCTCGTCGCGATCCTGATTCTCGACGCCTCAGCTTTCGAGGTCGCCGCGCTCGGGACGGTCGAGTTCCTACCGTTCATCCTCTTCACGCTGCCCGCTGGAGTATGGGTCGACCGGCTGGCACGGCGCCCGATCCTGATTGCGGGCGACTTCGGGCGAGCCGCGCTCCTTGTCTCGATCCCGATCGCATACTTCGCAGACGCGCTGACCCTCGGGCAGCTCTTCGTCGTCGGCTTCCTCGTCGGCACCTGCACGGTCTTCTTCGACGTCGCATACCAGTCGTACCTTCCTGCGCTCGTCGAGCGAGATCACATCATCGAGGGGAACTCGAAGCTCGTGGTCAGCCAGTCGGCGGCGCAGATCTCTGGACCCGGACTCGCCGGACTGCTGGTCGAGATCTTCACGGCGCCATACGCAGTCCTCGTCGACGCGATCAGCTTCCTCGGCTCCGGTCTCTTCATCCTCAGGATCAGGAAACACGAGGAGTGGCGACCGGCGACGAAAGTCGACGGCGAGAGATCGAGCGTCTGGCTGGAGTTGAAGGAAGGCCTTCGCTTTGTCCTTGGCAACCCGAACCTGCGTGCTCAGGCCGGGTGTACGGCGACGTCGAACTTCTTCTCCAACGTCGCGTTCGCGATCGTTCTCGTCTTCTTCGTTCGCGAGCTCGAGCTCTCGCCAGGGGTCATCGGCATCGTCCTCTCGATCGGGGGCGCAGGTTCACTCATTGCGGCTTTCACCGCGAGGCGCCTCTCGAATCGCTTCGGCATCGGGCCGACTACAATCGCGGCCGGAATGATGTGGGGCCCGGCGACCTTACTCGTCGCGTTCGCTCCCTCCGGAACTGCGGCGGTGCCTTTCCTCGTCGTCGCGCAGCTCACAGCAGGCTTCACTATCGTCGTCTACAACATCGTCCAGGTGAGCTACCGACAGGCGATCTGCCCGCCGCGGCTCCAGGGACGCATGAACTCGGTCATGCGCTTCGTCGTGTGGGGGACGATTCCGATCGGAGCACTTGCAGGCGGGGCGCTCGGCTCATTGGTCGGGCTTCGCGAGACGATCGTGATCGGTGGCATCGGAGGCAGCCTCGCGATCCTGTGGATCGTGTTCTCGCCTCAACGTCATCTACGCGAGATGCCCGAGCCGATCGAAGACATCGCAGAGCCGGCCGTTGCCTGAGCTGCCCGAGGTCGAAGCCTGGGTGCGGGAGCTCGACCCGCTGGTTTCGCGTTCCGCTATCGAGAAAGCCGGACCCGCGCACATCGCGACGCTCAAGACCATCGACCCGCCACTGACTGCTTTGGAAGGGCGGCGTCTCGCAGGCGCGCGACGGCGTGGGAAGAATCTTCTCTTCCCGATCCAGGACGAGAAGCTCGTCGTCCGCGTCCACCTCATGAGCGCCGGTCGGCTCCGGTACCTCGTGCCCGGCGCGAAGGGCCCGAAGACACCGATGTTCCGCCTGCGCTTCTCCGACGAAGGCGCGCTCGTACTCACCGAGGCCGGGAAGAAGAAGCGCGCCGGCGTCTGGCTCGTGACACCCGAGCAGCTCGATGCGGATCTCGCGCATCTCGGTCCCGACGCGTTCGATCTCGATATCGCCGGCCTGAGAGAGATCCTGGGCCGCGAGCGGAGGCAGCTTCACCCCCTTCTCCGGGACCAGCGGGCGATCGCCGGAATAGGACGCGCACACTCGAACGAGATCCTCCTGCGCGCGCGGCTGTCCCCGTTCAAGACGTCGACGGAGCTCACTTCCACGGAGATCGAGCTGCTCGCCAACGCAATTCGCGACGACCTCCTGCGTGCTCTCGAACTGCGCGAGCGCGGCAAGGGCGACAAGGACGTGTATGTCATCCACAACCGGCTCGGCGAGCCCTGCCCGCAGTGCGGCACCTCGATCGCGCGCGTCGACTTCGAGGAGCACACGATCTACTACTGCCCGAGCTGCCAGACCGGCGGGCGATTGCTCAAGGATCGACGGCTCTCGCGACTCCTGCGATAAGAAGCCACGCGCGCTGGTACCTTGGCCGCGTGGCAATCGGCGCGAAGCCCGCGGACGACCTTCAGGCGTCGTCGCCCGAGATCGCCCTCGCGCTCTCTCGCGCCGGCGTCACCGGCGTCCAGAAGGCGGTGAGGATCCGCCGCGGCAACGCCGAAACCGTCATGGCGGCCGTCATCGATTGCACGGTCGACCTCGCGGCTGACCAGAAGGGCGTGCACATGTCCCGCTTCCCCGAGCTCTTCGAGGAAGCGATCGAGTTGGTCGTCGAGCGCGAGGCGCTCCTCGTCGAGGTGCTCGCGGAGCACATCGCAAGCCGTGTCGTCGAGCGCCAGGAGGCTTTGCGGGCGGAAGTCTGGATCCGAGCTCAGTGGCCGATTCACCGGCGCACGCCCGTGACCCAGCTCGCCACACAGGAGATGGTCACGCTCTGCGGGATCGCAGCAGCATCGGAGACGGGCACGCGTCGCGCGGTCGGTGTCGAAGCGACCGGCATCAACGCCTGTCCGTGCGCGCAGGGCCTCGTCCGCGGCCACGCGAGCGAGCGCTTGCTCAACGCCGGGTTCGACTCCGATGACATCGAGAAGATCCTCGACCTCGTTCCCATAGCCACGCACAACCAGCGAGGGCGCCAGACACTCTTCGTCGGAACGGAGCAGGATCTCGATGCCGAAGTGCTCGTCGAGATCGCAGAGCGCTCGATGAGCGCCCCTATCTACGACCTGCTCAAGCGGCCCGACGAGCTCTTCGTCGTCGAGCACGCGCATCTTCAGCCGCGCTTCGTGGAGGACTCCGTGCGCCACGCGCTCAGAGACACTCTCGAGACGCTGCCGCAGCTCGATGACTCCGACTTTCTCATCTCGAAGCAGGTCAACTTCGAGACGATCCACATCCACGACGTGGTCGCCGAGCGCTTCGGGACGGTCGGGGAGCTGCGCGGGGAGCTCGCCACCGGCCAGCCTGCGACGCAGCAGACCACGCTCGCCGCCTGGCTGGCCGGTAGCTAGGACTCGCGAACGCGCCGCAACACGAAGCGGTGCTCGGTACCGCCGAGCAGGCGACGCACGTTCTGACGGTGCATGACGATCACCGCGGCGGCCCCTGCGATCCCGAACACGATGACCGGCCACGGGTAGTCGAAGAGCACGACGAAGACAGCCAGCGCAAGCGCTGTCGCGATCGACGCGAGTGACGCGTAGCGCGTCAGCACGAATACCACGAGCCAGACACCGATGCACAGAAAAGCCGTCAGCGGGGCGAGCGCGAACGTCGCTCCGCCGGCCGTCGCGACCATCTTCCCACCCTTCTGGAACCGCAAGAACACAGGCCGCGCATGGCCGATCATGGCCGCGGCGCCCGCGAGCACGCCGACGAGCGCACCTCCCGCCCAGAGGCCGAGCAGGGCGGCCGTAAACCCCTTCGCGACGTCGAGCAGCGCAACCGCCACGCCGAGTCTCCGTCCGTAGACACGGAACACATTCGACGCGCCGACGTTCCCGCTTCCACTGGCACGAATGTCCTCGCCTCGGAAGATGCGCGGCAGCCAGTAGCCGAACGGCAGGGAGCCGAGCAGATACGCGAACGGAACTACAAGGAGTTCCGTCACTCGCGAAACCGAAGTCCGCTAGCGCGGACCCCGGTCGCGAAACAACCCCTGAAGGCGTCCGCTTCGCGGCCGCTGCGCTTGCGTTCCACTCAGCCGCCTACTCCATCGGGATGCGATAGGCGTCAACCCAGTGGTTGACGATGCTCCAGTCGAGGTTCCGGAGAAACGCCTCGATGTAGGCCCCGCGGTCGGTCTGGTAGTCGAGGAAGTACGCGTGCTCGTAGACGTCGAGCGCGACGAGCGGGGTCGCGTTCCAGACCGGGAACGTGTTCTGGGCATCGCCGACGTAGTTGAAGAGCCGGCCCTCGTCCCAGTCGTATGCCGTCCACGCCCAGCCGCGACCCGCCATACCCGTGGCTCGGAGGTCGGCCCGCCAGGCGTCCACGGAGCCGAAGTCACGTTCGACGAGAGCGCCGATCGCGCCATCGGGATCGCCGCCCTCGCCGCCGAGGTGCTCGAAGTAGATCTCGTGATTCTTGATCCCGCCCACCGCGAACGTGAGATCAACCTTCAGCGCGCGAAGCTCGGAGTACACCTGGTTCGCTGCGCCGAGGTCGACGCCCGGGAGACTCCCGAGAATCTCGTTGCGCTTCGTGACGTATCCCTGGTAGAGGCGGTAGTGCGCCTCGATCGTCGTGCGCGAGATGCCGTCGAGCTCCAGGAGCGCCGGCTTCAGCTCACGGGGCCTGATCTCGACGAAGTTGGCCATCCAGGTTTCCTCCAGATCCGGGGCGGGAACGCCGCGGAGCATATCCTTCCCCCTCAGATGCTTGATCGGAAATTGGCGCGCAGTCGAGGACGGTCACGACCAAGCCGGGCGTCGCACGTACGAGTCGTGCAGGCTTGAAGCCTGTGCGACTCGCGCGGGTGACGATCCGGCGCCGTGTCGTGGCCGTCATTCGGCCCACGTGAATTTCCGATCAAGCATCTCAGTCCGACCAGAGGAGAGGAGCAGGCAAATGGCATACAGCGTTCCCGATCTCTCGTACGCGTTCGACGCGCTCGAGCCGCACATCGACGCACGCACGATGGAGATTCACCACGACAAGCACCACGCGGCGTACGTGACCAACCTGAACGCCGCGCTGGAGGGCACCGAGTGGGCTGACCGGCCGATCGACGCGGTGCTTTCGAGCCTCGACATCATCCCCGACGACAAGCGCATGGCCGTCCGCAACAACGGAGGCGGGCACGCGAACCACACGCTGTTCTGGGAGATCATGGGTCCCGATGGAGGCGGCGATCCAGCTGGCGTGCTCGCCGACGCGATCGGAGCGACGTTCGGAGGTCTCGACGACCTGAAGGCAGCCGTCAACGACGCCGGCGTCAAGCGGTTCGGCTCCGGGTGGAGCTGGCTCGTCTGGGACGGGACCGGGCTCGCAGTCAAGTCGACCCCGAACCAGGACACACCGGTGATGGACGGCGAGACGCCGCTCCTCGGCATCGATGTCTGGGAGCACGCCTACTACCTCAACTACCAGAACCGGCGCCCTGACTACCTCGCGGCGTGGTGGAACGTCGTGAACTGGGACGCAGTGTCCGCGCGCTACGAGGCCGCCCGGTAAGCCAGCGCGCAAACCGGCCTGGGCGCGAGCGCGTAGCAACCTGCATGGCTATGTCGCTCGCGATCCGGGTCGGTTCGTTTCGGGCACCACGGGCGACAAGGGAACGCGTGCACGGATCCGAGCCCTCAGACGGCCAGCTCATCGAACGTGTCGCAGACGGCGACAGGCGAGCGTTCGACGAGCTCCATCGCAGATACGCGCGGCCGGTGCTCGGTCTCGCCCTTCGCCGACTCGGCGACCGGGGACGAGCCGAGGACGCGTCGCAGGAGGCGTTCATCGCAATCTGGCGCTCGGCGCGCACATTCGACCCGAACCGCGGGAACGGTGCTCCGTGGCTCTACGCCGTTGCACGCAACGCGATCACGGACGGCCTGCGGCGCCGGCCGCCTCCCGTCGCGGAGCTCGAGGACGGACCGGGGAGCGACCCGGATCCGTCCGACGAAGCCGAGGCCGCGTGGACCGCCTGGCGGGTGCATCGCGCACTCGAGGTCCTTCCCGAGCACGAGCGGCCTGTGATCGAGCTGGCGTACTGGAGCGGCCTCTCGCAGAGCGAGGTGGCAGAGAAGCTGGGCATCCCACTCGGCACCGTCAAGACGCGGACACGAAGCGCGCTCGCGCGGCTTGCCGACGCACTCGAGGGAGAGCTCCAGTGAGCAAACGCGGGCCGAGCTTCGACGACCTCGTCGGCGAGAACATGACGCCTGCGGAGCGGGAGCGGCTGCACCGCGTCCACGAGCTCCTCATCGAGGCCGGGCCTCCGCCCGAGCCTCCGCTCGAGGCGCCGGTAGCGCTTCGGTCGCGACGGCGTCGCGGCTCGCTGCTGGCAATCGCGGCCGCGCTCGCGGTCGCCGTGTTCGCCATCGGCGTTGTCGTCGGCGACCGGTCCGAGCCGGCAGGGGTCGACTTCGTCGTGGCCATGAGTGGAACTGCCGCTGCGACGAGTGCGAGCGCCTCGCTCACGGTCTTTGACATTGACGATGCGGGCAACTGGCCGATGCAGCTCGCAGTCGTCGGTCTCGCCCCGGCGGCGAGCGGGCGATCGTACGAGCTGTGGTTGACCAAGGACGGCGAGCTCGCAGCTCTGTGCGGAGGCTTTCTCACCGACGCCGGCGGATCCGCGGACGTGCCGATGAACGCGCCCTACAACTTCTCGAACTTCGACGGCTGGGTCGTAGTCGAAGAGGGCTCGTCGGCACCGCTCCTCACGACGTGACGCCGGCTCAATGCTCGCCGCTCGTCCGACTGCAGCGGCCGCGGCGACCGCTATCGTCGAGAGGTGGCCGAGACCGGAGCGCGCACACCGTTGATCCGCTCGCAGTACGAGGACTTCGTGCGCCACGTCTTCGACACCGGGCTTCCGAAGCACGACCGCACAGGCACGGGTACCGTCAGCGTGTTCGGGTACCAGTTGCGCTTCGACCTCGCCGACGGCTTCCCACTCGTGACAACGAAGAAGGTGCACTTCCCGTCGGTCGCGTTCGAGCTCCTCTGGTTCCTCCGCGGCGAGGGGAACGTGCGCTGGCTGCAGGAGCAGGGCGTTACGATCTGGGACGAGTGGGCCGACGAGAGCGGGGATCTCGGCCCGGTGTACGGCGTGCAATGGCGCAGCTGGCCGACTCCGAACGGCGGTCGCGTCGACCAAATCGCGGAAGCGGTCCGTCTCATCCGCGAAGAGCCCGACTCGCGCCGGATCGTCGTGAGCGCATGGAACGTCGCCGACATCCCGAGGATGGCGCTCGCACCCTGCCATGCGCTCTTCCAGCTCCACGTGGGCGAGGGACGGCGGCTGAGCTGCCAGGTGTACCAGCGGAGCGCCGACGTCTTCCTCGGCGTGCCGTTCAACATCGCGAGCTACGCGCTCCTGACGCACATGCTCGCCCAGCAGTGCGATCTCGAGGTCGGCGACCTGAACTGGACGGGCGGTGACTGCCACATCTACGAGAACCACCGCGAGCAGGTGGAGACGCTGCTCGCGCGCGATCCGTTTCCGTTTCCGTCTCTCCTGCTCCGGCGTCGCCCGGAGTCGATCTTCGACTATGAGTTCGAGGACTTCGAGGTCGTCGACTACCAGCATCACCCGGCGATCCGCGCGCCGGTCGCCGTGTGAGGGTGTCCGTCGTCGCCGCGGTCGCGCGCGGCGGCGCGATCGGGCGGGACGGCGCGCTTCCGTGGCGGCTACCGGAGGACATGGCGCGCTTCCGCGCGGTGACGATGGGACACCCCGTCGTCATGGGCCGGCGGACATGGGAGTCGCTCCCTGAACGCTTCCGCCCGTTGCCAGGTCGGCGGAACATCGTCGTCACGCGGAATCCCTCCTGGCACGGCGAAGGCGCCGAGCGTGCGACGTCGGTCGGAGACGCGCTGCGGCGACTCTCTGAGGAAGAGCGCGTGTCCGTAATCGGCGGCGGAGAGATCTTCGCCGAGGCGCTGCCGTTCGCGGATGAGCTCGTGCTCACCGAGATCGACCTCGACGTCGAGGGCGACACGTTCTTCCCCGACTGGGATCGCGGCAAGTTCGCAGAGATCTCGCGTGAGCTGCATGTATCGCAGGACGGCACGCCGTTCGCGTTCGTGACGTACGAGAAGACACATCCCGACTAGCCACTACAATTCTGATAGCTTTGGCACTACAATGGAGCGTGTGGAAGTCGGCATACGGGAGCTTCGGCTCAACCTGAGTCGCTACGTCGCACAGGTACGGACCGGGACGGAGGTGATCGTCACCGATCACGGGCACCCCGTTGCGCGTCTCGGACCGGTCGAGGATAGTGAGACCAAACGCGCCCGCCTCATCCGCGAAGGCAAGCTCACACCCGCAAGACGACCGAAGAGCACGACCCTCCCGCCGCTGATCCCGCTGGTAGGAGAGGGCCCTCTCGTCAGCGAGATGGTGCTCGAGGATCGTCGCTGATCGCCTACTTCGACGCGTCTGCGTTCGTCAAGCTGATTCTCGACGAACCCGGCAGTGAGCATGCCCGCGATCTGTTCACGACCGCGACGTTGATCCAGTCGTCGTGGCTTCTGATTCCCGAAGCCCACGCTGCGCACGCGCGGGCGAGACGGGATCGGAGGCTCAGCCCCGCGGGAGCAGCGAGGGCGCTCGACGTCCTTGGCGGCCTCCTCACTGAAGTCGAGGCGCTCGAGCTGGACGAGGGGCTTGCCGAGCGCGCGGGAAAGCTCGCGACGACACTCGGGCTGCGCGGGTCCGATGCCGTGCACCTCGCCTCCTATGAGCGCGTCGAATCGGAGGACTCCGTGCTCGTCGCAGCTGACGGCGCGTTGGCAAACGCGGCGCTCTCGCTCGGGCACGCCGTCGCGATCTCCGCCTGACTACAGCGCCGCGCCGAGCTCGAGCGCGGCCTCGCGGAAGACCTCGGTGTGTCGGTCGACGTCGGCCTCGGTCGTCGCGGGCGACATGAGCGCCATGTTGTGGAACGGCGTCAGCAGGATCCCGCGGTTCAACGCGAAGAGATGCATGTAGCGCTCGAGCGCAAAGTCGCCGGCGGCGCGCGCCTCGCTTCCGTTACGCGGGCGCTCCGGGCCGAAGAGGTACTCCGCGCGACACCCCAAGCGCGACACATGCCACGGCAGCCCCGACTCGTCGATTCCTTCCTGGACACCCTCGGCCCAGCGCTCCGCGAGCGGGATCATGCGCGCGAATGCGTCGTCGGTCAGCACCTCGGCAAGCGTTGCCCGCATCACGGCGAGCGACAGCGCGTTCGCGGCGAGTGTCCCGCCGATGCCGCCCACGTCGACGTCATCGAGCTCGATCTTTCCCGACAAGCGCGCGGCTACCACTTCGGAGAAGCCATACGCAGCCGCCGGAATGCCGCCGGCAATCGGCTTGCCGATCGTGACGATGTCGGGCTGGAGGCCGTGCTCGGCCGTGTACCCGCCCGAGCCGCAGCAGATCGTGTGTGTCTCGTCTATCGCGAGCAGGGTGCCGTGCCTCCGCGTCAGGTCCCGCAGGGCGTCGTGGAACCCCGGTTCGGGAAACACCATGCCGACGTTGGTCAGCGCAGGCTCCGTCAGCACCACCGCCACGTCTCCGTGAGCCAACTCGCGCTCGAGCCCCACGACGTCGTTGAACTCGACGACGCGCGTCGTCTCCGCCGGGTTCACGGGCGGACCGAGGTTGCCGCTTCGTGGCCCGACGACGCCGTCCTCCAGCGTCGCGAACGTCTCGTCAACGGTGCCGTGGTAGCA
Source organism: Gaiellaceae bacterium (assembly GCA_050697935.1). GTDB lineage: Bacteria > Actinomycetota > Thermoleophilia > Gaiellales > Gaiellaceae > GMQP-bins7. The sequence continues at coordinate 967 of JBOHAY010000061.1, read as the reverse complement.
CCAGTTGAAGACGAGCACCTTCGGCCGCCGCGTCAGATGCCGCGCGAGGCGGATCGAGAAGCGGTTCGCATCGGTAGCCGTGAGCGCGAACTGCCACGCCGAGACACCGAACCGTTGCGTGAGCTCCTGCGAGACCCACAGCGCGTCCTCGCTCGGGAGCATGAACGTGATGCCTTTCGCGGACTGCTCCGCGATGGCACGCAGCGTCGGGTCGGGGGCGTGGCCGGTCATCGCGCCCGTGTCGCCGAGGCAGAAGTCGACGTACTCGATCCCGTCGACGTCGACGAAGCGGGCGCCCTTGGCTCCCTCGACGAAGACGGGGAACCCACCGGGCCACTTGCGCATCCAGTGCATCGGTACGCCCTCGAAGAGAGTCGCCCGGGCGCGCTCCGCCAGCTCATGCGAACGCGGATGTGTCTCCGCAAACCGCACCTCCTCGCGCGCTTGCAACTCGGCGAGCGTGGGCACTACGAGCGACGGATCGCGAGCACGCGCGCTTTCCAGGAGCCGCGCGGCGCCTCGACGTCGACCACGGCGCCGATCGCAGCGCCCATGAGCGCCCGCCCGAGCGGAGAGTCCGGACCGACACCTCCCACGGCGGAGATCTCGACCTCCATCGTCTCGCCCTCCTCGTCGGCGATCTCGACAATCGACCCGACGCCAACGTGCTCGTCGGTGTCGTGCTCGACGACGACCGCGTGCGCCAGCCGCGCGCGCAGCTTCTTGATCCGTGCTTCGAGCATGCCCTGCTCGTTCTTCGCTGCGTGGTACTCGAAGTTCTCGCTCAGGTCGCCGAACGAGCGCGCCGTGGCGATCGCCTCGATCGCCGCAGCGCGCCTGGGCCCTTCGAGCTCGGCGAGCTCTGTCTCGAGCTCGGCTCGCTGTCCGGCGGTCAGATAGTCCGTCTTCGGCTCGGCCATGGCGCACAGGCTAACGAGGTGAGACCCGTGAGGTCAGACCCCTGCAC
>JBOHAY010000060.1:0-24000 GCA_050697935.1 Gaiellaceae bacterium | reverse complement strand
CCATCGGGCTCGTCAACGTCAACTTCCTCGTCGACACGCTGTTCGCGTCGCGGCTACTCGACCCCGAGCTCGCGCCAGCGGCGATCGACAAGGCGTTCAGGCTCTACATGCTTCCGCAGGGCATCTTCGCCGTCGCCGTCGCGACCGTGCTGTTCCCGACGCTCGCGAGACTCGCCGCCCGGGATGACGCCCCCGGACTGCGGCGCGCACTCGAAACCGGCCTTCGTCAGATCGCGTTCCTCCTCGTGCCGGCAGGGCTGCTCTCGATCGTCCTCGCGGAGCCAATAGTGCGCCTCGTCTATCAGCGCGGCGAGTTCACCTCCGACGACACCGTGATCGTCGCCCAGTGCCTGCAGGCGTTCTCGATCGGGCTCGCCTTCAACGGCTGGATGGCGATCCTCAACCGGAGCTTCTACGCGGTGCAGACGAACTGGACGCCGACGGCGATCGCGCTCGGCGCGGTCGGGCTCAATGCCACCCTCGACACGATCTTCTATCGCCTCGGGATCTGGGGGATTCCACTTGCGACCTCGACCGTGAACGTCGTCGCTGCGAGCGTTCTTCTCGTGATGATGCGCCGGCGAGTCGGGCTCGAGCACGTCGGCCGCACGCTCGGAGTCGTCGCTCGCGTGGCCTTCGCGGCGGTGCTCGCGGCGGCGGCAGCGTTCGCCGTCTGGTACGGGCTCGATGCCTGGGTCGGCGAGTCCCTGCTCGCACAGCTCGTCTCGCTCGGTTGCGGCTTCGCCGCCGGCGGGCTCGTCTATCTCGGCGTCGCCCGAGCGCTCGGGCTGCGGGAGCTCGAGACGCTGCTACTGTTGCGAGCCCAGCGTTAGCGCTGCCTCAGGGAATGTCCTGCATGCACCCGCCGACTGCAAAGCTGCGCCATGCAGCGTCCTCAGTCGCGCCCATATGTCCAATATGGGCGCTCCCTGCGTCCTTGCCTGGCTTGCTTTTCGTGCGGCGGGAACATGCCAACATCCCCTGAGGCAGCGCCCGCCGACCAGCGCTGATTCCTATGGAGCAAGACCGCATTCGCAACTTCGCGATCATCGCGCACATCGACCACGGCAAGTCGACGCTCGCGGATCGCGTCCTCGAGCTCACTGGCGCGCTCACGCAGCGGGAGATGCGCGAGCAGGTGCTCGACACCATGGAACTCGAGCGTGAGCGCGGGATCACCATCAAGGCTCAGGCCGTTCGCGTGCGTTGGCGCGGACACGAGCTGAACCTGATCGACACACCCGGCCATGTCGACTTCACGTACGAGGTGTCGCGCTCGCTGCAGGCGTGCGAGGGCGCGCTCCTCGTCGTCGACGCTGCTCAGGGGATCGAGGCGCAGACGCTCGCCAACGCGTACCTCGCGATCGACGGGCACCTCGAGATCGTCCCTGCGGTCAACAAGATCGACCTGCCTCAGGCCGATCCAGACGGGGCGTCGCACGAGCTGGGCGAGCTGCTGGGCGAGGCGCCCGATCGCGTCCTGCGGATCTCGGCGAAGACCGGAGTGGGAGTTCCGGAGGTCCTCGACGCGATCATCGAGCGGATCCCGCCGCCCGCAGGCGATCCCGACGCGCCTGCCCGCGCGCTCATCTTCGACTCCTCGTACGACCAGTACCGCGGCGTCGTCGCCTTCGTGCGCGTGGTGGACGGTCGCTTCGAGACGCGGGAGCCACTCCGTGCGATGGCGCAGGGAACCGCCTTCGAGGCCGAGGAACTCGGTGTGCTGTCTCCCGCTCGAGAGCCGGTGGACTCGCTGGGAGCGGGTGAGGTCGGCTACGTCATCACCGGGCTCAAGGACGTCTCGCGCCTGCGCGTCGGCGACACGCTCACGTCTCGCCGACGTCCGGCAGCCGAACCGCTTCCCGGTTACCAGGACGTCAAGCCCATGGTCTTCGCAGGCATCTTCCCGACGGACTCCGACGACTACCCCGAGCTTCGGGACGCGCTCGAGCGGCTCAAGCTCAACGACGGTTCGCTCTCGTACGAGCCCGAGACGTCGCAGGCGCTCGGCTTCGGCTTTCGCTGCGGGTTCCTCGGCCTCCTCCACATGGAGATCGTGCGCGAGCGGCTAGAGCGCGAGTTCGATCTCGACCTCCTGATCACCGCGCCGAACGTCGCGTATCGGGCGACCACGCGAACCGGCGAGGCGGTCGAGGTCCACAACCCGGCGGAGATGCCGCGCGAGCTCGAGGAGGTCGAGGAGCCGTACGTGAAGGCGTCGGTGATCGTCCCGAAGGACTACGTCGGCGTCGTGATGGAGCTCGCCAACGAACGGCGCGGGAGCTTCGACCACCTCGAGTATCTGAGCGAGGAACGGGTGCTCCTGACGTACGAGCTCCCGCTCGGCGAGATCGTCCTCGACTTCTACGACCAGCTGAAGTCGCGGACTCGCGGATACGCGAGCTTCGACTACGACCTTGCCGGCTTCAGGCCGGGCGACCTGACGAGGGTGGACATCCTCGTCGGCGGGGAGCAGGTGGACGCGCACTCGCTGATCATTCATCGCGACTTCGCGTACGACCGGGGACGGCAGCTCGTCGAGCGACTGCGCAAGGAGATCCCGCGGCAGATGTTCGACGTTCCCATTCAGGCAGCCATCGGCTCGCGCGTGATTGCGCGCGAGACGATCAAGGCGCGGCGGAAGGACGTGCTGGCGAAGTGCTACGGCGGTGACATCTCGCGCAAGCGAAAGCTGCTCGAGAAGCAGAAGAAGGGCAAGAAGCGGATGAAGCAGGTCGGTGGTGTGGAGGTGCCGCAGGAGGCCTTCCTCGCCGTTCTGAACCTCGACTCGGAGCGGAAGAAGTAGCGATGGGACACGTCCGGCACCTCTACGTGCATCTGCCGTTCTGCGCACACCGGTGCGGGTACTGCGACTTCGTCACCGTCGTCGGTCGAGGCGAGCAGCACGGTTCGTATGTCGACGCTCTCCTCGCCGAGCTCGAACTGGAGGGCAACGTCCTCGTCGACCGGCTCGAGACCATGTTTCTCGGCGGCGGCACGCCGACGTTCACGGCGCCGACCGAGCTCGCGCGGCTCCTCGACGGGCTCCCGGACGCGGACGAGCTCACCGTCGAGGCGAATCCGGAGACCGTGACGCCGGAGCTCGCACGGCTCCTGCGCGGCCACGGCGTGAACCGCGTCTCCCTCGGGGCACAGAGTTTCCAACCGCACCTGCTCCACGTGCTCGAGCGTCGAGCCTCTCCCGACGAGGTTCGGCGGGCCGTGGGGCTCCTGCGCGAGGCGGGCTTCGACAACATCTCTCTCGATCTCGTCTACGGCATCCCCGGCCAGAGCCCCGCGGACGTCGATCGCGATCTCGCCGAGGCGTTGGCGCTCGAGCCCGAGCACCTGTCTTGCTACGAGCTCGAGGCGAAACCGGGAACGCGCTTCACACACGCGCACGGAGACGAGCTCGAGCGGCAGGCGGAAGCTATGGAGCGCTATTTCGAGCAGGTCGTCGACACGCTGACCACGGCTGGTTATCGCTGGTACGAGACGGCGAACTTCTGCGTCACGGGCTCACCCGCGCGGGAACGTGATCTCCGGGCGCGGCACAACCTGGGCTACTGGCATGCGAGCGACTACCTCGGCATCGGAATGGGCGCGGTTTCGACGATCTCGGGCGAGCGTCGCAGGAATGCTCCTGGCCTGGCTCGCTACCTCGCCGCGCTCGGAGGTGGCAGGAAGCCGCCGTCGGAGATCGAGCTCATCGATCGCGACACGCGCGATCGCGAGAAGCTGATGCTCGGCTTGCGGCTCGACGAGCCGCTCGCCCTGGCCGACGTCGGCGACGCGGTGGATCGGAAGTCGCTGACCCGGCTCGCGGCTCGTGGATTGGTCGACCTGGGCGCGAACGGGCGCGGCGAGGAGATCTCGCTCACGCGACGTGGACGCTTCCTCGGCGGAGGCGTCACAGCCGAGCTTCTGCCCTAACCAAACACTCAGCTCCGTCGGGCCCGACGAGGACGATGTCAGGCGAAAGCATGAGCTCGATCTCCTGGGTCACCAAGTAGTCCAGGTCGTTCTGGACTACTTGGTGATGAGGAGTCGCGTCTACGCCGTGGCAGGTTGCGGCGTCGGAGCGACGGTCGCAGCCACCGGCCACAGTCGCCCGAACACCGCGCGCGCGAGGATGACGAGACCAATCCCGGTCAGCAGCAACGCGACCCCAACGACAACGCTGAAGATCGAGAGCATCTCGGACATGAACCCCATGTCGAGCGCGGTCGCGAGAGCCGTCTCGGTCACCCAGATGTTGCGGGCGCTGTTCGAGATCGGCTGCCCGTTCTCGTCCTTGGCGGCTGCTTCGGGATCGTTCGTCCCCTTGGGATCGTTAGGATCGTCGGCCGACTGGTACTGCCCCATCTCCGCATAGGTGAGCCCGCCCGTGTTCGAGAGCGTGTGCTCGCGCATGATCTCCGCCTGTGCGAGCGCCTTTCGGCCGGTATCGACCGGCTCCCCGGCCCACTGCTCTGCATGCTCAGCGACCGCCGGGTCTTCGATCGGCCCAAACGAGATCCCTTCGCGCGCGATGTGGTCGCGCGTGAAGTTGAACCCCCAGATCCCGAGAGCGATGACGGCGATGCCGAAGACGATCAGTACGCCTCCCGATACGTATCCGCCTATCCGTAGGAACCTGCCTTCTTTCATCGTCTTCCTCCTTTGCGGGCTGGTTGCTCCGACGACCGGCCGAAAGCTTCCGTCGATCTTGACTCACGACGCACTGGGCGTGTCGTTGATAGGCGGATCGGCTCGAACAATGCCGCGGCAAAAAACGTAGGAAGGCACGAGCGACTAGTCGGGAGGTACTCGGATCGAGGGGCGCACGAACAACGGGAAGAGGCCGCCGCACCCATGCGGCGCGGCCTTGATCCATCCAGGAAGCCCCGTCTACTCGAACGGCCTCTCGGCCTGGCTCTCGCTCCACCGCGCGGTCAGCGCGTAGAGCACGACGATGCTCAGGGCTATCCCCGTCAGTGACCAGAGCGTGTTCTGCGTGTTGCCGAGGAAGCCGAGCTGGGCGAAGAAGTTCAGACCAACGACGGCGATCGCGAACCAGCGCGCCCACCCCTGCCCAGCCCCCAAACCGAGGCCAGCGAGAACGAGCAGCACTCTCCAGATCATCATCGTCCAGCCCCAGCCCGTCAGGTCGAAGACGAGAAAGCCGGAAGCCGTGGGCACGTAGCGTTCTGCCTCTCTTTGCCTAACGGCTGGATTCAGCGGGCCGCATGGCTACCATCGGAAGCGGGATGCAGCTCACGCCGCGCAAGCGCGAGATCCTTCGCCGCGTCATCGAGGAGTACGTGTCTACCGGCCAGCCGGTGGGATCGAAAGCGCTCGTCGAGCGCTCCGGCCTGCACGTCTCGTCGTCCACCGTTCGTAGCGAGCTCGCCGAGCTCGAGACGCTCGGGCTGCTCACCCACCCCCATACATCTGCGGGGCGAACCCCGACCGAGAGCGGCTACCGACTGTATGCGGAAGAGCTCATCGAGACCGTGGAGGGACGCCCCGACGGGCTCGGCGTCGACCTCCGGTCCATGCGCGACGAGATCGAGCAGGCGCTGCGCACGACGACGGACATGCTCTCGCAGGCCACGCGCCTGCTCGCACTCGTCTCGGCTCCATCGCTCGAGACAGCGTCGATCCGCCACATCGAGGTCCTCGCACTTCAGCCGACGAGTGTGATGGTCGTGGTGATCACGTCGACGGGCGGAGTGACCAAGCGGGTTTTCCGGCTCGACCAGCCGGTCGACCCTGGTCTGGTCGCGTGGGCGTCGGAGTACCTCGAAGATCAGCTCGTCGGCGCGCGGATCGGTTCGAGCACGGTCCGACGGCGGCTCGAAGCGCCCGAGCTCGCTCCGCGAGAGCGCGCGTTCCTCGAGCTCATCGGCCAGACGCTGCTCGACGTCGGCTCCGAGGAAGGCCCGGAGGTGTTTGTAGGCGGCACGGCGGGGATGCTCGGTGAGGCGCGCGTCGAGGAGGTCGAGGCGACGATGCGTCTCCTCGAGCTGCTCGAGCGGCGCGCGGCCGTTCTCGAGCTGGTGAGCGAAGCCCTCGAGCCGCGGCGGCCGGTCGTTCATGTCGGGCCTGAGGTCGGCGGCGGGCAGCTTCACGCAGTCTCCCTCGTCGGCGCGACGTACGGGATTCGAAGCACGCCGCTCGGCGCTGTGGGGCTCGTCGGCCCGCTTCGCATGGATTACGAGAAGGCGATTCGGATTGTGCGAGCGGCGGCGTTCGAGCTCTCGCGCTTCGTCGAGGACGTTTACGAGGAGGCGTAAGTCGCGATGGCCACGACCGAGAGCGAGTACTACGAGCTTCTGGGTGTCAATCGCGACGCGAGTGACGCGGACATCAAGCGCGCGTTTCGTGCGCTCGCGCGCGAGCTCCATCCCGACGTCTCGAGCGCTCCTGATGCGGACCACCGGTTCCGGGAGGTCGTCGAGGCATACGAGGTGCTCTCCGACTCCGACCGCCGAGCGACGTATGACCGCTTCGGGAAGGCTGGCCTCAAGAACGGTGGCTTCGAGCCCATGTACGCCGATTTCGGAAACCTCGCTGACGTGTTCGCAGCGTTTTTCGGCGACGACCTCCTGGGTGGGGCCGGCGGCACCAGGCAGCGCTCGCAGCGTGGAAGTGATCTCCAGGCCGTCGTCGAGATCGACCTCGAGGACGCCTTCACCGGAGTGAGCGTCTCGGTGCCGCTCGACGCGGCAGTGCCGTGCGAGCGCTGTGACGCGAGCGGTGCGGAGCCGGGGACCGGGGCAAGCACGTGTCCCACCTGCTCCGGTGCCGGTGTCGTGCGGAGCGTCTCGCAGAACATCTTCGGTCAGTTCGTCCAGCAGCGCGCATGCCCGGACTGTGGAGGGGTCGGAGAAGTGCTGGAACGGCCATGCAGTGAGTGTCGGGGCGACGGGCGCGTCGTCGTGCGGCGCACGATCGACGTGGACGTTCCGAATGGGATCCACGACGGGCAGCAGATCCGGGTTCGTGGCGAGGGCCACGCCGGCTTTCGCAGCGCCGATCGTGGACACGCATTCGTGGTCGTGCGTGTCCGTCCTGATCCCCGGTTCGTACGCGACGGCGACGATCTCCACACGGCGGTGCGTCTGACGATGATGGACGCTGCGCTCGGGACCACGAGGGGAGTCCCGACTCCGGCGGGCGATGTCGATCTCGACATTCGTGCCGGCACCCAGCCTGGCGAGGTCCGCGCGATCAAAGGACACGGCATGCCGTCCCTCCGTGGGTCGCGTCGAGGGGACCTGTACGTCAGGCTCGACATCGCGGTGCCGACGCACCTGACCGACGAACAGCGGACCCTTCTCGAGAACGTCGATGCCCACGTCGGGCCCGATGCATACGCGCAGCGTGACGACGAGGACGACGGGTTCTTCGGTCGTCTGAAAAGCGCACTTCGCTGAGCGACGAGACTCTCCGCGTCGCGACGAGGGTGTGCGTCGCCGAAGCTGAGATCGCCCGTGCGCGGATGCTCGAGCTCGTCCCCGGCGGGTTCGAGGAAGTCGAAGGCTCCGGTTGGGTCGAGCTGGCCGCGTACACCGACGGCGCCGGGGAGATGAGGATTCGCGCCACCTTCGATGACGTCTCCACCCGGTCTGTCGACCGTGGTTGGGCGTACCGCTGGCGCGAGTTCCATCGCCCTGTCCGCGTCGGCGGCCTCTGGATTTGCCCGCCCTGGGAGCCGGCACCACGTGACGAGAACGTGGTCGTCGTCGATCCTGGTCGCGCGTTCGGTACCGGCGCACACGCGACGACGCGCATGTGCATCGAGCTCCTCGCCGGGCTCGAGCGTGGATCGCTGCTCGACGCCGGCTGCGGCTCGGGTGTGATTGCGGTTGCCGCTGTGCGCCTTGGGTTCGGCCCAGTGTTCGCGGCCGACGTCGATCCCATCGCCGTCGGCGTGGCTCGCGAGACGGCTGGCCGAAACGGCGTGTCTATCGAGGTGCGTGAGGCGGACGTCATGCGCGACGACCTGCGGCCCGTTGACGTCCTCGTCGCCAACATCGAGCTCGCCGTGGTCGAGGTTCTTCTCGCGCGCCGCCCGGCGCTGGCACGGACGATCGTCACGTCCGGCTACCTCGCCGGCGAACGACCCCAGGCGAAACGCTGGGCGATCGTGCGTGGAGTGGAACTCGACGGCTGGGCGGCCCAGGTGTGGTTCGCGAACGACGTGCCCGACTGAGTCCTTGTAACAACTTGTTGCAAGGCGAGGCTGTGCGCCCTAGCTCCGCACTCCGACTCAGCTTGCCGAGCGCACCCTGCTCAAGTTACAAGTTGTTACAAGGGTGTCTCAGCGGCAGCCAATCCGGGGCCGCGACTGTGTACGCGGAGGCCGATGCGCACTAAGCTTGACGCTTCGATGGCAACGTTCTCCGTAGGTTTCCTGGGCTGCAAGGTCTCGTTCACGGATGCGCAATCGGTGCGCGAGCGCCTGCTCGCCGACGGCCACGCGGACGTCGGGGCGGCGACGGGAGCAGCCGACATCGCGGTCGTCAACACCTGCTGTGTGACGAACGAAGCGGTTTCGAAGTCACGGCAGGCTGTCTCGCGCGCGTCTCGCACCCACCGTCGGGTGTATGTCACGGGCTGCGGGGCGCAGCTCGAGGGCGCGTTCCCCCGTGTAGCCGACAATGTGACCGTCGTCGCGCGGCCGAGCGAGGAGACGCCGGCGGCGATCGCGGGCGACGTGGGGGCGATCGCGTGCGTGCAGGCCGACGCTCGGCTCGAGCGGACGCGTGCCTTTGTGAAGATCCAGGATGGCTGCTCGTTCGCGTGCGCCTTCTGCGTGATCCCGGTCGTGCGCGGTGGCACGCGGAGCCGGCGCGCCGACGCGGTCCTGCGCGAGATCGCACGACGTGTCGAGCAGGGTCATCGCGAGATCGTTCTGACCGGCGTCAACCTCGGATGCTTCCGTGACCGCGAGGCCGCGTTCACGCTCTCTCGCCTCATTCGCGAGGCAGGTGCCGTTCCCGGGGTCGAACGTCTACGGCTGTCGTCGATCGAGGTGAACCATCTGACGAATGAGCTCGTCGCCGCTCTTCGCGAGACTCGGACGGCATCGCCACATCTCCACGTCCCGTTGCAGTCCGGGGATGACGACGTCCTTCGAGCGATGGGTCGCCGTTACACCGCCGCCCAGTACCTCGCGAAGATCGAGCCACTTCGCGATTTCAACGTCACCGCAGACGTCATCGTCGGGTTCCCTGGCGAGAACGACGACGCTTTTGGCCGCACCCTCGAGCTCGTCGAGGGGGCCGGTATCACGAAGGTCCACGTCTTTCCGTACTCGCCGCGTCCGGGAACGCAGACGGCCGAGGCCGATACCGTCCCCACCCTTGTCAAGAAAGAGCGAAGCGCACGCTTGCGCGCGCTCTCGGACGAGCTCTGTCGCAGGCGCTGGGAGTCGAAGATCGGCACGACCGACCGCGTGCTGGTCGACCGGCCCGGGCGGGGCTACGGCGACGACTACACGCCGTGGCTTCTCGACGCCGAGGTGGGCCGGATCGTGAGCGCACGCGCCATCGCTCTCTCGGAGGAGGGGATCCTTGCCGTCGCCGCCTGAGGACTGCCTCTTCTGCCGGCTGGTCGCAGGCGGTGAGCACGTGCACAGCGCCGACGGCTTCGTCGCTATCCGCGACATCAACCCGATCTCCGAGACGCATCTGCTCGTGCTTCCCCAACGGCACGTCGACACCTTTAAGGAAGTCGCCGCGTTCCCCGACGACGAAGCGGCGCGGATGCTCCGCTTCGTGTCGGAGACGGCCGAAGTCGCAGGTCTCGAGAACTACCGCGTACTCGTGAACGTCGGCGCCGGCGCTGGCCAGACGATCTTCCACCTCCACTGGCACGTCCTCGGCGGACGTCCGGACAAGGAGCGGATAGCCCGCGCGCTGGAGGCGACAGCATGAACTGCGCCTTGCCAGCCTCGGCCCTCGCGCGCGTTCCGCGAGCGGCGTCAGGCCGCGGCGGAGGCCGGCTCTTGCCCCAGAAAGTGCTGCGCACTTTCTGGGGGCCCCGAGAAGGAGGCCGGCCGGGAGCCGTGGCCGGCGAGGAGCGCGCATGAGTCTCATCATGCGGATCGAGGAGGAGCTAAAGGCTGCACGGCTCGCGCGTGACGAGGATCGCCGTGACGCTCTCAGCCTCGTCCTCAACTCGCTTCAGGCTGCACAGAAGGAGCTCCAGCGTCCGCTCTCCGACGACGAGGAGCTGCAGGTGCTCCAACGCGAGCGCAAGCGCCGGCTCGAGGCGGCCGATGCGTTCCGCGCCGCGGGTCGCGAAGAGCAGGCCGATGACGAGGAGTACGAGCTCGAGATCCTCGAGGAGTTCATGCCGGAGCCGCTGTCCGAGGAGGAGATCGAGGAGATCATCGACGACGTCATCTCGGAGGTCGGCGCCACGAACATCCGCGACATGGGCCGAGTCATGGCAGGCGTCATGCACCAGGTCTCGGGCCGTGCGGACGGCTCGACGGTCAGTCAGCTCGTGAAGGAAAAGCTCGCGTAGCCCGACGGCGCGATCTCGGCCCTCACGACCCGGCGACGGCGTAGAGCCGCCACTCGCCGGGAATGCCCTTCAGCTCAGAGACACCTCGATCCTCGAACCGGATCTCCGAGCCGGCGACGAGATCCTTGACGGTGCCGGACACGAGCACCTCCCCGGCCGCTGCGCGAGCGGCGATCCGTGCGCCCGTGACGACCGAGATGCCCGCGATCTTGCCGTCGACCACCTCGCACTCGCCGGTGTGAATGCCTGACCGCACGTCGATGCCGAGTGCCTGGACCGACTCACGCACCTCGGACGCGCAACGTATCGCCCGCGCCGGGCCGTCGAAGCTCGCGAAGAAGCCGTCTCCTGCGGTGTCGATCTCACGTCCGCGGAAACGCAGAAGGTGCTCCCGGACGATGTCGTTGTGCCGAGAGAGGAGGTCGCCCCAACCACGATCTCCGAGCTGTGCGGTCATCGCGGTGGAATCGACGATGTCTGTGAAGAGCACCGTGGCGAGAACTCGGTCGAACACGCCGGCTTCCTGGTGGAGGAGAGCTCCGACGAAACGCTCGATCTCGGACGCGAGTGCAGCGAAGTCGCCAGACCACGGCACATGGTCGGAGCCAGGCAGCTCGACGTATGTCGTGCCGGAGATCGCACCCGCGAGGTACCGACCCGCACCGACGTACTCGACGCGATCCCCTTCGCGGTGCAAGACCAGCGTTGGGACGCGTATCGCCGGGAGAAGGCTGCGGATGTCCAACGCCTGGTACACGCGCTCCTGGGCGTACATCGCACTCGGACTGGATGCGACGCGCCAGAATCGCGTCATCCACCGGAGGATCTGTTCGTCGCCGACGCACGACGGTGCGAATAACTCCACCGTCTCCGCGGCAAACTCCTCGGTCCCGTACCGGGTTCGAACCGCATCGAGCCAATCCGCCCACTCGAGCTCGGTCCACTGCCAGGGATGGTCCTCCGTCTGCGTGCCGGATGCCACGCTCGCGTAGAGAACCAGGCCGGCCAGCTGCTCGGGACGAGTTGCCGCAAACATCGCGCACAGGCTCCCGCCGTCGGAGAACCCGAAGAGCACGGGTCTGTCGGAACCGACATCCTCGATGACGGCGGCGAGGTCGTCGACGAGGTCCTCGAGAGCGGGCAGCGTCTCCGGCGAGTATCGATCCGAGAGGCCTGTGCCACGACGGTCGACGATGACGACGCGCGCGAATGATGCAAGCCGCTGGAGGAACCTCGCGTAGAGCGGGTTGTCCCACACGATCTCGAGACTGTTGATCGGCGGGACGTAGAACACGTCGACGGGGCCGTCTCCGACGACCGCATAGGCGATCGCAACATCACCGTTCCACGCCCAGCGAATTCGGGAGTTCACGGCGCGATCCTAATGACGAAGCGCACGCAGGCTGCCGCCTAGACTAGGCCGAGTGGAGCAGGTGCTGGATGTCTCGAACGAAGTGGCGGCCGAACTTGCCGGCGTCGAGGACGGCGTCCTCGACGCGCTCCGCGAGCGCCTGGACTGCACCATTGCACTGCGCGGGAACCGGCTGACGCTCGGAGGCGACGACGAGCATGTCGCCGCAGCGCGGGCGGTTCTCGACGAGCTCGTCGAGCTCGTCGAGGGCGGCCATCAGATCGGCCCGGATACGGTCGGTGCCGTCCTGAACGCACTCGATCAGGCGGACGATATCCGCGATGTCTTCGACGATGTCGTTTGGCGCCACCGTGGAAAGAACATCACGCCGAAGACCGTGAACCAGAAGCGCTACGTGGATGCGATTCGCGCGCGGACGGTGACGTTCGGGATCGGGCCGGCGGGAACGGGCAAGACGTACCTGGCGATGGCGCTGGCCGTCTCGGCGCTCTCGGAGGGGACTGTCGGCCGCGTGATCCTGACGCGCCCGGCGGTCGAAGCGGGCGAGCGGCTGGGCTTCCTCCCCGGCGACATGATGGCCAAGGTCGATCCGTACCTGCGACCGCTGTACGACGCGCTCTACGACATGCTCGACGCCGAGCGTCTCCCGGGGTACATGGAACGCGGAACGATCGAGGTCGCGCCGCTCGCATTCATGCGCGGACGGACGCTCAACGACTCGTTCATCGTGCTCGACGAGGCGCAAAACACCACGCCGGAGCAGATGCAGATGTTCCTGACGCGGCTCGGATTCGGCTCGAAGATGGTCGTGACCGGCGACGTGACGCAGATCGACCTCCCGCGCGAGCAGGCCTCCGGGCTCATCCAGGTGCGTGAGATCCTGGCCGGAATCGACGCCATCTCGTTCGTCGAATTCGGAAACGACGACGTCGTGAGACACAAGCTCGTGCAGCGAATCGTCGAGGCGTACAAACGCCACGCCGAGGAGACCGGCACGGCCCGTCGCCGGTGATCGACGTCGAGATCTCGAATCGAAGCGGTGTGCCCGTCGAAGCGGACGCCGCGGTGGAGCTCGCCCGCCGCGTTCTTGCCGCGGAGGGCATCGTGGAGGGAGAGCTCGGGATTTCGTTCGTGGAGCCGGACGAGATCCGAGCGCTGAAGAGACAGCACCTCGGCATCGACGAAGCGACGGATGTCCTCTCGTTCCCGCTCGACGGCCGTGACGAGCTGTCGGAAGGCGTGCCCCGCGCACTCGGCGACGTCGTCCTCTGCCCCGAGGTCGTCGGCTCCGGGTGGCGCGGGCCTCTCGTTCACGGCCTACTCCACCTTCTCGGGTACGACCACGGCGAGCGGATGGAGGCGCGAGAGCAGGTGTACGCGGCGCGATGACGAGGCACCGCAGCCCTTCGCTGTTCCAGAGCTTCAACAACGCCGCTGAGGGCATCGTCCATGCGGTCCGTACTCAGCGGAACCTCTGGATCCATTTCGCGGTGGCCGTCGTGGTTCTCGTCGCTGCCGTCGGCTTCGGCGCCAGCAAGCTCGAGCTAGCCGTGCTGCTGCTCGCAATCACGTTCGTGCTCGTGGCCGAGCTCGTGAACACCGCGGTGGAGGCCGCCGTGGACGTCGCCTCGACGTCGTTCGACCCGCTCGCGAAGATCGCCAAGGACATCGCCGCGGGCGCCGTTCTCGTCGCAGCTCTCAACGCCGTTGCCGTCGGATACCTGGTCTTCTCCGGGGAGGTCGCCACGCGGAGCTCGCGCTTTCTCACCCGCCTCTCCGATGCCCCGGCCGAGCTCACCCTCGTTGCCTTCGCTGTGACGGTCATCATCGTGATCGCGGTGAAGGCGTACACGGGACGGGGAACGCCACTTCGAGGTGGGCTTCCGTCCGGGCACGCTGCCGTCGCGTTCGCCGGGTGGATGGCGGTAACCCTGATCGTCGACGACTCCGCCCACCGCTTCCTGATCTCCTCCGTGACGTTCATCATGGCCTTGCTCGTGGCCCAGACTCGCGTAGAGACCGGTGTGCACTCCACGTCCGAAGTGGCGAGCGGCGCGGTGCTCGGAGCGCTCGTCACACTCTTTCTCTTTCAAACTTTCGGATGAGTCCGCCGTCCGACACCGAGCTCCTCGCGGCCGCCGACGCAGCCGCGGCGCGCGCCTACGCGCCGTACTCGAACTTGCACGTCGGCTGTGCCGTACTCGCGCGCGACGGGCGCGTGATCGAGGGCGTCAATGTCGAGAACGCGGCGTACCCGCTCGGCGTGTGTGCAGAGCGGACGGCGTTCTCACGTGCCGTCGCGGAGGGTTATCGGCCGGGCGACTTCGTCGCGGCTGCGATCACGGCATCTCCGTGTGGCGGTTGCCGCCAGTGGCTGCACGAGATGGGCGTCGAGCGCGTGGTCTTCCGCAACGGAGGGCGCGTTGTGACGATGACGCCGGATGAGCTGCTGCCAGAGTCGTTCGAGCTGTGACCATGGCGGCGAACCTGTGGGCCGATCGACACGCAACCGCGACTGGGCTGCGTGACACACGCGCGCGTTTTCTCGTTACGATCGCAGTGGGTGGTGGGATGGGGTGCCCCAGAGAAGGGCCCCCGTGAAAAGTGGGTTCGTGGCCGTCGCGGGCCGCCCGAACGTCGGCAAGTCGACGCTCGTCAACGCGCTCTGTGGCGAGAAGATCGCGATCACGTCCAAGGTGCCGAACACCACCCGCCGTCGGCTCTTCGGTATCGCGAACGGCGTCGACTACCAGCTCGCGCTAGTCGACCTCCCTGGCTTCCAGCGCCCGATCGACGCGCTCACCGAGCGGATGCAGCAGACGGTGGATACGTCGTTCGACGACGTCGATGCTGTGCTCCTCGTGGTCGATGCTCGGGTGCGGATCGGCGCCGGCGACCGGTTCGTCGCCCGGCGCGTATTCGGGCTCGAGAAGCCGGTCATCATCGCGCTCAACAAGATCGACCGCCTCAAGCCGGGTCACATCGCGTCTCAGATGAAGGTGGCGGCGACCCTCGGCGACTTCCACGCGCTCCATCCCGTCAGCGCGCTCACGAAGGACGGTGTGGCCGAGTTGCGGAGCGACCTCGTATTCCTGCTTCCGGAGGGGCCTGCGTACTTCGACCGCGAACAGGCTACCGACCTTGAAGTCGAGGAGCGGGTGGCCGAGGTGATTCGTGAAAAGGCGCTTCACCTGACGCGCGAGGAGGTACCACACGCGCTCACGGTCGAAGTCGAGGCGCTCGGAGAGAAAAGTGTTCGCGCGCTTCTCTACGTCGAGAGCCAGTCCCAGAAGGGAATCCTGGTCGGCAAGCGCGGCGCGATGGTGCGCGAGATCGGCACGCGAGCCCGGCCCGAGGTGGAGGCGCTGGTCGGGCGCACCGTTTTCCTCGAGCTCGTGGTGAAGGTGCGGCCGAAGTGGCGTCGGGATCCGCAGATGCTCGAGCGCCTCGGGCTGTAGCGGCCGCAGGCGCACTCGATCAGCTTGTCGATTCTCGCGCCGACTCGGACGGTGGCTGGGACGCGACTCGACCCAGTCGTCGACCACGGCCGCGACCGCGCCGTGGAGCATCTCGCGCGCTGGCTCGGAAGTATCTGCCTCGAGGATCGGCGCTTGCGCCTTGACGACCTCGCGAGCGCCCAGTAGCTGACGCCGCTCCGCGAGCGCCTCGGTGGTCTTCAGCCCGCGACGAGTGTCTGGCTGAAGGCCGGGCGCGAGATCCTCGACGGACAGTTCGACGAGGCCGCGAAAACGTTCGACGAGATCGGCTCGGTGCCCGACGAGGCCGAAGCCCGGCTGCGCGCTGGACAGGTGCTCGCGGCCGCGGGGCGCCGCGCCGAGGCGGCCGACCCAACTCCGTCGGTAGTTCGCCGAATCGGCCTCCGGGCACTCCCCGATGTCGCCCGGCGGATGAGATGCGACGTTTCGCCCGAACGACGGAGGAGGTGCACATGGCACCAATCGTGGAGGCCCGCTCGGTCGTCAAGACGTACGACACGGGCGCCGTGCAGGTACAGGCGCTTCGAGGGGTCGACCTGATCATCGAGCAAAGCGAAATGGTCGCGATCATGGGGCCGAGCGGCTGTGGCAAGACGACGCTGCTCAACTGCCTCTCCGGCCTCGACTCGACCGACAGCGGTGAGATCGCGATCGAGGGGACGCTGCTGTCGGACATGTCCGATCGCGAGCGCACGGACTACCGGGCGCGGCGCATGGGCTTCGTGTTCCAGTTCTACAACCTGATCCCCGTCCTCACGTCCGTCGAGAACGTCGAGCTGCCGCTGCTGGTCGCGCGCGTCGACGTCGACGAGGCTCGTCGCCGCGCGCTGGAGGCGCTCGCGCTCGTCGGGCTCGAGCAGCGCGCGCGCCACGTACCGGACGAGCTGTCCGGCGGGGAGCGCCAGCGCGTGACCATCGCCCGCTCGCTCGTGAACGATCCGGCCATCGTCTGGGCCGACGAGCCGACCGGCGACCTCGACTCGGAGAACGCGGCCGAGATCGTCGAGCTCATGCGGCGCCTGAACCTCGAGCGCGGGCTGACCTTCCTGATCGTCACGCACGACATCTCGGTCGGCCGCAAGACCGACCGCAACGTCCGCATGCTCGACGGCGAGGTCGTCGAGGAGCAACGACTGGAGGTGCCCCATGTACTCGCGGGTCACGCTGCTTGAGATCGACACGCTGCGGACCACCATCCCCGCGGCGGTCGAGCTGTTCGCGGAAAGGGTTCTCCCGCGCCTGCGCGAGCAGGAGGGATACGAGGGCGTCGTCGTCCTCGCGAACCCCGACGGCAAGGCGATGCTCGTGAGCGTATGGGAGGACGAGGAAGCCGCGAACGCGTCGGCAGGCTTCGCCACCGTCGCGCTCGAGGAGTTCGTGACGATGTTCCGCTCGCCGCCCGGCCGCGAGGGATACGACGTCGTCCTCGCGGAGATGCCGGGGGTCATGGTCTAGACGGTGAACGAGCTCTTCGGCATCCCGATCGACACCCTCCTCGTCATTCTCGCCGCCGGCCTCGCCGCGGCCCTCGGCACGCTCGGGATCCTGGCGCTGCGCAACCGGATCCTCCTGAAGCTCGCGGTGCGGAGCGCGACGCGCCGACCCGGTCGCAGCGCCCTCATCGTCGTCGGCCTGATGCTCGGCACGGCGATCATCGCCGCTGCGCTGACGACCGGCGACACGATGAACCACACGGTGCGCGCGACCGCGGTCGACGCGCTCGGGGCGACCGACGAGACGATGGCGCCGCGCGGCGCCATCGACGACATCCCGGGCGCCCTCGGCGCCGCAACCGGCACGGGCTGGATGGACGGGTCCGCCGTCGACCGGGTCGAGGCCGCGCTCGCCGACTCGGACCTCGTGGACGGGGTCACCGGCGCGATCGTAGACCAGGTCGCCGTCCGGGCTCCCTCGACGCGTCAGAGCGAGCCGAGCGTCGTTCTCTTCGCCGCGGATCCGGCCCGCATGGACGGCTTCTCGGAGATCACGGGCTCCTCGGGCGAGGTGTCGCTCGGGGATCTCGCGCCCGGCGAGGTCTACCTCAACGCGAAGGCCGCGTCGGAGCTGCGGATCGAGCCCGGAGCGGGCGTGGTCGTCTTCGCCGCCGGCGTCCCGCACGAGGCTCGGGTGCGCGACGTTGTCGAGTTCGAGGGCGCCGGCACCGCCGACGCCGCGCTCCTCGTCCCGCTCGCAGCGGGCCAGAAGCTGTTCGGGCATCCCGGGGAGATCCGAGCCGTGCTCGTGTCGAACCGGGGTGACGACTTCGGCGGCGCCGAGCGCTCGGACGAGGTAGCCGCCCTCCTCGAGCCGGTCGCAGCCGATCTCGAGCTCGAGGTCCAGACGGTCAAGCAGGACGCGCTCGAGGCCGCGGACGAGGCCGGCGCCACTTTCGTCGCCTTCTTCACCACATTCGGGACGTTCGCGATCGCCGCGGGCATCCTCCTCATCTTCCTCGTGTTCGTGATGCTCGCGGCCGAGCGTCGCGGCGAGCTCGGCATCGCCCGTGCGGTCGGGACACGGCGCGGGCACCTCGTCCAGATGTTCACTTTTGAGGGCGCCGCGTACGACCTCGCCGCCGCCGCGATCGGCGCGCTGCTCGGTGCGCTCGTCGCGTTCGGGATGGTGTTCGTGCTGGCCGCGGCGTTTGCGGACGCGGACGCGGACGAAGGCTTCCAGATCGAGTTCGCCGTCACGCCGACGAGCCTCGTGGTCGCCTTCGCCATCGGGCTCCTGCTCACCCTCGCCGTCGTGGCCGCGTCGGCGTGGCGCGTGAGCCGGATGACGATCTCGACAGCCATCCGCAACCTGCCGGAGCCGCCGTCGATGAAGCGTCGCCGACGGCTCGTGCTCGCGCTCGTCGGCGTCGGGATCGGTCTCGCCTTCATCGCTCTCGCCCTCGCGTCGAGCGCGTTCACGCCGCTCTCGCTCGGCGTGTCGCTGGTGCTCATGAGCCTCGTGCCCTTGCTCCGGCTCGCCGGCGTGCCCGAGCGCATCGCCTTCACCAGCTGCGGCCTCGGCGTCCTCGCCTTCCTGCTCCTGCCCTGGCGCGTGATCGAGTCCGTGTTCGGGGATCTCGCCATGGACTTCACCACCTGGATCGTCTCCGGCCTGCTGATCGTCATCGCGACCGTCTGGGTGATCGTCTTCAACGCGGACGTGCTGCTCGGCGGCGTGATGCGCATCCTCGGTCGGTTCAAGGGCCTAGCACCCGTGCTCCGCATGTCGATCGCGTATCCGCTGAGCGCGCGCTTCCGGACGGGCACGACGCTCGCGATGTTCACGCTCGTCGTGTTCACGCTGGTGACGGGCATGGCCTCGAACGGGTCGTTCGTGCGCGCGATCAACGCGGACGAGTACGGCGGCGGGTTCCAGGTCCGAGCGGGCACGGTGGGCGCGGGCGCGATCGACGACATGGCCACGGCGCTGAAGTCGGCGCCAGGCGTGGATCCGGCCGACTTCACGGCGGTCGGCAGCCAGTCCGTTCTCGCGGTCGAGGCGAAGCAGGTGGGGGCCGGTCGACCCGCCGAGACGTACCTCGTCCGCGGCCTCGACACGCCGTTCCTCGAGCACACGACCTTCGGGCTCGGACAGCTCGGAGCGGGCTACGAGACCGAGCAGGAGGTCTGGGACGCGGTGCGCAGGACTCCCGGCCTCGCGGTGGTCGACAGCACGATCGTCCCGCGCCGCGACAACTGGAACTTCGGCCCGATGCCCGACTTCACGCTGTCCGGCTTCTACTACGAGGAGGGCAAGCTCGACCCGATCACGATCGCGGTTCTCGACAAGCAAACCGGCACGACGGCGCACCTGACCGTCGTCGGGATACTCAAGGACATGGCGCCGCTCGAGATGCTCGGCATCTCGACCTCGCAGGAGACGCTCGAGGCGGCGTTCCCGGGCAGGGTCGACCCGACCATCCACTACTACGACCTCGCCCCGGGCGTTGATCCGGGTGAGGCGGCCGCGCAGCTCGAGTCCGCGTTCCTCGAGAACGGCTTGGATGCGCAGTCGATCGAGCAGGTCGTCGACGCCGTCGTCGCGGCGAACATGACCTTCAACCGGCTGATCCAGGGGTTCATCGGGCTCGGCCTGCTCGTCGGGGTCACGGCGCTCGGCGTCATCAGCGCGCGCGCCGTCGTCGAGCGGCGTCAGCAGGTCGGCGTGCTGCGCGCGATCGGCTTCCGGCGACAGATGGTGCAGGGCGCGTTCCTGCTCGAGTCGTCCTTCGTCGCGCTGACCTCGATCGTGGTCGGGACGGTCCTCGGCCTGATCCTGGCCTGGAACATCATCGACGACCAGCGCCAGCAGCCGAGCTGGGAGAGCCTCGAGCTCGTCATCCCCTGGTCGAACCTGCTGCTGATCTTCGCCGTCGTGTACTTGGTGGCCATCGTCGCGACGGTGCTCCCGGCCCGCCGCGCATCGCGCATCCGGCCCGCCGAGGCGTTGCGCTACCAGTAGACCTCTAGACTCGGAGCATGGCGAAAGCACCCGCTCTGGTTGGCGGCTTCGAGCTTCCCTCGGGCCCGCGGCTCCCGCGCATCGGCTCGGTGGACGCCGTCGCGCTCGAGGAGCGCGCGGCGACGCTCGCCAAGCGCTCGATCAAGCGTGAGTCCAAAGTGCAGGCCTTGCAACTCGCCGTTCGGATGATGGACCTGACGACGCTGGAGGGTCAGGATACGCCCGGGAAGGTTGCGGCCCTCTGCTCGAAGGCGATGCGGCCGGACCCCGCGGACCTCTCGATTCCACCGGTCGCGGCGGTCTGCATCTACCCCAACCTCGTCGCGACGGCGAAAGAACGTGTGCGCGGAAGCGGCGTGAGGGTCGCATCCGTCGCCACGGCGTTTCCATCCGGTCAGTCCCCGACGGAGATCAAGGTCGCGGAGACGAGAGCCGTCGTCGAGCTCGGCGCCGACGAAGTCGACATGGTGATCGATCGCGGGGCATTCCACTCGGGGCGCTACGCGAAGGTATACGACGAGATAGTGCAGGTGAAGGAGGCGTGCGGCGAGGCGCACCTCAAGGTCATCCTCGAGACCGGCGAGCTCGGCACCTACGACAACGTTCGTCGTGCATCGCTGCTGGCGATCGCCGCGGGTGCGGACTTCATCAAGACCTCGACCGGGAAGATCAGCCCGGCTGCGACGCTGCCGGTGACGCTCTGCATGATGGAGGTCGTCCGCGATGTCTACGTGGAGACGGGTCACATGATCGGAATCAAGCCCGCAGGCGGAATCCGCGCGTCCAAGCAGGCGATCCAGTACCTCGTCGTCCTGTACGAGACGCTCGGTCGCGACTGGATGACGCCCGATCTGTTCCGCTTCGGCGCCTCGTCGCTTCTGAACGACGTCCTCATGCAGCTCCGCAAGGAGAAGACGGGGCGGTATCAGTCCGGCGACTACTTCACCATCGACTGATGGCACAGGTCGAGAAGCGTCCGTCGTCGGTGCCGGCTCCGCTCGAGTGGGAGTACGCGCCGGCGCCCGAGTCCCGCGACATCGTCCGGATCCGTGAGCGCTACGGGCTCTTCGTCGGCGGTGCGGAGGTCGAGCCGCGAACGGGCAAGTGGTTTCCCTCCATTTCGCCCTCCACAGAGGAGTCGCTCTTCGAGGTTGCGCTCGCGGGCGAGGAGGACGTCTCGCTTGCGGTCGGTGCGGCGCGGGATGCGTTCGAGACCGTCTGGTCCGAGCTTGCGCCGTCCGAGCGCGCGAAGTACCTCTTCCGGATCGCGCGGATCTTGCAAGAGCGGGCCAGGGAGCTCGCGGTAGCCGAGTCGCTCGACGGCGGAAAGCCGATCCGCGAGTCGCGCGACGTCGACATCCCGCTCGCCGCGGCCCACTTCTTCTACTACGCCGGCTGGGCCGACAAGCTCGAGTACGCCTTCCCGAACCGGACTCCGCGGCCGCTCGGCGTGGCTGCGCAGATCATTCCCTGGAACTTCCCGCTGCTCATGCTCGCGTGGAAGATCGCGCCTGCGCTCGCCTGCGGGAACACCGTTGTGCTCAAACCGGCCGAGACGACGCCGCTGACGGCGATGATCTTCGCGGACATCTGTCGCCAGGCCGAGCTTCCGCCGGGCGTCGTCAACCTCGTGACCGGAGACGGCACGACCGGAGCGCATCTCGTTCGCCACGACGGGATCGACAAGCTCGCGTTCACGGGCTCGACCGACGTAGGGAAGCTCATCATGCGCGAGCTCGCAGGCCGTGATGTACGCATGACGCTCGAGCTTGGCGGCAAGGCCGCGAACATCGTCTTCGACGACGCGGCGCTGGATCAGGCAGTCGAGGGCATCGTCAACGGCATCTACTTCAACCAGGGTCATGTGTGTTGCGCGGGCTCCCGGCTGCTCGTGCAGGAGTCGATCTACGAGCCGCTGCTCGAGAAGCTCAAGCGGCGCCTGACGACACTCCGGGTAGGCGACCCGCTCGACAAGAACACCGATATCGGCGCGATCAACTCGAAGGCTCAACTCGAGAAGATCCGCGAGCTCGTCGCGAGCGGGGAAGCCGAGGGTGCCGAGATCTACCAGCCGGCGTGCGAGCTTCCGGAACGCGGCTACTGGTTCGTGCCGACGCTCTTCACCAACGTCGCGCAGAGCTACCGGATCGCGCAGGAGGAGATCTTCGGGCCGGTGCTCTCCGTGCTCACGTTCCGGACGCCGGAGGAGGCGATCGAGAAGGCGAACAACACGCCGTACGGACTGTCGGCCGGGGTGTGGACGGAGAAGGGCTCGCGGATCCTGTGGATGGTCGAGCGGCTGCGCGCCGGCGTGGTCTGGGCGAACACGTTCAACAGGTTCGATCCGACCTCTCCGTTCGGCGGCTACCGCGAGTCCGGCTTCGGCCGTGTGGGCGGACGCCACGGCCTCGAGCCGTACCTGAGGCTCGAATGACGGCGGCGCTCACGTCGTACGCGCCTCCGCTTTCCACTACCCCACCCAGGGTGGGGAGGTGTGCCACCCGCCACCCACTTTCGACTCTACCCCGGAAGTCGATACGAGACTGCGACCGGGGTGCGCCAATATCGTGCCAATCGGTGCACACCACGAGCAGCGGGAAGGCGATCGCGTGACGCGGCTCTCGGTGAAGAAGACGTACAAGCTCTACATCGGGGGCGCGTTTCCTCGCTCCGAGTCGGGACGTAGCTTCGAGGCCGAGGGCCAGAACGTCGCTCGCGCGTCTCGCAAGGATGCCCGCGACGCCGTACGCGCGGCTCGAGCCGCGTTCCCTGCCTGGGCCGGCATGACGGCGTACAACCGCGGCCAGGTCCTCTACCGGCTCGCCGAGATGATGGAGGCCCGAGCCACCGATCTCGAGCACGCATGCTCCGGGCGCGAGGAAGTCGAAGCCGCGATCGATCGCGTCGTCTGGTACGCGGGGTGGGCGGACAAGCTCGCGCAGGTGCTCGGGAGCTCGAACCCTGTTGCAGGGCCTTACTTCGATTTCACCGTTCCGGAGCCCACTGGGGTTGTCGCCATCCTCGCCCCGAGCGAGCCGGCGCTCGCTGGCCTCGTCTCGCGGATCGCGCCCGCGCTCGTCGGAGGAAACGCGATCGTCGCGGTCGCGGCCGAAACGCATCCTGTCGCCGCAATCGAACTTGCCGAGGCGCTTGCGACGTCCGACCTCCCCGCTGGCACCGTGAACATCCTCACCGGTTTCCGGGATGAGCTCGCGCCCTGGCTCGCCGGTCACATGGACGTCAACGCGATCGACCTGACCGGGGCCGACGGGGCTACCGTCGAGCTGGAGCGAATGGCTGCCGAGAACGTCAAGCGCGTCGTCCGGTCGACGTCGGACGCTCAGAGCCCATGGGAGATCGAAGCCTTCCTCGAGCTGAAGACGGTCTGGCACCCCATCGGCCTCTGAGAGGCCGCGCCGCACCGCCGGTCAGCCGTGCGTCGCGTACACCGCCTGGCGCAAGGTCGAGCCGATCGGCTCCGACGCGAGCACCCAGACGACGAGCGGCCGGCCGGCCGCATAGTGGACGGAGATGTAGTCGCCGAGCATCCGACCGGAGGTGGTGTCCGGCATCCACACGAGGGGCATGTTCTGCGCGGAGATGCGTTGTGGCGGGCCCCAACCCACCGCACGGGATCGAACGAGCTCGACATCGACGCCAGATGGTCGATTGCGCAGATACGCGATGGCGATCCGTCCCGTGCTTCCGTCGATTCCGATCGCAGGAAGAACACCGTCTCGCCCTGCGGTGACGGCCGTCGGAGCGCTCCACGAAGCGCCGTCAGCCGAGCTCGCAGCGAAGACGTCATTCGTGCGCGCCCCCGAGCCCCGACAGCTGTGCCAGGTCGCCCACACGCGGCCGCTCGCGTCGACGTCGGCTGCTGGAAGCGGGAAAGCGCGGAGGCCTCGGGTCGAGCACGACGACACGTCGATGTCGGAGATTCGAGCTGGCGGGGCAAACGAAGCGCCGCCGTCCGTCGAGCGCGAGGAGGCGATCGCGAAGGGTCGCACCTCCCACAGATACACGACCACGAGCTCGCCGGTCGGCCGGACGACCGGGAAGACACCGACCGCGGGCCTGACGCCGATGTTCGTCGGCGGGGACCAGGTCAGCCCGCCGTCGGTCGTGTGCGTGACGGCGAGCATGTCCTCG
>JBOHAY010000059.1:0-5357 GCA_050697935.1 Gaiellaceae bacterium | reverse complement strand
TGGGCGGGTTGACCGCCCCCCCGGCGGCACAGGAAGCCGTCGGCGCGAGCCCCTGGGGGCTCGCCTGGCGACGGCTCCGCCGCAACAAGGTGGCGCTTGCCACGCTCGGCGTGTTCGCGGCGATCGTGCTGCTCTGTCTGGCCGCGCCACTCTATGCGAACTACATCGCGCACACGGAGCCGTTCCGGTCGAACCTCGACGGGACGACGGTCGTCGACGGGAAGACGGTTCCGGTCATGCGGGAGTCGTCAGAGGGGCTCGGGCTCGGCGTGACACCTGTCGGCCCCACCTGGGATCCGCACCATTTCCTGCTAGGCGCAGACAACCAGGGACGCGACGTGGCGGCGCGGTTGCTCTACGGAGGTCGCAACTCGCTGCTGATCGGCGTGGCCGCGGCGTTGCTCACCTGCATCCTCGGGACAATCATCGGCCTCGTCGCGGGGTTCTTCGGCGGTGCCGTGGACGGTGTGCTGTCACGCCTCCTGGACGTCGTTTGGGCGTTCCCGGTCTACCTGCTGGCGATCTGCCTCTCCACGGTGTTGCTCACGAGCAGCTACCACGTCGGGCCGTTTACGATCGAGGCCGGAAGTCTCGTTTTCCCGATCGTGATCATCGGGATCGTGTACGTCCCGTACGTCGGTCGCTCCGTCCGAGGCGAGGTGCTTTCGCTTCGGGAACGAGAGTTCGTCGAGGCCGCAGTCGGGATGGGGGCCTCTTCCTGGCGCCTGCTCTGGAGCGACATCTTCCCCAACGTCGTCACCACCGTGATCGTCCTCTTCCCGCTCATGATCGCGCTCTCGATGCTGACAGAAGCGGCGCTCTCGTTCCTCTCGATCGGCGTGCAGCCGCCTGACGCGAGTTGGGGAACGATCATCCTCGACGGCCAGAGCCTGCTCTACACGCGTCCGGTGGTCGCGCTCGCGCCGGGGATCGCCATCGTGATCACTGTGCTGGCGCTGAATGTCCTCGGTGACGCCGTCCGCGACGCGCTCGACCCCCGGGCGAAGCACAAGGCGGGAAACTGATGCTGCGCTTCGTCGCGCGGCGCGCCGTCTCGATGGTGCTTGTCATGTTCGCGATCAGCGTGCTCGTCTTCCTCATCTTCTTCGCGACACCCGGCGTCGATCCGGCCGCACGGATCGCCGGGCGGAACGCGGATCAGGAGACACTGAAGGCCGTTCGCCACGACTTCGGCCTCGACCGGCCGATGCCCGTCCAGTACGTGCTACTCATGAAGAAGCTGTTCATCACGCGGGATCTCGAGTCGTATGTGAACCGCGGCGCGGAGGTGATCCCGCAGGTCGAGGAAGCAGCTCCCGTGACGCTGTCGCTCGTCCTCGGAGCCGCGCTCATCTGGGTCGGCACGAGCATCGTCATGGGGGTCCTCGCGGCCGTCTTTCGCGGCTCTCCGCTCGACACGCTCCTCATGGTCATCGGCCTGATCGGGATCTCGATACCGGTCTTCTGGCTCGGGGAGATGGTGAACCTCGTGAGCCAGAGCCGGTTCCACGACACGTTCCTCTTCTCGTGGGTGCCGCCGCTTGGATACACGCCGCTGACAGAGTCGCCGTCGGGCTGGTTCAAATCGCTGCTCCTACCCTGGCTGACGCTGTCGGTTCTGTACGCGGGCATCTACGCCCGAATCCTTCGCTCCTCGATGGTCGAGTCGCAGGAGCAGGACTTCGTGCGCACGGCCTACGCCAAGGGCCTGACCGAGCGCCGGGTCCTGATCCGCCACTCGCTTCGCACGTCGCTCGTCGCCTACTTCAGCCTCTTCGGTCTCGACTTCGGCGCACTCGTCGGCGGGGCTGCCCTCCTGACCGAGGTGGTCTTCGGCCTGCACGGCGTCGGGAAGCTGACGTTCGACTCCCTTCAGAACTTCGACCTGCCCGTGATCATGGCCTGTGTCATGTACGCGGCCTTCTTCGTGATCGTGGCCAACGCGCTCGTCGATCTCCTGTACGCCTGGCTCGACCCGAGGGTGCGAATTGCCTGAGCCGACAGCCACACCGCTGCTCGAGGTGCGTAACCTCGGCGTCTCGTTCCGCACGGAGGACGGCGTCGCAGAAGCGGTCGACGACGTCTCGCTGGCGATCTCCCCGGGCGAGATCCTCGGAATCGTCGGCGAGTCCGGGTCCGGCAAGACGGTCTCGATGCTCGCGGTCATGCGCCTGATCCGGGATCCGAACGCGATGATCCAGGGCCAGGTCCTCTTCCGCGGGCGCGACCTCATGACGCTGCCGAAGCAGCGGATGCGGTCGGTGCGCGGGAGAGAGATCGCGATGATCTTCCAGGACCCCATGACGGCGCTCACGCCGGTGTACACCGTCGGCTGGCAGATTGCGGAGCAGATCCAGGCACACGAGCGAATCTCGAGCGCGCGGGCGCGAGTGCGTGTCATCGAGCTCCTCCGGGAGGTCGGCATCGCCAACGCGAGCACGCGCGTCGACGACTACCCACACCAGTTCTCGGGGGGCATGCGCCAGCGTGTGATGATCGCGATGGCCCTATCCTGCAACCCGGCACTGCTGATCGCGGACGAGCCGACGACCGCGCTCGACGTCACGATCCAGGCGCAGATCCTCGAGCTGCTCCGGCGCCTACGCGACGACCACGGCTCGGCGATCGTGCTCATCACGCACGACATGGGCGTCGTCGCCGAGATCGCCGAGCGGGTAGCGGTCATGTACGCGGGGCGGGTCGTGGAGGAAGCACCGAAGTCGAGCCTCTTCCGGAATCCTCAGCACCCGTACACGTGGGGCCTCCTCGAGTCGGTGCCCCGCATAGACCTGCCCCGGATTCGACGACTCGTCGCGATCCCGGGTGCCCCGCCCTCGCCCTTCGCCCCGCCGGAAGGCTGCCGCTTCGCGCCCCGGTGCGTGCACAGCTTCGAGCTCTGCTCGACGCGGCCCGAGCTGCTCGAGCGTTCCGAACCAGGTCACAAGGACGCCTGTC
The DNA here is from genome assembly GCA_050697935.1 of Gaiellaceae bacterium. Classification (GTDB taxonomy): domain Bacteria; phylum Actinomycetota; class Thermoleophilia; order Gaiellales; family Gaiellaceae; genus GMQP-bins7. Next base: position 2,402 of record JBOHAY010000059.1, on the reverse strand, counting down.
ATCTCGAGGTCGCCGCGCGACCGGCGTTGCGACGACGCTCCGCCGGTGAGGCGCCCGAGCGGGAGAGCGCATGAGCGGTACGGTTACCGAGCGCCCGCTCGTCGCCACGGAAGAGGTCGTCAAGCACTTCCCTGTGCGCGAGACCGCGTTCGGGCGCCGGGGTAAGGAGCTCGTGCATGCCGTCGACGGCGTCTCCCTCGCAGTGCGCCGAGGCGAGACTCTTGGTGTCGTCGGCGAGTCCGGGTGCGGGAAGTCGACACTCGGCCGGCTGCTGGTCCGGCTTCACGATCCGACGAGCGGCACGGTGACGTTCGACGGCACCGACATCACCAAGCTCTCGCGCAATGAGTTGCGACCGTTCCGGCAGGAGATGCAGATGGTCTTCCAGGACCCGTATGCGTCCCTCAATCCACGCAAGCGCGTCGTGCAGCTCGTCGGCGATCCGCTCCGTATCCATCGCCGCGGCTCGTCCTCGCAGAGACGGCGGCGGGTTCGGGAGCTGCTCGAGGTCGTTGGACTCTCGCCGAGCCACATCAACCGCTACCCACACGAGTTCTCGGGCGGTCAGCGGCAACGTATCGGCGTCGCGCGTGCCCTGGCCCTGAACCCGCGGCTCATCGTCGCGGATGAGCCGGTCTCGGCGCTCGACGTGTCAATTCAGGCGCAGGTCGTGAATCTACTTCACGACCTTCAAGACGAGTTCCGGCTCACGTATGTCTTCATCGCCCATGACCTCGGCGTCGTTCGGCATGTGTCCAGTCGGATCGCCGTGATGTACCTCGGCGTCATCGTCGAGGAGGCGCCGGCAGACGTCCTGTACGAGAGCCCGATCCACCCGTACACGGAGGCCCTGCTCTCGGCGATTCCGGTGATCGAGACGGACGACGTTGCGCCGCCTCGGACGCGGATCGTGCTCGAGGGCGAGGTCCCGAGCCCGATCGATCCGCCGTCAGGGTGTCGTTTCCACCCGCGCTGCCGGTATGCGACCGACATCTGCCGTGTCGAGCGTCCGCCGCTCGCCGACTTCGGCAAGGGGCGCTTCGCCGCGTGCCATCACCCGTTGGGCGGCGCCGTCCCGGTTGCGGCGGACGCGGGCGCCGCTGCACTCGACGAAGGAGGAGGATGAGATGGAGACGCGTGAGGGTCGAATGGCCTGGAGCAGTCATGAGACGTGGTATCGGGTCGTGGGGACGCTCGATCCCGACTCCGTGCTCACGACTGTGGTCATCTGTCACGGCGGACCGGGCGCGGCGCACGACTACTGCGAGCCCATCTCCGACCTCGCCCGGTCCGGGCGCGCCTGCGTCCTCTACGACCAGGTCGGCTGCGGGAAGAGCCAGCATCGTCCCGATGCGCCCGCGGACTTCTGGAGCCCCCAACTCTTCAAAGACGAGCTCGTCGCGCTCACGAAGCATCTCGGGATCGCCGACAGGTACGCAGTAGTCGGGCAGTCGTGGGGAGGCATGCTCGCGATGGAGCACGCGCTCGACCGCCCGCCCGGACTGCGCGGAATCGTCGTCGCAGACTCTCCGGCCAGCATCCCGCTTTGGGTCTCGGAGGCGAATCGCCTGCGCGAAGACCTGCCTCCGGACGTACAGCAGACGTTGCTTCGACACGAGGAGGCCGGGACGACCGACGACCCGAAGTACGAGGAGGCCGTCAAGGTCTTCTACGACCGTCACCTCTGCCGCGTACCGTGGCCGGATTGCCTCCAGCGGAGCTTCGATCAGCTCGCTGCCGAGCCCACCGTCTACCACACGATGAACGGCCCGAGCGAGTTCCACGTCATCGGATCCCTCAAGACTTGGGACATCACCGATCGCCTCCACGAGATCACGGCTCCCACGCTTCTTGTCTCGGGCCGCCACGACGAGGCGACCCCGCACATCGTCGAGCAGATCCACGAGCGCATCCCCGGCTCGGAGTGGACGATCTTCGAGCAGTCGAGCCATCTGCCGCACATCGAGGAGCCGGAGGCGTTCCTCACTCGAGTCGACCCATTCCTGCGCTCACTCGACTGACCTCCTCGGCGCCGAGCAGCTTCCGTACCCTCGAGTTGACCTGAACCGGATTCTGCCAACCATGCGGGTTGCGCTGCCCCTGGCTTCGACCCGCGACCCGCTTGCCATGCAGAGGGTCGAGGGTTCGAGCCCCCTCATCGGCTCTCGCGAAAGGCCCTGGAATCGGGGCTTCCGTTCGAAGTACCTGACCGGTTGAGGCTCGATCGCGCCGCACAAGCTTGACTCGTCCTCGACGGTCGTTTATTCATACTGGACAGTGCGCTCCTCTCGCGACCCGCGTCCAACCGTCGGGTTGATCGGCCTCGGCAACATGGGTGCGCCGATTGCAGACCGGATCGTCGATGCCGGCTACTCCCTGGTGGTGTTCAACCGCACGCCACA
>JBOHAY010000058.1:0-2630 GCA_050697935.1 Gaiellaceae bacterium | reverse complement strand
CCCGCGGCGAGCGCTTCGGGGACGCCAAGGTAGTGGAACTCGCCGACCGCCGTGTACCCGGCGAGCCGCATCTCGCGGTAGGTTTCTTCGTAGGACGTTCGGACGAGCTCGGGCGTCTGGCGCTCGGCCTCCGCGAGCATCGTCTCGCGCCAGGCCCAGAAGTCGCCGCCCGCCGTGCTTCCGCGAAGGGCTCGTTGGAACGTATGACTGTGTGCGTTGACGAACCCGGGAAGTCGAAGCGTGTCCGCCACGAGCCGCGACGCTACCAGGGTCGGCGAACGAGGTGTGACTGGGTCAGGCCTGGGGTCTGGCCCCAGACTGGTCCCGACCGGCCATTGTTCGTAGGGTTCGCGCTGTGGCCGGTGTGCAGCTTCGTCAACAGATTCCCAACGCGCTGACCATCGCTCGCTTTGCCGCTATTCCGGTCTTCGCCTGGCTCTACCTCGAGGCGGGTGACGGGCCGGCGTGGGGAGCGGGGATCTTCTTCGCAGCTGCCGCCTTCACCGATCAGCTCGACGGATATCTCGCCCGCCGCTGGAACGTGGAATCGAGCTTCGGGAAGGTCGCGGATCCGCTCGCCGACCGACTGATGATCGGGACGGCGGTCGTGCTCATGTGGGCAACGGGACGCATCCCACTTCTCGCGGCGGTCGTGATCCTCGCCCGGGATCTCACGCTGATCGTCGGCTACAAGGCGCTCTCGCCGAGTGGATACGAGCTCGAGGTCACCTTTCTCGGCAAGCTTGCGACCTGGGTTCTGTACGCCTCGCTGGGTTTCGTGCTCGTCACCGAGGAGGGCACGACCTGGCCGCTCGTCCTGCTCGTGATCGGCATCGTCCTTGCTATCTGCGCTGGGGTCCAGTACCTCCTGCGGGCGAGACGCGTCCTGCGTTCGCGCTGAATCGTGGTGCAGGGAGACCGGCCTCGGGCGCGAATGAGAGACTCTGAACTCTCAACCTGAGGTTGACCCCTCGGTGCGGGTGCTGCTTTACTCAGGTGACCCTCGAGGAAAGGCCACCGGTGGAACCACATCCTGATCTCTCGACACTGACCGACGACGACCTGCGCGAGATGATTCGCGGGCTCGAAAGGGAGGAGGACGAGATCTCCCTCCAACGCCGCGTGCTGCACGGACGCATCGACATCCTCCGCGCGGAGCTCGTGGCCCGGCTGCGCGAGCAAGTGAACGCGGGGGAGGCGCAACTCGCCGACGTCGAGCGTCTGAGCGAGATCCTCACCGCGAAGGCGGCTCCGACGGACGACGCGTGAGCCACGTCTACTGCCCGGAGTGCGGCTTCCAGAACCCGGAGGCCTCGAACTACTGCTCGCGTTGCGGCGCGCTCCTCACGACCGAGACAGGCTCCGAGACGACGATGAGCTTCGACATCGACGAGGATGGCGACGAGGTCGATCTGCTGACCGCGCTCGGCATCACGGGCCCTGCGCTCGTTGTACGCTCCGGGGGCGGAATAGCGGGGCAGTCGTTCCAGCCCGGCGAGGGCAGGACGTTGATCGGTCGATCTCCCGAGTGTGACGTCTTCCTCGATGACGTCACCGTTTCCCGGCAACACGCCGAGCTCGCGCGTGACGGCGAGACGTTCTCAATCCGTGATCTCGGGAGCCTCAACGGGACATACGTGAATCGCAAGCGCATCGAGTCGACCGTGCTCGAGGACGACGACGAGGTCCAGATCGGCAAGTACCGCCTGACATTCCTTCAGCGATGAGCACGGTCGAGACACGACGAGAGAAGGGCGGCGCGGAGCCTCGGCTTCGTACGATCGGGTCCGTCTGCGAGGAGCTCCGCGAGCAGTTTCCGGACATCTCCGTCTCGAAGATCCGCTACCTCGAGGACCAGGGGCTCATCGCCCCGAAGCGGACACGCGGTGGCTACCGGCTCTTCGCACCCGACGACATCGAACGCCTGACTACGATCCTGCGCCTCCAACGTGACGAGTTCCTGCCGCTTCGAGTCATCCGCGAGGAGCTCGAAGGGCCTGGCGCGTCGGCGGAGCGCACGCGACGTCGCGCCGTCGGCGTCACCGATCGCGAGGACGAGATCGACGAGTCCGAGCTGTGCGATCGCGCCTCGGTCTCGCTCGATTTCGTGCGCGAGCTCGAGGAGTACGGGCTCATCGTCTCTCGCAACGAGGCCGGCGAGCGCCTGTATGGCGAGAGCGAGGCGGACATCGCATCCACGTGCGCGCGGCTCGCGCGCTTCGGTGTCGACGGGCGTCACCTGCGAACGTTCCTCACCGCGGCCGGGCGGCAGTCGGCGCTCGTGGAGCAGCTCGTCGCACCGGGCCTGCGATCCCGGAACGCGGAACGTCGGAAGAACGCTCTCGACGACCTCGAGGTGCTCTCCCGCGTCGCCCAGGAGCTCACACATCTCCTCTTCCTACGTGACCTGCGCTCGACAGTCGAGCGAACGTCGTGACCAACGCTCGCCTTTTGCTCGCGTTCGCGGGGGAAACCATGTTTCCCCCGCGTGCCCCCTTCTTCTTGAAAACGTGGGGAACCTCCCGGTTCCCCACACCCCTCCCCGCTCATAGGCCGAAGGTTGGCTTATGAGCCTGCCTGCGGTCATCCTCGTGGGCGGCCAGGGGACCCGCCTGCGGCCCCTCACGGAC
>JBOHAY010000057.1:0-16026 GCA_050697935.1 Gaiellaceae bacterium | reverse complement strand
TCGTCGGGATCAACCTGAACGGGACAGCCCCCTTCGCCGGACCATGGCTCGCGCAGTTCCTGGCGGGTGGTCCCGAGATCGGCTCCACCGCTCTGGCGAAGTTCTACGCCTTGCACATGCTCGCGATTCCGGGGGCCTTGATCGCTCTCATCGGCGTGCACATCTACCTCGTCACGCGCTTGGGCGTCTCCTCGCCGCCGTGGTCGGCCGAAGCGGCCGGCCGTGAGCGCCCGCCCGTCGAGCCGGCGGGTGCACGCTCGGGGCTCGTTCGTGGCAGCGGAGGTGGCGACTGATGGCGCGCGATCTCGGCGAGCTGAACCGCGAGGACTTCGCCCGCTACAAGGACGACGTCAAGAAGGAGGGGAAGCCCTTCTTCCCCCGCGCGATCTTCCACGACACCGTCATGTCGCTCATTGTCGTATGCGTGATCACGGCGCTCGCGGTGATCTGGTACTACGACGCGGACGGCGTAAAGCCAGGAATTCTCGGCCCTTGGTACACGGAGCCCGCCGATCCGGCAACGACGAACTTCGTCCCGCGCCCGGATTGGTACTTCTACTTCCTCTTCTACCTCCTGCGGATCTTCGAATGGCCCGAGACGGTCTTCATCGCCACCGTCGGCATCCCGACGATCTGCCTGATACTCCTGCTCGGGCTGCCGTTCTACGACCGGCGCCGCGAGCGCAGGCCGCTTCATCGCCCCGTGGCCATGGTTGCCGCCGTGCTCACGATCCTCTCGATGGCGGTCCTCACCTGGAAGGGCGCGACGGCGAAGGAGGCCCTCGGCTCGGAGCTCGTCGCGCTTGTTCCAGAGTGGGCCGCCGAGCAGGGTTTCGCGGACAACCCGGAGGCAGTGAAGGGCGCCGAACTGTTCGCAGAATCGGGCTGCCTCAATTGCCATACGTATCTGGGGCAGGGCGCCGGAAACCTCGGTGCGCCTGATCTCTCCGAGATCGGTGCTACGAACGACGCCGCGTACTTCGTCCAGTATCTGACGAACCCGGCTGCGTTCGGTAACACGGTGATGGGCTCGTACGCCTACCTCGGGCAGGAGAACCTCGCGGCGCTCGGCGAGTTCCTCGCCGCTTCGAAGGGCACGAGCGCGAACTCCCCGTAGGGGGGAGGCTTGCCTCGCCCATAGACGCGGCGCCGGGATACGCTTGACGCGTGCGCGTCTTCCTCGGCGTGACCGGAGCGTCGGGCGCTCCCTATGCCGAGCGCCTGCTCCGCGCGCTCGCGGCGGTCGACTGCGAGATCGGATTGACGGCGTCGCGCTCCGGCATCGAAGTGCTCGCGACGGAGCTCTACGGCGATCCGTCTCTTGCCCGCGAGGAGGTTCTCGAACGGTTCGTCGGGAGCACGGCCGCCCAGGTCACCGTCTACGGGGAGAACGACTTCCGCAGCCCGTATGCGAGCGGGTCGGCGCAGGTCGATGCGTACGTGATCTGCCCGTGCTCGATGGCGACGGTTGGGACGCTCGCGTCGGGCGCGATGCAGAACCTCATTCATCGCGCGGCCTCCGTTGCGCTGAAAGAGCGGCGCAAGCTGGTGCTCGTCCCTCGGGAGACACCGCTGTCCTCGATCCACCTTCGGGGACTCGCGACGCTGAACGACGCGGGGGCCGTGATCCTCTTCGCCGCGCCCGGTTTCTACCACGGGCCCGAGACCATCGACGATCTGGTGGACTTCCTCGTCGCGCGCTGCCTCGACCAGATCGGGATCGACAACGCCCTCGTCAAGCGCTGGGGGGAGTGAGTGCATGCAACAGTCTGTTGCAAAGTGCTTGCAGCCCGTGCTCCCGAGCCGGCGGGTCGAATGACGAGCAAGCAGCAGTCTGTTGCAAAGTCCTTCGAGACCGGGACCCTCTCGCCCGAGGGCGTCCGCACCATGTTCGATCGCATCGCGCCGGTCTACGACCTGATGAACCGCGTGATGACGGCCGGGCTCGACCAGAGGTGGCGGCGGCTCGCCGTTCGCGAAGTCGTGTGGCCCGGTGACCGTGTCCTCGACGCCTGCTGCGGCACGGGCGATCTTGCCGTCGAGGCCGAGCGCCGTGGAGGCAGAGTCGTCGGCCTCGACTTCTCTCCTCGAATGCTCGAGCGCGCTCGCCCCAAGTCGGGAACGATCGAGTGGGTGCAGGGCGATGCGCTCGCACTGCCGTTCGAAACAAATGAGTTCGACGCGGCTACCGTCGGCTTCGGCGTCCGCAACCTCGAGGATCTGGAAGGTGGGCTGCGCGAGCTCGCGCGCGTGCTTCGTCCTGGAGGCAAGGTGGCCGTGCTCGAGATCACGCTTCCGCGCGGGATCCTCCGTCCGTTCTTTCGCCTCTGGTTCGACGTGCTCGTGCCACTTGCCGGCAAGGTGCTTCCCGGCGGGAAGGCCTACACGTACCTGCCGGCGAGCGTCCGTCGGTTCCCGGGCGCGGAAGACCTGTCCGGGTTGATGGAGCAGGCCGGCTTCCTCGATGTGCGCTACCGACTGCTGGGCGGTGGCAGCGTCGCTCTCCATACGGGACGGGTGCGAGAACCTTGTGGCTCTGAGCCACAAGGTGAGAAAGGCGCACGCGAGTGAGCGCGATCGACACGGTGCGGGCAGCCTCGGGGCTGGACGACTACCTCGTCGAAGTCGAAGACGGGCTGGCCGGGGCTGCCTCGCGCTACCCGGGTCTCGTCGCCGAGATCGGCGCGAGCGCGCTTTCCGCGGGTGGGAAGCGGCTCCGCCCGGCCCTCGCGTTTCTCTCCTCCTCGCCCGACGCTATTCCCCCCGTCGCGGCCGGGATCTCGGTCGAGCTCGTCCACACGGCGACGCTCGTGCACGACGACCTCATCGACGGCGCGGCGCTGAGGCGGGGACGCGCGTCCGCATGGAGCGAGCACGGTGCAGCCGCAGCGCTGGCGGCAGGCGACTACCTATTCGCCCGCGCGTTCTCCGTGCTCGCCGAAGACGGGCATGCCAGCGCGGTGGAGGTTCTCGCCGATGCCGCGCTCGGGCTCGCTCGGGGGGAGGCCATGCAGCGACGCCAGCGGCATGACCCCGATACGACGATCGACGCGTACCTCGAGCGCTGCTCGCTCAAGACCGGAAAGCTCTTCGAGGCCGCGTGCGTACTCGGTGGCGGGAGCGGTGAATACGGGCGGCTGCTCGGCATCGCATTCCAGATCGCCGACGACATACTCGACTGCACGGGAGAGACCATCGAGACCGGGAAAGTGCCGGGAACCGACCTCCGTGACGGGACGCCGACGCTCCCCTTGCTCCTTGCCGCGAGTGAGGACGGCGTCGTTCGCAATGCGCTCGCTGGAGGGCCGAAGGAGGAAGCGCTCATACGTGTCGCAGCGAGCGGTGCGCTCGATCGGTCCCGCGAGCTGGCGCTCCACTACGCTTTCCAGGCACGAGCCTGCCTCGACGGCGCCGCCCGGCGCGACGAGCTCGAAGCGTTGACACGCGCCGTTGTAGAGAGGAGTACCTGATCGCCGTTCTCGCCCAACAGACGCTGGAGCCGATCCGAGAGAAGATCGAGGCCGGAGAGCGCCTCGACTTCGAGGACGGCGTCGCGCTCCTCGAATCCGACGATCTCCTGACTCTCGGCGAGCTCGCGGACGAGGCGAGGCGGCTGCGCGGCGGAACCGACGAGGTCTATTTCGTCCAGAACCTCTACGTCAACCAGACGAACGTGTGCCGCGTGAAATGCAAGTTCTGCGCGTTCGCCGCGACGCGGAAGCAAGAGCACGCCTACACGTTCACGAGTGAGGAGCTCGTCGAGGACGTGCTCCGCCAGCGCGAGGTCACGGGATTCACGGAGATCCACATGGTCAACGGCGAGAACCCGCATGTCGACTTCTCCTTCTACCGCGACACGATCGCCTCGCTGCACGACGCGCTCCCCGAGGTGCACTTGAAGTGCTACACCGCCTCCGAGATCCACCACATGACGACGCTCTCGGGGCTCACGCACGAGGAGGTCCTCGTCGAGCTCAAGGCTGCGGGGCTCGGATCGCTTCCCGGTGGTGGCGCCGAGGTGTTCGCCGACCGCGTTAGGCGTCTGGTCGCTCCCGGCAAGGAGAGCCCGGACATCTGGTTCCACGTCCACTCGACGGCGCACGCGCTCGGCATCCCGACGCACTGCACGATGCTCTACGGGCACGTCGAGACCTACGAGGAGCGCGTCGACCACATCATTCGCCTCCGCGACCAGCAGGATCGCTCGGGTGGCTTTCTCGCGTTCATCCCCCTCGCGTTTCATCCCGATAACACCGTGTTCGAGCGCCGAGGCTGGCGCCACACGACCGGGGCAGACGACCTCAAGATGCTCGCGTTCTCGCGGCTCATGCTCGACAACGTCCCGAACATCAAGGCCTACTGGATCATGATGGGGATGCCACTGGCGGCCATTGCGCTCCACTTCGGTGCGAACGACGTCCAGGGGACGGTCGTGCGCGAGGAGATCTTCCACGCGGCCGGGGCGCGAACCGAGACGGAGCAGAAGGTCGACGAGCTCGTGCGCTTCGTGCGCGAGGCGGGCCGGATTCCCGTGCAGCGAGACACGCTCTACAACGAGCTCAGGCGCTGGGAGTGAACACGCCGAAGCCGACCGGTGGAACGCCGATCTGGGTGTGGGTGGTCTACTCCTTCGGGATCCTCGCTGCGGCGATCTTCGTGTTCTCGATTCTCTTCACCGCGGGCGCGTATCTCCTCTCGGAGGACGTCGAGGTCACGTTCGATGTCTCGACGCTGGCGATCGTTCTCTGGGGCGGGCTGATGGCCCTCGCGGGTGGGCTTTGGATCTGGCGACGACGGCAGGGCCGGCGATGACGCGTCTCGGAAGGATCTCGTACGTCAACATGGCGCCCGTCTTCTACGGGCTCGAGGCAGACATCGAGGAGATCTCCGGTGTCCCGACGGAGCTCTCGAGGATGCTGCTCGCCGGAGAGCTCGACATCGCACCGATCCCGTCGATCGAGTACGCGCGGAATGCCGATCGGCTGCGCATCCTTCCACGACTCTGCGTCTCGTCCGAGGGCGCCGTCGACTCGATCCAGCTCGTGACGCGCGTTCCCTTCGGGCAGGTGCGCTCGGTCGCCGCTACCTCGGAGAGTGCGACCTCGGTGGTCCTCGTCCGCATCCTGCTTCCCAAGGCCGAGATCGTGCCGCTCGGGATGGAGGCCGACGCGAGGCTCCTCATCGGCGACGCGGCGCTGCGCAGCGCGTTCGAGGATCCCACGCCGCATTTCGATCTCGGGCGCCTGTGGTTGGAGAAGACGGGACTGCCCATGGTGTTCGCGGTGTGGGCCGCTCCCGAGCCCATCGCCGACGGGCTGATCGAGCTCGAGCATGCGCTCGTAGCGTCCGTTCGGCTTGCGCGCTCGGAGCCCGAGCGGCTGGCAGCCCAGGCGAGCGAGAGATACGGGTATCCGCAGGGCTTCCTCGCCCGCTACTTCGAGAAGCTGCGCTACAGCTTCGGGCCGCGTGAGCGGGCGGGCCTCTACACGTTCCTGGAGATGGCCCGCGACGCCGGTGAGCTCGATCACGTCCCCGAGCTCCGTTTCGTTCGAGAGGAAGTGCCGGCATGAGCGTTGCCGCGGCTCGGGCGAGGCAAGCCTCGCCCCTACAGAAGGCGCTCGATGGCGAGCGCATCACCGACGGCGACGCGATCGCGCTATTGCGCTCCCGCGATCTCGTCGCGGTGGGGCGGGTTGCGAACGAGATCCGGAACCGGATGACCGACCCGTCGCGCGTCACCTTCATCATCGACCGGAACCTCAACTACACGAACGTTTGTGTCACCGACTGCGACTTCTGCGCGTTCTACCGGCGCCCGGGGGACCAGCGTGAGGGGTATCTCCTGCCGAAGCCTGTGATCTACAAGAAGATCGAGGAGACGCTTGCGATCGGCGGCACGGGGCTCCTCATGCAGGGCGGCCACCATCCCGACCTCGGAGTCGACTACTACGAGGACCTCTTCCGCTCGATCAAGGCGCGCTACAAGATCCATCTCCACGCGCTCTCGCCGCCCGAGATCCAGCACATCGCCCGGCGCTCGAAGCTGACCGTCGCGGAGACGCTTTCGCGCCTCCGCGACAGCGGACTCGACTCCGTACCTGGTGGAGGGGCGGAAATACTCGTCGATCGTGTGCGGCGGATCATCGCCCCCAAGAAGACGAAGTCGGACGAGTGGCTCGACGTCATGCGCCAGGCGCACCGGCTCGGTATGTCGACGACCGCGACGATGATGTACGGGCACGTGGAGACGCTCGAGGAGCGAGTCGAGCACATGCGGCGGATCCGCGACCTCCAGGACGAGACTCGCGGCTTCCGCGCGTTCATCTCGTGGACGTTCCAGCGCGACGGCAACCGTCTCGACGACCTCGTCTCCGACGACGACCGCCCGACCTCGTTCGACTACCTCCTCACGCAGGCAGTGTCCCGCATCTACCTCGACAACGTTCCGCACATCCAGTCGTCCTGGGTGACGCAGGGGATGAAGGTCGGCCAGGTCGCGCTCGGCTTCGGTGCGGACGACATGGGCTCGGTGATGATCGAGGAGAACGTCGTCTCGGCCGCCGGGACGACGCATCGCACGACGACGGACGAGCTCGTCCACCTCATCAAGGCGATGGGGAAAACCCCCGTTCAGCGGGACACGCTGTACCGCGAGGTCAAGGTCTTTTAGTCGCCCAGCGCGGCGTCGCTCGCCCGGAGAAGCTCCGGTCGCGCGACGACACACTCGGCTACGCGGCCACGGCGCTTCTTACGCCGAGCGCCTGTTGAGCCGATCGAACGCGACAAGACCCCCTAGCGCTGTCGCCAGCAGGATCGCTCCGATCCATCTCCAGGGCAGCCCCGAGTCGACGGGCTCCGATTGCACGCTGCGCACGAGCGACTCGACGACGGACGCAGGCGATGTCCCCGACTCGTCCGCTTGAGCTGCGGCGACGAGCTCGGCGAGCCGATCGGCGCCGATGTCGTTGCTCCAGGCGCCGAGCTTCGTGCCGACGAGAACCACGAGCGTGCCGTCGAGGTTGGCCTCGCGTGCGATCTCCGCTGCAATCGCGTCGGGCCCGCCGACGATCTCGCTCGTCGCGGATGCGGGCATGAAGGCGACCTTGGTGTTCGAGCCGACGATCTGAGGAAACCCACCGGCCTCGACATCGCTGACCGCCGCTCCGTTGTCGTACGAGACGGGGACCTCGCCGAACGCCTCGACCGCTCGGCCGATGGCCGTGAACGGAGAGTGCGCGTGGGCGCCGGGGGAGAGCGCGAGTACTGCGAGGAGGGCGACGAGGACCGGGCGGAGCACGCCTGCAGGCTATTCGGATCCTGTAAATGCCTGCAAATCGTCCAGTGGCGTTCGGTACCCTCGACAGGCCGTGGCCCGTCTCCTGGTCGTCTCTGCGTTCGTCGCGCTCACCGTCGCGAGTGTGTTGTCGCCGGTGGGTGCAGCTCAGACCACGCAGCTGCTGCCAGGTGTGACGTACGAGACCGGGGTGCAATTCACGCCGCACGGCCCGGTGTCGCTCCACATCGTCCGAGGGCCGAAGCCCGTGGGCCTCTACCGGCTCCGCCCCGTCCTCTCCAACGAGTCCGTTGTTCAGCGCGAGACCGTGTCAGCGATGCAACGGCGCCTGGCCAGTCAGACCACGTCTGTGGGAGTCAACGGCGACTATTTCTCTCTTTCCGACGGGCGACCGAGCGGAATCCTTCTCCGGGACGGTGTTCTCGCGACCCCGCCGAACTCGTCTCGCTCGAGTGCGGGAGTCACGCTCGACGGACTGCTCGACGTTCGCAAGGTGCGCTTCCTGGGCACTTGGCGCGGAACCGGTCAGCGACGCGCTCTGAACTTCCTGAACAAGGCACCTGGCACGAACGGGATCTCGCTCTTCACCTCCGACTGGGGATCCGCGACTCCGCGGATCGCCGGTTCGTTCGCCGTCGTTCTCGCCCCGTTCTCGTCGGCGACTCCAAACGTCGACTTACCCGTCCCCGTCACCGCCACGTCTCAGAACGGGCCTCTGGCCATCGGGCCGGGAATGGCAGTGCTGGTAGCCCGTGGAAGCGCGGCGGCCAAGCTCCAGGCAGAGGCGCAGCCCGGGACGACGGTAACGCTGAGGCTCATCCTGCAGCCGGATTGGTCCACTGTTGCAGACGCAATCGGCGGAGGACCGCTGCTCGTGCGCGACGGCGCGCCCGTCTATCGGTCGAACGAGGCGTTCACGACCTCGCAGCTCGTCCCCCGCGGGCCGCGCAGCGCGGTCGGGCAGCGCGCTGACGGGAGCGTTCTTCTCGTCACGACCGACGGGCGTCAGCCTGGTTTTTCGGTCGGGATGACGAACTTCGAGCTCGCGCAAGCTCTGGTGCGACTCGGAGCCGTGCGCGGAATGGCGCTCGACGGGGGCGGGTCGGCGACGCTCGCTTTCGAGGGCACCGTGCTGAACTCGCCCTCCGACGGTAAGGAGCGCGCCATCTCGACGGCGCTCATGCTCCAGTACTACGGGGTGTATGCACCGCCACCGCTCGAGGCCGTCGTCTCTCCGAACGGCGACGCTGTCGCCGAGGCACAATCGCTCTCGTTCAAGGTCGTTCGCCCGTCGACGGTGACCTCGACGCTCACGGCGCCGGACGGCACGATCGCGTGGCAGGAGTCGGGAGGACGCGAGCCTGCGACATACGACGTCGCGTTCCCACCCGTGCCGCCTCCTCCGCCGCTCCCGCCCGAAGGCGAGCCACCTCCCGACCCGGTCCCGACCGAGCCGCTTCCTCCCGCTGAGGGTCGCTGGACGCTGACGGTTACTTCGACCGACGATCAAGGACTGACTTCGTCGGCCACGCGCCGGTTTGCCGTCAACTCGACGCTCGGTTTCCTCAAGACCGAGCCACGGCGACTGTTCCTCCCGCCGTCGGGCCGAAGCGTCGCGATCCAGTGGGCACAGACGCGCGCAGCGCGCGTGAAAGTTTCGATCGAGACGAGCGAGGGGATTCTCGTTCGCACTGTCACGAACCAGCGCCTCGAGCCGGGCGGGCAGTCGATCCCATGGAACGGGCGCGCGAGCACGGGCAAGCTCGTCTCCGGAGGGAGCTACGTCGTCCGGGTCACGGCCACCAACGAGGTCGGCACGGTTTCTCTCGTACAGCAGCTGATCGTGCGCAGAACCGCGTAGGCCAGCCAACCTCGTAAGTACAGTCAGCGCCGTGCTCGTTGCCTCCATCCTGAGCGGAATCACGGACGCCATCACCTCGGCGATCGGCGACTACGGCCTGTACGCCGTCTTCCTCCTCATGCTGATCGATGCGGTGTTTCCTACAGCCAGTGAGGTGGTGATGGTGTACGGAGGCGCGGTGGCTACAGGGGCGTTCGCCGGACAGGACGTCGTTCTCTTCGGGCGGACGATCGACGACGGTCTGGCCGCCTACGTCGCGATGGCGCTGGCCGGAACGATCGGGTACACGCTCGGAGCGATGGGAGGTTGGGCGATCGGCCTCTACGGCGGGCGGCCGTACGTCGAGCGCCACGGTCGTTGGCTCCACCTGGACACGGCGAAGCTCGATCGCGCCGAGCGCTGGTTCGAGAAGTGGGAAGACTGGGCCGTCTTCCTCGGTCGGCTGACGCCTGTCGTGCGCTCGTTCGTATCGATACCAGCGGGCGTCATGGAGGTGCCCTTCGTTCGCTACACGCTGCTCACGCTCGCCGGCTCCGCGATCTGGTGCTTCGCGTTCGCCGGCATCGGGTACGCGGTGGGCGAGAGCTGGGAGGATTTCCATCACGCATTCAGGTACGTCGAGTACGTCGTGGCCGCAGCGATCGCGGCCATCGTCGTCTGGCTCGGCGCCCGGTACGTGCGTCGCCGGCGTCGTCGCCTCGCCGAGGAGTCGTCGGGGGCCTGAGGAACAGGGGTCAGACCGCTTCGGAGCTACACTCGCCCCCGTGACCAAGCAGATTCCCCTCGTCGACGTCAAGGCGCAGTACGCGCCGCTCATTCCCGAGCTCGAGGCGCGCTTCTCGGCAGTTCTCGAGTCCGGTCGCTTCATCTTCGGGCCGGAAGTGGAGGCGTTCGAAAGAGAGGCAGCGGCATTTTTGGGGGTCCCGCACGCGATCGGTGTTGCGAACGGAACCGACGCGCTCGTCATCGTTCTGGAGGCGCTCGAGATCGGCCGGGGGGACGAGGTGATCTGCCCGTCGTTCACCTTCTACGCCACCGCCGAGGCGATCGCTCGCGCGGGGGCCACGCCGGTCTTCGCCGACATCGACCCTGTCACGCTCAATCTCGATCCCGAGGATGCCGCTGCGCGGATCACCTCCCGCACGAAGGCGATCATGGCGGTGCACCTCTTCGGGCGACCCGCACCGCTCGAGGAGCTCGCAGCGCTCGGTCTTCCGATCATCGAGGATGCGGCGCAGGCGTTCGGGGCCGAGGGCGTGGCCACCACCGGCATTTGCTCCACGTTCAGCTTCTTCCCGACCAAGAACCTCTTCGCACTGGGCGATGGCGGACTCGTGACGTGCCTCGACGACGACGTCGCTGAACGCGTGCGGATGCTTCGCTTCCACGGATCGCGCGACAAGACGACGTTCGAGCTCGTCGGGACGAATTCGCGCCTCGACGCCGTGCAGGCCGCGATGCTGCGCGTCTTTCTCCCCCGCCTCACCGGCTGGAACGCCGTCCGCCGAGAGGCCGCCATGCGCTACTCGGAACTCGGCCTCGGGGAGGCGGTCGAGCTCCCCGTCGACGAGCCCGGTCACGTGTACCACATGTATGTCGTTCGGACCTCCCGCCGCGGCGACATCGCGCCCGCGTTGGCGGACGACGGAATTGCGTCTGCGTCGTACTACGTCACGCCCCTTCACCTACAGCCGGCGCTCGCATATCTCGGATACGCGCGCGGCGCGCTTCCCGAGACGGAGCGGATGGCCGCTGAGAACCTCGCGCTGCCGATGTGGGGTTGCATCGGTGCCGACGTGCAGGAGCGCGTCGTCGCGGCAGTTCGCGCGGCAGTCGGCGTCCCGGCATGAGAGCGCGGGCGGCCGATCGAACCTCGACCTTGTGGCTCAGAGCCACAAGGTCTTCTGCGGTCGAGCCTGATCGCGGTCAGCGGTGAGATCTCCCGTCAACAGGCACCGGCTCTGGCAGGTCGCCGTTGACGCGGCGCTCGTCGCGGTGGCGTGGGTGCTCTCCTGGTACGTCCGGTTTGACGCACGTCCTCGCTACTACGACCGCTACCTGGAGTGGGACGTCGTCGTCCTCGTCGTTGCGATCATGCTCCCGGTCTTCGTTGCGTTCGGCTTCTACAACCGCTGGTGGCGCTACGTCTCGACGCAGGACATGTGGGGTGTCCTCCGCGGCGTGGCGACGGCTGTCATTGCGGCCTTCCTCGTGTTCACGCTGCTCGACTTCCACCCGGCCTCCGTGCCGCGTGGGATCTGGATCGTGGATCTGTTGCTCCTCCTGGCGTTCGTGATGGGTGTGCGACTGCTTGCGCGGACGCTCATCGAGCGCCCCTCCGCCAGCTCCATCGTGGCGCGAGGCAAGGAGGTGGTGATCGTGGGAGCGGGAGACGCGGCGCAGATCATCCTCCGCGAGATGCTGCGGAACCCGTCCCTCGGCTACACGCCGATCGGTCTGGTCGACGACGACCCGCGCAAGAAGAACCTCCGACTGCACGGGATCCGCGTGCTTGGGACCTCCGCCGAGCTCCGGCAGTTACTGCGCGAGCGCGCGCCGGACGAGCTCCTGATCGCGATTCCGTCCGCGTCTGGTGACGTGCGCGAGAAGATCGTCGAGGTCGCGCGCGCCGAAAAGGTGCCTGTCAAGACGCTGCCGGGGCTCCACGAGCTCATTGCGGGGGACTTCAACCTCACCGGCCAGATCCGCCCGGTCGAGGTCGAGGACCTCTTGGGCCGCGAACCCGTGGAGGCCGATCTGGATTCGATCGCGGGCTATTTGACCGACGAGGTGGTACTCGTGACCGGCGCCGGAGGCTCCATCGGGTCCGAGCTTTGCCGGCAGATCGCCCGCGTCGGCCCGACGCGGCTCGTACTGGTTGACAACTCGGAGCCGGGGCTGTTCGAGATCGAGCGAGAGCTCGTCGACGAGCGTAGGTTCCATGCGACCGCCGCGGTGCTGGCCGACGCAGGCAACGCCGCCAAGATGCGCCAAGTCTTCGAGAAGTACCGCCCGGCGGTCGTCTTTCACGCGGCGGCATACAAGCACGTTGCGCTCGTCGAGGCCAATCCGGTCGAGGCGGTCCGCAACAACACGCTCGTCACCCGGACCGTCGCGGACGTCGCAGTCGAGTTCGGTGCAAAGCGCTTCGTTCTCATCTCCACCGACAAGGCCGTACATGCGAAGGGCGTGATGGGTGGCACGAAGGCGCTGTGCGAATGGATCGTCGAAGCCTGGGGGCATCGAGACGACACGACGACGAGGTTCTGTGGAGTCCGGTTCGGGAACGTCCTCGGCTCGTCCGGCAGCGTGATCCCGATCTTCCGCAAGCAGATCGCACGGGGCGGGCCCGTCACGGTGACGCACGCGGAGATGACGCGCTACTTCATGACGATCCCCGAGGCTGTGCAGCTCGTCATCCAGGCCGGTGCGATCGGCGGGCGTGGTCAGGTCTACGTGCTCGACATGGGCGAGCCTGTCAAGATCGTGGATCTCGCCGACACGATGATCCGGCTCTCCGGGAAGGAGCCTGGCGTCGACGTCGCGATCGAGGTCGTCGGACCGCGTCCCGGCGAGAAGCTGCACGAGGAGCTGTGGTCGGACTCGGAGAGCGTGACGCCCTCGACCCACGAGGCCATTCTCCTTGTCACGCGCCCGCCGATCGATGCGCGCTGGCTCGAAGACGAGCTCGACGAGCTCGAAAGGTTGGTCGAGGCCGGGGAGACGCTGGAACTGGTCGGTCGCCTGAACGCGATCGTCGGCGCGCCTCGCCGGAACGGTGTCGAGGCGGGAGACGGCGCGGGCGCCGTCGAAACGGCGCCCGCATAAGGCCCTGTCTGAGCCTCCGGTTTACACGTTCGGGATCTTCAGCAGGAGCAGCTGCCCGCCTTCCCTCTTGTACGTGAAGTCGGGGCCTGCCGGCGCGAAGTTGTCCTCACCGTCAGCCTTCTCCACCCACAGTGTGTGCGCCTGGACGTCGATGAGGAACGCACCGGGACCGAAGGCCGCAGAGGCGTCGACGATGCCGCTCGTCTCCCACGCTCCCCAGTTTCCCGCCGGCCGGCCGTCGACATCGGTTGAGCCGCCGTCGGCGAGCTGGTTCACCTTCACGATGACCTGGGGCGTACCGGAGAACGGGACGTACCAGAGCCGCGCCGTCGTAGCGGCAGGATCCGTGGAGCCGACGGGGAACTGCTGGCTCGATCCTGGGTCCTCCGTCAGCAGCAAGCCGGTCGGCGTCGACTCGATGTTGTCGGGCTGATGGACCTCGTCGAGGGTCTTGACAGCGTTGTTGTCGCCCTCGACCAACACCCTGAGCGATGTGACAACCGTCGGGTCGCTCGGGTCGAGCACCATCTCCCAGACCCGGCCGTTCGTCGAGCGTCCCGCCTGCGGAGAGCCGGCGGTTCCGCGGCCTGAGTCGACGATGTAGACGTAGTTCTCGTAGCCGGGTCGCTTGTCGTACGCAATGTCCTCGACGCGGACGAACTGGAACACGTTGTTGAGCTGGCTCCAGTATTCGAGCACCCACTGCGGGCCGTCGATGCCGAGCGGGGCCACCGAGCGGAGGTCTCGCTGCCAGGTGCCGTCCGTGGGCGGTAGCGGATAGCTCAGGTCCCCGGCCGTCAGTTCAGAGCCGTCGGTGTCGAGCCCGGTTGCGATGTTCTTCGGCACCTGCTCGAAGTGGCCGGAGGCCGTCGCGACCGACCCGGGAGTGAAGTCGTAGTAGTCGCTGAAACCGGGTGTGTCGGAGACGAACGCCCAGAGGTCGCCCTCATCGGCGAGCAGTGAATCCGTGTCGGGCGCGATGTACGAGTAGAGCTGCGATTGCGCTGGTCGAGTGCCCGCCGCCAGAGGGCCTCCGGCCGGGATGGTCAGCGATCCGCTCGTGAACGTGTCGTCGCCCGAGAGGACGGCGAGGTCGTCGAATCCGGGGATGGCGACGTTGTTCTCGTGGTTGTGCCTACCCATCCCGTGGATCGGGTGATGCTTGCCCGTCCGGACGTCGAGCGCGACCACGAGCCCAGCTTCCTTCTCGTCCGGGTCTCCGATAGCCGGCGGCCAGGAGGCCTCCCGGCGCAGGGCGTAATCGGGCGACTCCTCGTTCGTGAAGAAGATGTCGCGGCTGAAACCCTCCTTCGCGGTGGCCAGGTAGTTCGAGCAGAAGCGCTGGTAGCCCATGCTGCTCGGGATGGCGAACGAGCCGTTGAGCACGCCCGCCGAGTGTTGATTGAGGATCAGCTTGCTCACCTGCGAGTTGTCGAAGTCGTTCTCCCCGTTCGCCGCCGTGGGTGCGGCCGTGACGTACGGGAACGGCACCTTGCTGGTCTCGTGGTTCACGAACAGGTCGACTCTTCCCTGACCGCGTGGGCGCACCGAGATTCCGTCCGGAATGGCCTCGAAGCGATATCCGCTCGGAATCACGTCGCCGACGGTCAGGAGCGGCGTGATCTCCACACCGCTCATCACTCCGGTAAGCATCGAACCCTGGCTCGTCTTGAAACCACTCGGGTTGTCGCCTGCGAAGGCGGCGGCTGTGGCGAACGCTGATACGGCCACGATGCCAGCCAGCAGCACGCCGAGCTTTCGTCTGGTCATGTCTCCCCTCTCCTCGACTGACGCAAGGACCCTAACCAGATCGAGGTGCCGTTGCTAGCTCTCGAGCGCTCCGAGCATGAGATCGAGGAGCAGAGCCGGGTCACGACCGTGGACCGGGGACGCAGTTCCTCGCTTCTCGAGCTGGAGCTCGTTCGCGGAGCGAAGCGGCCGGAGCCGCCCGTCGGCGATGAGTGCTTCGTCGACCGCGCCGACTTTCCCGGCGAAGGTCGTGTGGACGGGCACACCGAGAGCGACTGCCTCGCGGTTCATCGTCCCTCCCGCGGAGACAACGAGGTCGGCCAGTGCAACGAGGCTCTGGGCGTCGACGGCACTTTGCGGCAGGACCAGGGACGGCAGGTTCTTCCCGGCGATCGCGTAGCGCTGCTCGACCGTACGAGGGAGGACGACCGCCTGCACGCCCGGATCCTCGCCCAGCCGCTCGAGCACGTGAGCGAAGAGCGGGTTGCCGTGTCGGTGGTACAGGGACACCTCGGGCGGCGTGCGGACGATCACGACCACGCGCCCGCGATCGAGCTCGAGGTCGTCGAGGACGGACGGATCCGGCTCGAATCCGTGGAGGTAGTACTCCTCCTTCAGCCCGGGATACCGACGCACCTTCGAAGCGGAGGCGCCGAGCCGATCGAGCCGATCCTGCGGGATCGCCTCCGGAATGATGACGCGCCGCGCCGCGCGGCAGCCGAAACCGTGCTGAGCCCGCGCGAACTCGTAGTCGAACGCATATGCGGACGGGATTCCGAGAGAGCGCGCAACGAGCGGGAGCTCGTGCGATGCGTGTGAGAGCGCGATGTCGAAGTGACGGCTCTCCGCAAACTGTCGAAGCGCACGTAGGCGCCCGGTCATTGCTCTTGCTTTTCCGAGCGATCTCGCACCGCCATGACGTGGCCCGACCACGGAATGCGGAATGCCGTGGAGCGCGAGAAGCTCGAGCGTTTGCGCGTAGTCGCGCGTCGTGACCTCGACCTCGTGTCCCCGTTCGCCCAGAAGGCGGATCAGCGGCCGGAAGAACGGCACCTGCGGCGAGTTCGAGATGTCGATCCAGACGCGCATGAGCAAAGGCTACGTGGAGCTACGTGGGGTCAGGTCTTGCATGTTGCAAAGTCTCGGCAACGTGCACGTCGTGGCCCCGAGCTCGCATCCACCACGCTCACGGATAACATTTCCTTATGGATACGCGCCAGCTTGCCGCATTCTGCGCGGTCGTGGAGCGGCGGAGCTTCTCTCAGGCCGCCGAGCGACTCGGTGTCACGCAGCC
>JBOHAY010000056.1:0-3470 GCA_050697935.1 Gaiellaceae bacterium | reverse complement strand
GACGTGTCGCACCGGCCGCCAGAGGACCGAATCCGAGATCGAACAGAGCCCCGTGGTCGAACGGGCCCACGTCCACGAAGTCGCCGACGGCACCCAAGCTAACCCGGGGGATCAGCGGCCCAGGCGCCTGGAACCCGTTGTTGTCCGCGTGCAGGACAGTTGGCTCAGCGGCAGTGCCCTGGATCGTGACGAACTCGTTGAAGGGAGTCGGCGGGACGTCCCAGTCCATATCGCGGCTGTACCGAAGGTCAACCGGCGCGCCCGAGATGTTCTCGATTTTGACCGTGATCTCGTAGAGGAAGGGCGTCGCCGAGGACGGCTTGTAATCGTGTGTCACGCGCAATGTGCTTCCGACTGTGGTGACCGAAGTCGCGGTGGAGGCTGTGCTCGCGAAGCTCACAAGCGCTACGTTCGACGTCCCGAAATTGACGCTCGCCCAGCCCTGAACCGCGGTCGTGGCGTCAGCGGCGCCCCAGCCCTCGCAAAGGCACCCTACGTTCAGCGCCTCTCCGCCCGTCGGGATGTAATTCAACCCGACGCCGCTGAAGTTGAGGTCGCCGAGATCGCGGACACCCAGGCTCACGGTGCCGTTGGAAATGACAGCCGACCCGCCCTCAGCATCCACCGCTGGTGGGTTCGCATTCATCGGGTTTGGACCGCCGTCCTCAGCCCCCGCTACCCCTCCCCCGAGGAGCAGCGCAGCCAAGATCGACGCTGCCCACGCCAGCGCGAGCCGCCTTTGCTTGCGTCGTGTTCGTGCCGAGCCCATTTGCGCCTCCTCTTCCCCTCGGTTAAGGGTTTGTGCGTGAGAACCACGACGACGCTACGGAATCGCCTGCGGTATGAAAACGGGCGGAAGGCCGATCTTCGCCAGGCGTTTGGCGTAGGGCGAATGCCTTGCAAGAAGCCCTGCAAAGTGGGATGATCGTTCGGAAGAGGGGCCGACGACCATCCGAGGTGGGTAAGGGTGCAGCAGCGATTGCTCATCGTCGATCCCGACCACGACCTCTGTACGCAACTGGCCGCGTTCTTCGACGCTGTCGGGCACGAAGTGACGCTCGTGCACGACGGCAGAGAGGCACTACCCGCGGCCCGAGCGCTACAACCACAGGCGGCGCTGGTCGAGGTCGTCCTTCCGGGTATCTCCGGGTATGAGGTGTGCCACGAGCTGCGCGAGGAGTTCGGGCCCAGGCTCCCGATCATCCTCGCCTCGGAAGAGCGCGCCGACTCGTGTGACCGTGTCGCCGGTCTTTTGATTGGCGCGGACGACTTCCTCGTCAAGCCGTTCGCTCTGGACGAGCTGCTGAGCCGGATCCGCTGCCTACTGGGCCGGGCGCGAGTCAACGGCAACGGTGGCCTGACGCCCAGAGAGCTCGAAGTGCTGGAGCTCCTCGCAGAGGGACTCGATCAGCGCGCGATCGTGTCTCGGCTCGTAATCAGCCCGAAGACGGTCGCGACGCACATCGACCGCATCCTGTCCAAGCTCGGCGTACATAGCCGTGCCGAGGCGGTCGCGTTCGCATATCGCGAACACCTGGTGGACCTCCCGGCCTAGAGACCGCCCGCGGCGCCGCGCTGACTAGCGGTTCAGGACGTTCGAGATGATGATGTAGATCAAGACCGCGATTGGCGGGATTGCCGTGACCGCACGTCGCCATCGAGACGGCGTCGGCTCCTCGTCGACATCGGGCTCCGGATCGGCCCCGAAGGGTTGCGGCTCCTCAAGGGTGGGAACTTCGAGCGGCTCGACATCAATCGTCTGGGTCGCCAGTGTCGGTTCTTGCTCGGCCCCGAGTTGGGCGTCCTCGACGATGCTCTCCTGGAGGTCGAACAGGCTCGGCCATCTCCCACACGTGCGGCATGCATTCGCCACCGGCTCGTTGATCGTGCCGCACTCGGAGCAGCGCCAGGGAGCGTCCGCCACGTAGTGAGCTTAGGCAGACGGGGCGGCTAGCGCGTCATCCGGAGGGGTATCTCGACGAGGTTGATCCTCGATCCGTCCTTCGCGGAGTGCTCGAAGACGATGAGCGCGCCGATGCCGTCGAAGGGGACCGTGTAGGGCTTCGTGGTGAAATCGAAGGTTCCACGCGTGCCCGTTCCCGAGGTGGCCGTGACGAAGTTCTCGTCGACGATAAGACCGTCTGTGTCGGTGAGCTCGTAGCTGAAAGTGGCTTCGAACGTGTTTGCCGTCCCCGTCACGCGCAGCGGGCTCGACACCTCCTCGAACGGCAGCGGCGACTCGACGAGAATCGCCGGCGTGAAGTCCTCGAAGTCGGCGCGAGTGAGGCTCTTCCCGCCGATCTCGACCGACTTGACGCTCGAGAACTGGGTCAGCGTGAAGACGATCTGCGCAATCCCCTCTTCCGAGAGGTCGATCAGACCCGTTGGATCCGCGACACCGCCAGCGATCGTCACACCCAGGAAGTCCGCCGAGACAGCAGATGTGAAGCCGAGGTCGTTCATTTCCATCTCGGTCGGGCCCTTCTCGAGCTCCGCGAGCGCGACCGATGCAACGGCTCGTGTTTCCTCGATCTCGCGAAGCGCGGGCCAGACCTTGCCGTCTCGCAGCCAATAAACCTTGACGTTCGCCGTCTCCGCCGCAGGCGTCGTCTCGGTGTCGGTCGCCTGCGGCTCGTCGTCTCCGGCGCAGCCGGTGAGGAGTAGCGCCATGGCCACGGCGAGCAGAGCGCGTTTCACGGCCAGAGGGTAGACGCGCCGCGCGGATCCGGGACGACCTCGACTACGCGGCGACGAAGATCGGCGTGGTCGAGCTCCGTCGCGAGACCGAGCCGGCGCGCGGTCTCCTCCTCGAGCCCCTGGAAGAGGTCGATCGTCTCCCAGAGAGCCCGCGCGGCATCGCGGACGTCGTAGTTCGCGTACGCGCGCTCGAGGGCGGCGAGCGCACCCGCGTCGGCCCAGCGCTCGAGCCCCCGCCCCGCGTCCCAAACGTCGGCGAGCGGATCCACTGCCGTCGCATGCCAGCTCATCAGCGTGACCAGCGATCGCTTCATCGCCCCGTTGACACTGTCGACCGCGAGGAACACCTCGCCCTTCCTGAGCCTCCGCGCCGTCCAGAGCGCAGTCGACCAGAAGTCGTCCGAGAGCTCGCGCAGCCCGGCTTCGTCGGGCACGGCAACGGGGCGGCGATCGGGCTCTTTCAGCTCGAGCGCCTCGGCTGCGGCCACGACGAGATCGGTCGGCGTATTGACGTTGAGAAGGAACCGCTCGTCGAGCTCGAGGACGGTCGGATTCACGCCTCTGAGCGAGAGCTCGCCCGCGGCGATGCGCTCCTCGAGACCAGGCAGCATCGCCCGCGCGTACACGCCGGGCAGAGGGCCGGTCTGCGGAACCGCCGTGCCCTCGACGAGCCGACGCAGCCCGTCCGGTGTCATCAGCGGGCAGTCGACCGGGTGGACAAGGCAGACGTCGTGCTCGGCGGCGCGCAGCCCGGCGATCACGCCGTACACCGG
>JBOHAY010000055.1:0-8078 GCA_050697935.1 Gaiellaceae bacterium | reverse complement strand
GGCCCAGCTCGAGCTCGTGGCGGGCGCTCCGCGCGAACGTGTGATCGTTGCAGAGAGCGGGATCGAGTCACGAGCGCAGGGTGCCGCCGCGGAGCTGGCAGGTGCGAGCGCGATCCTCGTCGGATCGACCCTCATGCGCGCGCCCGAGCCTGCGGCGAAGCTCGCGGAGCTGATCTCGCGCCCGCTCGTGAAGGTCTGCGGGCTCACGAGAGAGGAGGACGTCGCGGTCGCCGCCGAGGCGGGAGCCGACATGGCCGGATTCGTCCTCGCGGATGCGAGCCCTCGCCGGGCTGCCGGTGTGCAACCGGTCCCGGCGACGATGCTCTCGGTCGCTGTGGTCGTGGGCGAGCCTGGCGACCATGACGCGGACCTCGTCCAGCTCTACCCGCCCGAGCCAGGGAAGATCCGTGGACGCGATGCGATCCTGCTCCAAGGCGACCGCCAGGTCGCTCGCGTCGTCGATCTCCCGTGGGGAGAGGACGACCCGACTCATCTCGACCGGGCCATGGGTGTCGATGGGCGCGTCATGCTCGCGGGCGGCCTCGGTCCGGAGAACGTCCGTGGGGCAATCGAGGCCGTGAGGCCGTGGGCGGTCGATGCAAGCTCGAGTCTCGAGGTGTCCCCGGGCGTGAAGGATCACGCGCGTGTGCGGGCGTACGTCGAGGCGGCGCGATGACGGACGGGCTCTACGGCTCGTACGGCGGCCGCTATGTCCCCGAGACGCTCGTTCCGGCGCTCGACGAGCTCGAGCGCGGGTTCGAGGAGGCGCGCGGAGATCCGTCCTTCGCGAGCGAGCTCGACGAGCTCGGCGCGCGGTATGTCGGGCGCCCGACACCGCTCTACGAGGCGAAGCGCTTCGTCTCCGACGATCGCAGGATCTTCCTCAAGCGCGAGGATCTCTGCCATACCGGGGCGCACAAGATCAACAACGCGCTCGGCCAGGCACTTCTCGCCATCCGACTCGGGAAGCGGCGCATCGTCGCCGAGACGGGGGCCGGGCAGCACGGGGTCGCGACAGCCACCGTGTGCGCCCGCTGGGGCCTCGAGTGCGTGGTCTACATGGGCTCGGAGGACATGCGCCGCCAGCGTCCGAATGTCGAGCGCATGCGGCTGTTGGGGGCTGACGTGCAGGCCGTAGAACTCGGCACGCGCACGCTCAAGGAGGCGACGAGCGAGGCAATTCGCGACTGGATCACGAACGTCGAGACCACGTACTACCTGATCGGCTCCTGCGTCGGGCCCCACCCGTATCCCGCAATCGTGCGTGAGCTGCAGTCCGTGATCGGGCGCGAAGCCCGCGCGCAGGCGCTGGAGATGCTCGGTCGACTGCCGGACGCCGTTGTTGCATGCGTGGGGGGCGGCTCGAACGCAATCGGCCTCTTCGCCGGCTTCGTAGACGACGGGGACGTTCGTCTCGTCGGCGTCGAGGCCGAGGGCGCGGCGAGTCTCGGATCAGGACGTGCGGCCATCCTCCACGGGGCTCGCTCGTCGGTGCTCGCCGACGCGGACGGCCAGATCGTGGACGCGCACTCGATCTCCGCCGGCCTCGACTATCCGGGCGTCGGGCCCGAGCACGCCCACCTCCGCGATACGGGACGTGCGGAGTACGTCACGGCGAACGACGACGAAGCGCTGGCCGCGTTCAGGCGGCTGGCTGCAACGGAGGGGATCCTGCCCGCACTCGAGCCGGCACATGCGCTTGCGCGAGCGCTCGATCTCGACGCGGAGCTCGTGCTGGTTGGGCTCTCAGGTCGAGGGGACAAGGATCTCGCCGAGGTGCTGGACCACTGAGCAGGAAGCTCGTCATCTACTTGATGTCTGGCTCGGAGACGCCCGACCTGGCAGCTGCGGCCGAGGCGGGCGGCGCCGATGTCCTCGAGCTGGGATTCCCGTTCTCCGACCCGCTCGCCGACGGCCCGGTCGTACGGTCGGCAGCCGAGCGGGCGCTTGCAGCAGGGATGCGCACGGCTGCCTGCCTGGAGTGCCTTCGCATGGTGCGCGAGCGCGTTCAGCTGCCGCTCGTGCCGATGACGTATGCCTCGCTTCTCGAGGCTTACGGGTGGGATCGCTTCGCCGCGGATGCGCGCGACTCCGGTGCGGAGTCGCTGATCGTCGCCGATCTCCCCGTCGACGTGCATCCCGAGCTGCGCCGCGTGCAGCTGATCGCGCCGACCTCGACCGACGAGCGGATCGCGCTGGCCGCTGGCAGCACCGACGGCTGGCTCTATCTCGTTACCGTGGCTGGGACGACCGGAGCTCGCAGCGAGCTCTCGCCTGCGCTCGCTCCGCTCGTGGAACGCACACGCCGCCTCACCGACGTGCCGCTATACGCCGGCTTCGGCATCTCGACTCCCGAGCAGGCAGCCGCAGCGGGCGAGCTTGCAGACGGAGTGGTCGTCGGGTCTGCGGCACTCCTCGCCGCCGAGGAGGGGACCGCGAGGCTCGAGCGCTTCGTGGCTCAGCTGCGCGCTGCGCTCGCGTAGACGGCGAGCCAGTCCCGCGCGACGTGCCAGGCGGGTGAGCCGGCGTCGATGTGCTCGAAATGGCCGGTGCCGTTGAGCACGGCCACCTCACACTGGTCGCCCGCAGCGCGCGCCGCGCCCGCGTAACTCGTCGCGATGCGGATGGACACCGTGCCGTCGCGGTCGCCGTGGAGCACGAGCTGCGGGATGCCGAGCGGCACGCGGTCGCGTGGAGAGGCGAGCTCGTAGCGCTTTGGATGCTGCTCGGGATCGCCGAGCAGCGCGTGCGTCGGCTCGGCGGAGGGTGCCAGCTGCGCTGCGAGCCGGAGGTCGAGCACGCCGGCCTGGGAGACCGCGGCGCCGACGCGCACCCGGGGCCGGGCGCCGGGCGAGCTCTCCGGAAGCGTGGGTCGGGATGCCGCCCAGAAGGCGAGGTGACCTCCCGCCGAGTGACCGACCGCGGCTACGCGCTCGAGATCCAGCGGGGTATCGAGATCTGCGAGCGCGTCGACGCCGGCAGCGACGTCCTCGAACGTCTCGGGCCAGCCGCCGCCGGAACCGACGCGCCGATACTCGAGGTTCCAGGCTGCGAGGCCGCGATCCGCGAGATCGAGGCAGAGCTCCTCCATCAACGAGCGGTCGTAGCGGGCTCGCCAGTAGCCGCCGTGCACCACCACGACCACCGGGTGCGCGCCCTTGCCTGGGGGCAGGAACAGCTCCCCGAGCTGGCTCGGGTCGGAGCCGTAGTAGTGGACGGTGCGAGTCAGTGCGCCCGGCAGGAATTGAACCTGCGACCTCGCGCTCCGGAGGCGCGCGCTCTATCCCCTGAGCTACGGGCGCGGGGAGACGGCCAGTGTACCGTCCTCCTCCTTGTGGCTCTGAGCCACAAAGTCGTAGGCTCTGCGTGTGCCGCTCGCAGACGTCAGCGAGACCTACACCGAGCTCGTCACGACCGTCTTCTCGTCCACGATCGCGGCGAAAGCGTGGCTTGCGAGCGCGGCGCTCGTGCTCGCGCTCGTGCAGGTCACGACTGCGGCACGGATCTACGGCCGGCTGAGCTTCCTCCCTGAGCGAGGCCCGACGATCTCGCGCGTGCACCGCTGGTCCGGCCGGATCGCGTTCCTGCTGACGCTGCCCGTCTTCTTCCACTGCGTGACGATCCTCGGCTTCCAGACACCCGACACGCGCGTGGCCGTGCATTCGCTCGTGGGCACGTTCTTCTACGGCGTCTTCGCAGCGAAGGTGTTGATCGTTCGCGATCGATCGCTCCCCGGCTGGGCGTTGCCGACTGCGGGGCTCACTCTCGCCTCGATTCTCGGGGTCCTGTGGCTGACGTCGAGCCTCTGGTACTTCACGACCGTGAGATTCGGGCTCTGATGCGACGCGGCTGGATCCCCGTGCTCGTTGGCGCAGCTGTCGTTGTGGGCACCTTCGGGCTCGCTCAGGCGCAGATTTTCGCACCGTCGGTACCGGCCGGGAGTGCCGCTGCGGGTGGAGACATCTACAGGGGCGAGACGGTCTTCCAGCGCGAATGCGCGGCGTGCCATGGGGCCGGCGGCGCGGGCGGTGGCGTTGGGCCGCGTCTCTCCGGTACCGGAATCGACGCGGCGACGGTGACCGCAGCCGTTCAGCAGGGGCGCGGCGTCATGCCTGCCGGGCTCGTGTCCGGACGCGAAGAGGCGGACGTCGTAGCGTATGTCGTCTCCATCTCGACCCCGTGACACCCGGATAGATTCAAGGCGTGGAAGTCGAGGCCACAGTCGTTCGCTTGCAGCTCGCCGAGACGTTCGTCATCGCGCGCGAGGCAGCCGATCATGCGGACGTCGTCCTTGTGGCTCTGAACCACAAGGGAGTGACCGGCTACGGGGAGGGCGCCCCGATCGCCCGCTACGGCGAGTCCGCCGAGTCGGCGAAGGCGTTCGTCGCCGAGAATGCCGACCTCATCGGCGACGACCCGTTCGCGCTCGAGGACATCGGCGAGCGGCTCGCCGCTGCGCCGGGCGAACAGGCGGCCAAGGCGGCAATCGACAGTGCGCTCCACGACTTGCAGGGAAAGCTCCTCGGCGTCCCGGTGTTCCAGCTCCTCGGCTTGCCTCGATCAGGCCCGCCGACCTCGTGGACCGTCTGGCTCGGCGATCCGGACGACATGGCGCAGCGTGCCGAGTGGGCAGCACCGTCGTATCGACGCCTCAAGCTCAAGTTGGGCGGAGGCGACGGACTCGACGTCGAGCGCGTGCGGGCGGTGCGTGGGGTGACAGACCTGCCCCTCATGGTCGACGTCAACGAATGGTGGTCGCTCGAGGAGGCGCTCGACGCCCTCCCACAGCTCGCCGAGCTCAGCGTCGAGTACTGCGAGCAACCGCTGCGCGCCGGACACGAAGAAGGGGTCTTACTGAAAGGCCGCTCCCCGATTCCGATCTACGTCGACGAGGATTGCCACACGCTCGCCGACCTTCTCGCCTGCGCAGAGATCGCACACGGGATCAACATCAAGCTCGCAAAGTCAGGGGGAATTCGCGAGGCGATTCGCATCGCCCATGCCGCGCGCGCGCTGCGCATGGGCGTGATGCTCGGGTGCATGCTCGAATCGGGCCTCGGTATCGCTGCAGGATGCTGCGTCGCGCCGCTCTGTGACCACGTCGACCTCGACGGAAACCTCCTCCTGCGTGAGGACCCCTACTCTGGAGTCGAGTTCGTCGATGGCGTTCAGGTGCCTGCCCTCGCGCCCGGTCTCGGAGTGGCGGCGAGGTGACGAAGCAGCGACGTATTCTCATCCTCGGCGAGGGGTTCTCGCACGATCCTCACTACGGCAAGACGATGCGGGGGATCATTCGCTACGGGCCTGACCCTGTCGTCGCCATCGTCGACTCCGCGCGCGCTGGAGAGACGCACGAAAGCATCCCCATCGTCGGAACCGTGGCCGACGCCCTTCCCTTGACTCCGACGGTCGGCGTCGTCGGCGTCGCTACGCAGGGAGGGAGGTTCCCGCCTGCCTGGCGGGCGCTCCTCGAGGACTGCATCGCGAGCGGTCTCGACGTCGAGAGCGGCCTGCACGAGTTCATCTCGGACGATCTCGAGCTGGCAGGGCTCGCAGAGCAGCATGGCGTAGAGCTGCGCGATCTTCGCAAGCCTCCGAAGGGCTTGAGCGTCCCGACCGGCGCGAACCTCGACGTGGACGCGAAGATCGTGCTCACGGTCGGATCCGACTGTGCGATCGGGAAGAAGACAGTCGTGGTTGAGCTCGACCTCGAAGCGCGACGGCGGGGCCTCGACTCGATCTTCGTCCCGACCGGGCAGACCGGGATCGCGATCGCGGGGTGGGGAATCGCCGTCGACGCTGTGGTCTCGGACTTCCTCGCCGGCGCCGCCGAACAGCTCGTCGTCGAGGGTGCCCGACGAGGAGGGAAGTTGCTTCTCGTCGAAGGACAGGGCTCGCTCGTCCATCCAATGTACTCGGGCGTCACGCTCGGGCTCATGCATGGATCTGCCCCGCACTCCTTCGTCCTCTGTCATCGCGCCGGGTCGACCGAGATCGAGGGGTGCCCCGGGCATCCGATTCCGTCGCTCCCGGAGCTCGTCGAGCTCCACGAGCGGATCGCACTTCCGGCCCGTCGCGCCAAGGTGGCGTGCATCGCGCTGAACACGGCTGACATAACCGGTGACGAGGACGCGCGCCGCGAGATCGGCGCCGTCGCGGCCGAGACGGGACTGCCGACCGACGACCCCGTGCGCTTCGGCGCCGGTCGCCTGCTTGACGCACTTCTTGCACGCCTCTAGGCTGCGTGCGGCGTGCGGGCAGTGGGGAGCCCGTGGACGAACCCCGATGCGACTCCTCGCTGCGGCAACGGTTCTCACCGTGGCGCTCCTGACAGGAGCGCCGGTCGGCATGGCCGTGGATGTCGGCGCGAACGACGACTACGCGAAACACGCCGAGGACAGTGGCCTGGCCATGTACGGCGACATGACGAGCATTGGTCTTCGGCAGACCGTGATCGGCGTGCGCTTCAAGCCCAGCGAGTCCGTCGTCATCCAGGACAAGCAGCTGCTCGATCGTGTGATCCCCAACGCGGTTGCCTCGGGCCTCCGCGTCGTCCTGGCCGCCTATCCCTATCCGCCGAAGGAGATCGAAGCCGGCCTCGGTTCTCCGTCTCTCTTCGCGTCGTATGTCGGCGTCCTCGCGTCGATCTATCCAGACGTGAAGCAGTTCGTCATCGGGAACGAGCCGAACCAGCCCGCGTTCTGGCGCTCGCAGTTCGACTCGACGGGAGCGAATGCGTCGGCTTCGTCGTTCGGCCCCTATCTGGCGGCGGCGTACGACACCCTGAAGGCCGTCGATCCGGCGATCTCGGTCGTCGGCGTCGGTCTCTCTCCACGGGGGAACGACCGCCCCGACGCGAAGAACAACATCTCGACCTCGCCGGTCCGATTCTTGCGCTCGCTCGGTGCGTGGTACCGAAAGAGCGGGCGCACGCGTCCCCTCATGGACGCCTTCAGCTTCCATCCGTATCCGAACCAGGCGACCGACCCGCTCGAACGCGGATACGCGTGGCCGAACGCCGGATTCGTCAATCTCGACCGGGTCAAGCAGGCTCTCTGGGATGCGTTCAACGGCACCGCCCAACCGACGACCGTCGAGGGGCTCCGAGTCCATCTCGACGAGGTCGGCTGGCAGGTCGATACCTCGGGGCGTCCGGGTTATCAGGGCCTCGAGAACGTTCCCGTCACGGATGAGCTCACTCAAGCTGCCATCTATGGCGAGCTGATTCGCGCGGCCGCCTGCGACCCCGATGTCGCAGAGGTCAGCTTCTTCGGGTTCCGAGACGACGGGCTCCGCACCGGCTTCCAGGCTGCGCTGCAGCGAGCGGACGGCTCCGCGAGACCTGCAGCTGCGGCTGTGCGGACGGCGATCGCGGAGACGCAAGGCGGCTGCGCGCGGAGCGAGCTGCTCTGGCAGCCGGGCGCCGAAGTCGTCGGCGCCGAGGTAGCCGTAGGCGCGTTCGCATCGGAGGTGACCGCGCGGATCGCGGTCGGAGAGGACGCTCGCGCCAGGGTGTGTGTGCGCTCTTTCCATGAAGAGCTCGGCTCACTCGCGCGTCCGCGCTGCCGGGTCGCCGCTGTCAGGGGGCTTCGCCCCTCGAGCGTGGTTGTCCCGACGCCCGAGGGGGCTGGAAGTCGCGTCGAGGTGGCGGTCGAGCTCAAGGCGGAGTCGAACCGAACCCGGCAAACGATCGTCGTCCGGCAGGCACGCCTCAACCGCTGAGCTTGAGGGAATTGGCCCTTCTCTGTATAAGCTCGTCATAGTCGGCCCTTCACCCACCTAAGGAGGCGTCGATGGAGTACGTGCCGCTCGATCCGCTCGTCCAGAAGGCGATTGAAGGCATAGAGGAGCGGGTTGGTGGGAGCTTGCGGTGCCCGATGTGCGATTTTGCCGAGTGGTCCGCCCTCCACAACCGCTTTCTCAGGCTCCACACGCCGCTCGACATGAGCGAGGCCGAGATTGACGCGGCCTCGGACACGGACCTCTACGCCAACTTTCGGGCGCTTGCTCTCATCTGCGAGCGGTGTGAGTTCGTCGCCCTTCACGCCATCCCCGAGGACGCGGAAGGAACGTAAGTC
>JBOHAY010000054.1:0-49201 GCA_050697935.1 Gaiellaceae bacterium | reverse complement strand
GTCTACTGGTGCACGGCCGACATCGGCTGGGTCACGGGGCATTCGTACGTCGTCTACGGTCCGCTGGCGAACGGCGCGACGTGCCTGATGTACGAGGGAGCGCCCGACACGCCGGCGCGCGACCGGTTCTGGGACCTGATCGAACGGCACGGCGTCACGATCCTCTACACCGCTCCGACGGCGATCCGCGCGCACATGAAGTGGGGGCCGGAGCACGCGGCGAAGCGCGATCTCTCCTCGCTGCGGCTCCTCGGAACCGTCGGCGAGCCGATCAATCCGGAGGCGTGGATGTGGTACCGCGAGCACATCGGTCGCGAGGATGTACCCATCGTCGACACGTGGTGGCAGACCGAGACCGGGATGATCCTGATCACGCCGCTGCCCGGAGTCACGACGACGAAGCCGGGCTCCGCGACGAAGCCGTTCCCTGGCATCGAGGCCGCGGTCGTCAACGACCGGGGCGAGGAGGTCGGGCCCGGTGGAGGTGGCTACCTCGTCTTGAAGAGGCCGTGGCCCGCGATGCTGCGCGGGATCTACGGCGACGACGCTCGCTACCGGGCGACCTACTGGGAACGCTTCCCAGGGGTGTACTTCGCCGGGGACGGCGCGCGGATCGACGAGGACGGCGACTTCTGGCTCCTCGGCCGAGTCGACGACGTGATGAACGTTTCGGGACACCGCATATCGACCATCGAGGTCGAGTCGGCGCTCGTGGATCATCCCAGCGTGGCCGAGGCCGCCGTGTGCGGACGTAACGACGCGTTGACGGGCCAGGCGATCGTCGCGTTCGTGACTCTGAAGGGCGCCGAAGAAGGCTCCGTCGAGCGGCTCGAGGAGCTTCGGAACCACGTTGCGATGAAGATCGGGCCGATCGCGAAGCCGGCGAACATCGTCTTCACGCCCGAGCTACCGAAGACGCGCTCGGGAAAGATCATGAGGCGGTTGTTGCGGGACGTCGCAGAAGAACGGCCTCTGGGTGACACGACGACGTTGGCCGACCCGGCCGTCGTCGCCGAAATCGCGGATCGGGCCGTCGCTCAGCCGTCCGAGGAGTAGAACTACCGGACGACGGCGATCGCGCGCTTGAACGCGCCGACGGTGCGTGTGACGTCGTCGTCGCTCGTCCGCCAGTTGCACACAGAGATCCGGATCGCACGGCGCCCGTCCCAGACGGTTCCACCGAGCCAGGCCTCGCCGCTCTGCTGCACTGCGGCGACGACTGCGTCGGTCGTCTCGTCGTCTTCGAAACGCAGGAGTACCTGGTTGAGGACGACGTCGTTCAGCACCTCGCAGCCAGGAAGCTCGCCCAGTTCGGCGGCGAACCGACGTGCGTGCGCGCAACAGCGGTCGATGAGCTCCGCTACTCCGTCACGTCCTAACGAGCGGAGAGCCGCATACACCGCGAATCCTCGTGCTCGTCGAGAGTGCTCGGGGTTCCAGTCGACCGGGTCACGCCCCGCTCCGGGCTCTGCGTGGACGAGATAGACGGACCGGATTCCCATCGCCGCTCGGTGCGGCTCGGGATGCGCGCAGAAGGCGACGCCGCAGTCGAACGGGACATTGAGCCACTTGTGAGCGTCCGTCGCCCAGGAGTTCGCCCGCTCGGCGCCCGCGGTGAGGTGACGGAGCGTGGGCGACGCTGCCGCCCAGAGACCGAAAGCGCCGTCCACGTGCAGCCATCCGCCTGCGTCCCGCGTGGCATCAGCCGCCGCCTCGAGATCATCGAACGCGCCGGTGTTGACCTCGCCGGCCTGCACGCACACGATGGTCGGGCCGTCGCTCCCGGCGCGGAGCTCTTCCAGCAGAGCATGAGTAAGCATCCGCCCCTGGTCGTCGACCGGCACCTCCTGCAGGGCGGCGGTGCCGATCCCGAGGAGCCGCAGCGCGCGGTCGAGCGTCCCGTGCCGCTTGGCGCCCGCGACGACGCGAATCGTGGGCGCGCCTACGAGCCCGTGACGCTCGACGTCATGCCCCACCTGCGCCAGCACATGGTTTCGGGCCGTCGCAAGGCAGGTCGCATGCGCCATCTGGCAGCCGGTGACGAGCGCGAACGTTGCGTCCTCGGGGATGCCGAGCAGGTCGGCGAGCCACGCGCCCACGACCTCCTCCACGACCGCCGCCGCGGGCGTGGGCAGGGCGAGCGCTGCGTTCTGATCCCAGGCACAGGTCAACATGTCCGCGGCGAGAGCGGCAGGCACCGCACCGCCGATGACGAAGCCGAAGTAGCGTCCGCTGCCCATCGCCGCGAGTCCTGGTTCGGCAGCACGAGAAAGCTCATCGATCACCCGGCGTGGATCACGGGGCTGCACTTGCAACGGGCCGCCGAGCGCATGCCGCATCTCCTCGACGGACGCTTCCGGCCGTACCGGGCGCTTGTCCAGCGTGTCGAGGAAGTCGGCTGCGATCTCCGCTGTTCGACGCAAGAGCTCGCGTTCGTCGGTCACCCGCGCGAGTCTACGGCCGCGCTACGAGTGCAAGGACGTCCGAGACGAACGCCAGCACATCGGGACCGGCCGGATCTATCGCGTGGCCACCTCGCACGCGGGCCGTTCGCGCCTGCGGGAGGGCGCGTTCCAGCGCTTCGCTCCCGTGCTGGAGCGGTGGGGGTGAGTCTTCGGCAGTCACGATGAGAGTCGGCGCCTTCAGCCCGTGGAGCAGGGAGTTGTCGGTGCGCTCCCCTCCTCTCACCTCGGCGAGGAGCGCCGCGCCGTTCGCGGTGAAGATCTCGCGATACGCCTCCGGCAACTCCTCCCACGCACCGAACACATCGCGGAGCACCGCCTCCCCGATCGCGTCGATCCGGCCCGCTCCAGCAAGCTCCTCGAGCTTCGCGTAGACGGATGTGAACCAGGCGTCGTACTCGGGCGCCAGCCCCATCGGGCCGGCCTCGAGGAGGGCGAGCGCTAGAACCGAGTGCGGATGACGGAGTGCGAGGTCGAGCGCCACCGTACCGCCGTAGCTGCGGCCGATCAGGATCGCCGGCTCGGCGTCGAGTTCATGCATGAGCGCACGTGCGTCCTCGGCATGCTCCTGCACCGACGTGGTCTCGTACGGCTCGGGACGATCGCTCCGCCATGAGCCGCGACGGTCGTAGATGATCACGCGGCCGAGCCCGGACAGCTCGTCGGCGGCGTCTTCCCAGAAGACCGCCGAGCTCCCCGCGCCGTGGACGCCCAGAATCGGCGCTCCCGAGCCGCGCTCCTCGTAGTACAGGCGGATCCCGTTTGCTGTGACGTACGCCACGAGCTCCAGCCTAGCCCCCGGACCACGAGTCGGGGCCAACGCGAGTACGACGGCCCTTGACTCTTCCGCAGCGTGAGACCGTAGGCTCGCACCGATGGAACTGCTCGCGATCGGGCGCTTCGCGCGACTCAGCGGGTTCACCGTCCGCGCCGTCCGTCATTACGGTGAGCTCGGACTCCTGCAGGCCGCGTATACCGATCCGGAGACGGGTTACCGCTACTACACGACGGATCAGCTCACCGACGCCGCTGCGATCCGACGACTGCGCTTCCTCGAGGTGGCTCTCGACGAGATTCGCGAGATCGTCGACGCCGACGATCCGTCCTTCACGCGTGCCCGGCTCGTCCAGCACCGAGCGAAGATGGCCGAGCTCGCGGCCACGACCGAGCAGATCCTGGCCACCCTGCAACGACTGATCGAAGGAGAGGAGGAGCTCGTGCCCAAGCTGGTCGACATCCGTGATGAGATCGAGATCAAGGAGGTTCCCGCGCAGCCGGTCCTGGTCATCCGGGAGCGAGCAGCACAAGAGAAGCTGAGCGAGGTGATCCCAGCCGCCTTCGAGCAAATCGCGAAGTACCTCCACGAGCGCGGTCTCGAGCCGGTTGGCCCGCCGACAACGATCTGTCCCTACGCCGACGAGGAGGGGATGGTCGACGTGCAGAACGCCTGGACGACCGATCGCGACGTGCCCGGGTGTGGCCGGATCGAAGCCGCGACACTCCCGGCGTGCACGATGCTCGCGTATGAGCACCGAGGGCACTACAACGAGCTCGATCGCTCGTACCGAGCGCTCCAGGCCCTGGTCGAAGAAGAGGGGCTGACCATGGCAGGGGAGCCGCGCGAGGTGTACTGGTCGGACCCGCAGGAAGTCCTCGATCCGGCCGACTGGGTGACCGAGATCCAGTTCCCGATCGTGCGCGACGAGGCGCGGATCGCGACTCTGACCGTGACGACGAAGAGCTAGGCGGCGAGCAGCTTCTCGAAGCGAGTGGGATCGTCGAAGGGGCCGACGAGCGCCAGGTACAGCCGCTTGTCCTCGAAGAGGTCGCGCGCGACGCGCTGCACGTCTTCGACGGTGACCTCGTCGATGCGCCGCAGAAGCTCGTCCGGCTCCTCGATCGCCCCCTCGAGCACCTCTCGGCGGAGCCCGTACTGGATCGTTCCCTGCGGGCTCTCGAGCCTGAGGACGAAGCGTCCCTTCGCATAACCGCGCGCCTTCTCCAGCTCTTCCACCGGGACAGGCTCCGCGGCGATTTTGCGCAACTCTCCGAGGATGGTTGTGATCGCCTCGTCGACCCGGTCGACGTCGACCCCGGCTCCCGAGTAGAAAGTTCCCACGTCGGTGTACGCGCTGTGCGACGCGTGAACGTAGTACGCGAGCCCTCGCTTCTCACGAACCTCGGTGAATAGCCGCGACGACATGCCGCCTCCGAGCACGACCGCGAGGAGCTGCAGCGCATAGCGATTCGGGTGACCGATCGGATATCCCCGCACGCCGAGAATGAGATGCGCCTGCTCCGACGACTTCGTGTGCAGCGCGACGGGAGAGGTATCCGGAGGGAGCGCGACCGGCGCCGCGGTGCCTGTCTCCTTCGTCTCGATGCTGCTCAGCAACTCCTCGAGGCGGTTCGAAAGTCCCTCGCCGATCTTCCCGCCGACGCCCACGACGATCCGCTCGGGCCGATACCAGGCGTCCAGATACGAGGTGAACGTATCGCGCGTCGCGGCCTCG
The DNA here is from genome assembly GCA_050697935.1 of Gaiellaceae bacterium. Taxonomy (GTDB): domain Bacteria; phylum Actinomycetota; class Thermoleophilia; order Gaiellales; family Gaiellaceae; genus GMQP-bins7. The sequence goes on along the minus strand of JBOHAY010000054.1, from coordinate 44,226 downwards.
ATCGTCTCCTTGGTACCGAGGACGTCCCAGCCGAGCGGCTGGTCGGCGTAGAGCAGCTCGTCGTACACGGTGCCGACGTAGCGCTGCGGCGTATCGAGGTACACGTTCATTTCCTCGAGGATCACGCCCTTCTCCTTCTCGATCTCCGCCAAGTCGAACCGAGAGTGGAGGAGCATGTCCGAGAGCACGTCGAGCGCCACGTCGCGCGTCTCGGAGCCGCAGCGCACGTAGTAGCCCGTGAGCTCCTTGCCCGTGAATGCATTGAACTCGCCGCCGATCGCGTCGATCTCGGTCGCTATCGTGCGAGCCGTGGGGCGACGTTCGGTGCCCTTGAAGAACATGTGCTCGGCAAAGTGCGCGATCCCCTTGGAATCGGGAGTTTCGTAGCGCGAACCCGCAGCGAGAGTCACGAAACACGACACCGACCCGACTTGCGGCATCGGTGCGGTGACGACGCGAATGCCGTTGCCGAGGGTCTGCTTCTCGAAGACAGCCACAGCCGGCGATGGTATAGACAGCACTCGTGCCCGGACAGTTGACCCGAAAGGCCATCGCCGCACAGCCCGAGTGGCTACGCCAGGTCCCTGATCGGGTCGGAGACCTGCGGTTGCCCGACGGCGCTCTCTTCACCGGCTGTGGGACCTCCTACCACGCAGCGCTCGCATGCGGGCCGGCAGCACAAGCGCTCGAGGTCGTGCTGGGGAATGCTCCACCGGCAGACGTCCTTGTGGCTGTGAGCCACGAGGGAGAGACCGCCCTGACGCTGGAGGCGGTGCAGGCCTTCGCAGGCGAGAAGTGGCTGATCACGGGAGCACCTGAGGGTCCGATCGCCCGCGCTGTCGATCACGTGGTCGTTGCGACGCCCGAGGTCGAGAAGAGCTACTGCCACACCGTGAGCTACATGTGCGCCGTCGCGGCGGGGCGCGTGCTGCGAGGCGAGGATGTAAGCGGGCTTCCGGATGCGGTCGAACGCGAGCTCTCGGCCGCTGCGCTCGGCGCGTCCGAGCACGATCGCTTCGTCATCGCCGGCGCGGGAGGCGATGCACCAACCGTACTCGAGGCCGTTCTCAAGCTCCGCGAAGGCGCGCACGTGGCCGCCGAGGTACACCACACCGAGCAGCTTCTGCACGGGCACCTCGCCGCCGTCGACGACTCGGTTCGCTGCTTCGTGCTCGAGGGAGAGGGCCGCGCCGCGGAGCGGGCCGGCGATGTGATGCGGGCGCTCGACGAGCTGGGCTGTGACGCCACATTCGTGCCGACGAGTCACCCGGTCGTCGACATCGTCCGCTTCCAGCGACTCACCTGCGATCTGGCCGAGGCTCGCGGCATCGACCCGGACCTGATCCGCTGGGATGGGGACCCGTGGAACCGGGCCCGCAAGTCATACGGTTAGGGACGATCCTCGAGCCGATACACGAAGCGCAGCGCCTGCCAGCGCTCGTCGATCGAGCAAGACTTGTTGTCCACGAGTCCGTGCGCGAGGCCGATCTCCTGAACTGTCTCGAACGTGAGATCGCCTTCGATCTTCGCCGCCTTCTTCGGCCATGCGATCCAGAACCCGTCCGCGGGATCGAGCGCCGCCTTCAGTGCATCGAACCGTCGCTCCATATCCGCGCGGCTCGTCGTGAAGTAGACGACGACGCCAGCCCCCGGCTTGGCGCCGAGCTTCTGCGAGAGCGGCGTCTCGGAGTAGTCCTTATCCACCACGGTCTAGGAGAGCTCCGCAAGCCCGGCGAGCATCCGGTCGACCTCGTCCTCGGTGTTGTAGTGGACGATCCCCGCGCGCACCGCACCATCGTCGAGACCGAGGTAGCGCATTGTCTCGACGGCGTAGTAGTCACCGTGCCAGACAGCGATCTCTCGCTCCGCGAGGAACGTCGCGACCTCTTCGGGACTCCGCCCTCGGACGTTGAAGCAGAACGTCGGAACGCGCCCGGCCATCGTCGGAAGTCCGTAGAGCGCGATCCGCTCCGGGAGCCCGACCAGGAACCGCTCTCCGAGCGCATGCTCGTGAGCCTGAATCGCGTCCCAGCCGAGCGAGTGGACGTAGTCCACCGCTGCGACGAACCCGGCGAGGAGCTCGTGTTGCAGTGTGCCGAGCTCGAAGCGACGACCGACCGGCTCGTCGGCGGCCGGCCTCACCTTGTACGCGCGCCAGGACTCGAGCAGCTCGCGCTTCCCGAACGCGAGCCCCATGTGCGGACCGAAGAACTTGTACGGCGAGCAGAGGAGGACGTCCACGTCCCATGCCGCCACGTCGATCGGCCCGTGCGGCGCGTAGTGGACAGCGTCGGCCCAGGCGAGCGCGCCGGCCCCGTGCGCGAGCGAGACGATTCGGCGCACGTCGGGCGCGGTGCCCACCGAGTTGGCAGCAACGGGAAACGCCACGACGCGCGTGCGATCGGAGAGCTTGGCGGCGAGATCCTCGTAGTCGACTTCGAGCTCGTCCGTCAGCGCTGCCGTCCGAACGACGATCCCGAGATCGTGGGCGAGCTCCAGCCAGGGGGACACGTTTGCGTCGTGGTCGAGCGCTGTGACGACGACTTCGTCGCCCCGTTCGAGCGTACGCGCCAACGCACGCGTCAGCAGGAAGTTGAGCGCAGTCATGCTCTGCCCGAAGGCGACCTCCCCGGCCGAGCAGCCGAGGAAGGCTCCGGCGCGTTCGTGCGCACGATCGACGAGCTGGTCGGTGCGCCGACTCGTCTCGTAGGGCGCACCGATGTTCGCGTTCGTCTCTCGCAGGTAGTCGGAGATCGCGTGGATGACCTCGTCCGAGCACTGCGTGCCTCCGGGGCCGTCGAAGAACGCGAGCGGGCGGTGGAGCGCCGAGAAGCGGGCACGGACCGATGCGATGTCGAAAGCCGTAGTGCTCACACGACCTCCTCGCCGTTCACGATCCAACGATGACGGGGCTTCGCCGTCAGTGAGTTCGATACGAAGCAGCCGCGCTCGGCCCTGGCGACAAGCTCCCGAAGCGCACCGGGCTCCGGTGCAGGAGCGAGGTCGACCTCGAGCATCGTTTCGATGTCGACGAAGGAGTACAGGCCGTCCTCCTCGCGCTTCGTGACGGTGCCGTGTGCTGTCCCGGAGCCCGCCGAGTTGAGTCCTGCGCGCCGCGCCGAATAGTCCATGCTCGCGAGTGTGCAGCGAACGAGGCCGGCGAGGACGAGATGCTCGGCCCACCACTCGACCTGCCTCGGGAGCGGGCTTCCTCCGAGCGCGCTCCGCGCGTCGCCGGCACGGTCGACGATGACGTCGAAGTCGAGGATCCGTGGGCGCGCCGGCACGGCGGGAGCCTACCCCGCGTCGTCCGGACCGTGGCCTAGCCTGCGCAGCGAATGGAGCGACTCCGGACGCTCAGCGAGGCGGAGTGCTACGAGCGCTGCTACGGCTGGCGCTACACCGAGGACACCGTCAAGGTGGTCCAGCGCCAACTCGACCCCCGAACCGAGGCATCGGACGTGGGCGAGCGCCTCCGGATGCTGCTCGAGCTTCGGCTGGACGCGCGCGACGTCGAAGCCGCCTGAGCGTTCCGGACGTCCTCGGGCCGAACCTCCGCGTCGTCTTCTGCGGGATCAACCCCGGGCGAGTGAGCGCCGCGGCCGGCGCGCACTTCGCGAACCCGCGCAACGACTTCTGGCGACTGCTCCACGCAGCCGGATTCACGCCACGTCTCTTCGAGCCGCAAGAACAGCACGATCTGCTCGCGCTCGGTGTCGGGCTGACGAACGCGGCACGGAGGACTACTCGCGGCTCGAACGACCTGCGTGCCGCGGATTTCGCGGGAGCGCGGGAGCGTCTCGAGGTCATGGCCGAGGAGATCGGCCCCCGGGTCATCGCCTTCGTCGGCAAGGCTGCATTCCAGGGAGTCTTCCGCGAGCGCCCTGAGCACGGGCTCCAGCAGCGGAGGCTCGGTGCCACCTTGCTCTTCGTCCTCCCGTCGACGTCTCCGGCCAACGCGGCGGTGCCGTGGGAGAAGCGGTTGCGCTGGTTCAGCGGATTACGACACGTCCTCGGAGACTGAGCTCCGTCCTCGCCGCTTCGTTACTCCCAGCCGAGATACGGAGCCGCGCCGCGCTTGAAGACACCGCGCGAGATCACCCAGCGCTGGATCTCGCTCGTCCCCTCCCAGATCCGGTCGACTCGAAGCTCGCGATAGAACCGCGCAGCTGGATTCTCGAGCATGTAGCCACGCCCGCCGAATGCCTGAACCGCTCGGTCAGCGACCCGTCCCGCCATCTCGGAGGCGTAGAGCTTCGCCATCGCGACCTTGCCGTGGACGACGCTCCGATCCGAGAGCGTGTCGAACGCGTGGGCCGCGTGGTAGGTGAGGAGGCGTGCGGCGTGCAGCTCGGTGAGCGAGTCGGCAAGCGGAAAGGACACACCCTGATACTCGGCGATTGGCGACCCAAACGCCTCGCGCTCCTGCGCCCACGCCGAGGTGAGATCGACGAGCCGCAGCGCTGCGCCGCAGCAGCGGGCGGCAATGAAGAGTCGCTCGACGAGGATCCACTCCTTGGCGCCGGCATCGCCGCTGGCGGGAACGCGATTCGCGTCCGGGACGCGGCAGTCCGTGAAGACGATCTCGGGGTGGTGGTCGATGTACGGGTCGTGGAGGAATCTCGGCGTACGCCGGATCTCGAGACCCGGAGCGTCGGGATCGACGAGGAACAGCGCCTGGTCGCCCTCGGCGACTGCGAGCACGATGTAGACGCCGGGCTCGCCCTCGCTCGTCACGAACCACTTCTCGCCGTTCAGCACCCACGCGTCCCCGTCACGGACAGCGGTTGCCTGGAGGCCGGTGAGGTCGGAGCCGGCGCCCGGCTCGGTCAGAGCCCACGCCTCGCGGTACTCGCCGCGCACGATGGGGAGGATGTAGCGCTCGATCTGCTCGGGAGCCGCGATTTCGAAGAGCTCGCGCGGCCCGCGGTCGACGACGGCGAAGCCGAGACCGTTCGTGGCTTTCCCCGTTTCCTCCTCGAGTGCCACCTGACCGAGCATCGAGAGATCCCTCCCGCCGACCTCGGCGGGCATGTTCAGCATCGCGAATCCCTCAGCGCGCGCCTTCAGGCGCAGGGCGTCGAGCTCGGCGGGGTCGATCGATCCTCGCTCGGCGATGCGTGCCTCGAGTGGGTACACCTCGGTCTCGACGAAACAGCCAACCGCCTCCTTCAGCGCCTGGACCTCCGGGGGGAGCTCGGGAACGATCATCGCGCGGAGCCTACGTAAACGCACATGCTCGACGGATGGCGAGCGTTCCCTCGAGGATCGCCTCCTCGAGCGAGCGCGGGGAGAGACAGTCCCCGGCCTCCTCGATCCTGAGACCTGCCGCGACGAGCGCCGGGGCGAGCGCGTCGTCGGGGACCCGACCCTGCGCGAGCACGAGCAGATCGGCCGCGTGATGCAGACGAAGCTCAGGGGCGAAGACGTTGGACAGCTCGACCTCACCGCCGCTCGCGCCCGCGAGCGCGTGATGCTGGAGAACGCGCACCCCCGCCCGATACAGCCGTTGCAGATAGAGGTTGCGCCGGTACTGGTGGACGGCCTCGCCGACCGCGACCGACGCCACGGCGAGCGTCACGTCGTTTCCCGCGAGCGCGAGGACTTCGGCTGCGTCGAGCCCCGACGGATCGCCACCCCAGTCCGCGACCACTACCCGAAGCCCACGGTGTCTGACACCAGTGGCACGCAAACCCGCATGGTTAGGTGACCCGGTGTCAGACACCGCGTTGAGAACGTCCCAGGACTGCACTACCTCGACACCAGCGAGCACGACATCGGGCGTGTACGGACGCGCGCCCGTGGCGACCACGACGGCGTCGGGCTCGAAGGCGCCGACCGTCGCTGGGTCGGCCTCGGTCCCGAGGCGGACGTCGACGTCAGCGTCGGTGAGGCGCCCCTCGAAGAGGGCGACGAGCTGCCGGCCGATCTCGGCGGTACCCGGCGCGGCATGCGTCAACGCCATCTGCCCGCCGAGCCGATCGGACCGCTCGAGCAGCACGACGTCATGCCCGGTTTCTGCCGCTTCGACAGCGGCTGCGAGCCCGGCTGGGCCGCCGCCGACTACGACCAGGCGGCGTGTGATGGACGCAGCTGGAACGACCGGCAGCGTGACCTCGCGGCCCGTGCGCGGGTTGACCGCACAGGCGATCCCTGTTCCCGCGTGGTAGTGCGCGATACAGGTGTTGCAGCCGATGCAGCGCAGGATGCGGCGACCCGCACCCGCCTTTGTCGGAAGCTGGGGGTCCGCGATCAACGCGCGTGTCATCCCGACCGCGTCGACGAGCCCGTCGTCGATCAACCGGTCGGCGTGCTCGGGGTCGACGATGCGCGAGGTCGCGACGAGCGGCGGACCCAGACGGAAGCGCCCGACGTGCGCCGCGACTGCATCCTCTGCCAACGGCGGCGGCGGCACGATTCCCACCGACCCGAGATAGGTCGAAGAATCGCCAAGAGCGACCGAGACGTAGTCCACGCCCTCCGCCGCGGCTGCCTCTGCGATCGCGAGCCCGCGCTCCGAGTCTCCCGAGACCCGCACGCCGAGACAAAGCTCGGGCGCAGCCTCGCGGATTGCGCGAAGAACTGCTTCGAGCAGGCGGCGTCCGTCCACCCATTCGTCCGTTCGTAGGTTGAGCCCTGGGTCGAAGAACTGCTCGATCAGGTACCGGTGAGCGGCCGAGACCTCGACCCCGTCGAGACCCGCTTCGGCGGCAAGTGCCGCGGAGCGCGCGTACCCATCGACGATGCGCTCGAGGTCGGCGGGACGCGCGGCGCGAGGTTCCGTGCGAAACCGTGGGCTTGGAACAGGCGAGGGCGCAAGTGCGGGCGGCCGCGGAGCGGTCGCGATCTGCTCTCGCCCGCCATGGAAGATCTGGACGAAGAGCCTCGTCCCGTGCGGCTTGACCGCTGCCGCGACCCGCCGGTAGCCGTCCACGATCTCGGGCAGATACCCGCCGAGCGTGTGCGAAGTCAGAAGTCCGCTCTCGTCGACGGCCGTCGCTTCGAGCACGATGAGCCCGACGCCGCCGCGCGCGCGGGCATCGTGGTAGGCGACGAAGTCGTCCGTCGGCAGATGCTCGTGGACGAGCGTGGTCTGGTGTGCGGTCGAGACGATCCGGTTCGGGATCTCGACCGGCCCGAGCCGGAGGGGGCTACGAAGGCTCGAGAACACGCTCGAACGCTGCCCGCTCGCCATCGGTCAGGAGACGCGAGCGTCCCGCCGTTCGATCGCGCGCGACGAGCACAGCCTCGGCTTCGGCGGACAGCTCGCCCTCGCGCGTGCGGATCTGCTCACGAAGCGTGACGCTCGAGTTGCCCACCCGCGCAAGGCCGCACGAGACCACGACCTCCTCGTCCTCGAGGCGCAGCTCGCGTCTGAAGTCGATGGCCACGCGGGCGAGAACGAAGTCCCAGGTGTCGCTGACACCCTCGAGCGCGCGGTCGACCCACTCGTCGCGGCACTCCTCGAGGAACGTCGCGTAGACCGCGTTGTTGACGTGCAGGTATGCGTCGACATCGCTCCACCGGATCTCGACCCGCTTCTCGTGCGCCATGACGCGCGATGCTAACCGCGAGAATGGTGCCGTGAGCAACGTCCGCGCACTTGTCCTCCCGAGCTCGCTCGCTGTCGTCGGCGCGTCACCACGAAATCCAGCGGCCGTGGAAACCGTCGTTCGCACCGGCATGAAGGCCTGGGGTGTCAACCCGAACCACGACGAAGTCGCCGGGCTCCGCTGCTATCCGAGCGTCGCCGCGCTACCCGAGGTGCCGGAGGCGGCACTGTTGATGGTGAACCACGAGCGCGTCGAGGAAGCTTTCGAAGAGGCTGCTGCTGCCGGTGTCCGAGCGTTCGTCGTGCCTGGCGTCGGTGCCGAGGCCGGCGCGGCGGCGAAGCCCACGACGGAGCGGCTCGCCGCGCGGGCGCGCGAGCTCGGTGCTGTGCTCCTTGGGCCGAACTGCATGGGAGTCGTCGTCCCGGGCGGTCCGGCGGCATGGAACGGCCTTCCACCTGAGACGACAGCGACAGGCAACGTCGCCGTTCTCTGCCAGTCGGGATCGATCGCGGACGCGTTCCTCTCGCTCGGAGGCAGGATCGGCATCCGGTGCGTGATCTCGTCGGGGGCCGAGGCGGTCACCGACGCCGCCGACTTCGTCTCGTTCTTCGCGGAGGACGAGGAGACGCGGGCGATCGGGCTCTTCCTCGAAACGGTTCGCCGACCCGACGCGTTCGTGCGCGCCCTCGCCGCGTGCGCAGAAGCGGGGAAGCCAGTCGCCTGCCTCAAGGTCGGCCGTTCAGAGGCTGCCGCGCGAGCGGCGCTCTCGCATACCGGTGCTCTCGTCGGCTCGGAGCGGGCGTTCTCGGCCGTGCTGCGGAGATACGGCGCCATCGAGGTCGGGGACTTCCACGAGCTGGTGGAGACGCTCGAGATCCTCGGTCGCCGGCGATGGCCCACGGGATCGCGAATCGGGGCGATCTCCGAATCGGGCGGCGAGTGCGCGCTCCTGGCCGATCACGCCGAGGCTGCCGGGATCCCCTTCACGCCTCTCCCGAGTGAGCTTGCGGCGCGTCTCAGCGAGGCTTTCCCCAACTTCATCGCACCCGGGAACCCTCTCGACGCCTGGGGTATCGCAGACGAGAGCGAGGTCTATCCGCGCTCGCTCGAGCTGATGGCAGAGGCCGGAGCATTCGACATCCTCCTCGGGCAAGCCGACCTCTCGCAGTTCCGCGACGCGTCGAACGACGGCTGGTGCGAGCTGACGCTACGCGCGCTCAGCCGCCTCGCCGACGAGCACGACCTCTTCTGCGCGATGACAACCGTCCACAGCGCCGACCCTTCCCGCCGGTTCCAGGAGCTCGCGCGTGAGCTCGACGTTCCGCTGTTGCGAGGCCCGAAGGACTCGATGCGAGCATTGGCGAACGTCACGCTGAGACGGTCGTGGAGAGCGCCGACGGGTGACGGCGTCCCACACGATCTCTCCGACCTTCTCGCACCCGGCCCGCTGCCCGAGCATGAGTCCGCGCTCGTGCTCGAGCGTTTCGGTGTCGAGTTCGCTCCGCGGCGCCGGGCTGCCGGACCCGAGGAAGCCGCACGCGCCGCAGGAGAACTGGGCACACCCGTGGTCGTCAAGCGGGACGGACCGGCGCACAAGAGCCGAGAAGGAGGCGTGGTGCTGGACGTGAGGTCCCCCGAGGAAGCCGCAGAGGCCGCGCGCCACCTGGGAGGGCCCGTTCTGGTCGCGAAGCAGATCGCCCGCGGCAGCGAGGTGCTGTGCGGCATGACGCGAGATCCCGACTACGGGCCGGTGCTGGTCGTGGGCGCCGGCGGAGGCGCCGTCGAGGAACTCGCGCATGTTACTGCCACCGTGCCGCCGCTCGACCTCGACGCAGCGCGCGAGTTGGTCGCCGACACAGGCGTGAACGACTTTGCCGACGGGGTCGCACGCACGCTCATCGCGCTCGGCCAGATCGCTATCGCGTACCCCGAGGTCGAGTCGATCGACGTCAACCCGTTGATCCTCAGCTCCACGGGGGCGGTCGCAGTAGATGCCCTCGTTGTCGGTCGGCCAGCCGGTTAAGGATTCGACAACTGATCGTCCAGAGCTTGTGCGAAGGGACCTGGAGCGGTAGAAAGCACGGGTTACCTGCCGGGGGTAGAAGGAGGGGATCGTGATGGCCACGTTTCACCCGCGAGAGTCGAGGTACGGAAGGCGGGAGTTTCTCGGGCGGTCCGCGGCTGGCGTTGTAGGCCTGTCGAGTCTGAGCACGCTGCTCGCGGCATGCGGAGGAGGAGACGGCAGCGCAAGCGCGCCCGAGCTTCAGATCGCGCGTCCCGACAATCCCGTCACCCATCCACTCTTCGACGACAACCCGATGATCGCCTCCGGCCTCGAGCCCGAGAGCGGCACGCTCAAGATCTACAACTGGAACGGCTATCTCTGGCCCAGGATCAAGAAGGACTTTGCGAAGGAGTACGGTGTCAAGGTCGAGGAGTCGTTCTTCGACACGATGGACGAGGCCATCACGAAGCTCTCGTCGGGCGCGATCGACTACGACGTCTTCTTCCCGACGACGGATCGCATGAGCCGCCTCGTCGTAGGCAAGACGCTCCAGCCACTGAATCATGCCTACCTGCCGAATCTGTCGAAGACGGTGTGGCCGAACCTTCAGGACCCGTGGTACGACAAGGGCTCGCAGTACACGGTGCCGTACGTCACGTGGACCACCGGGATCGGGTACCGGAAGGACAGGACAGATTCCCGCCCAGAGAACTACTCGAACCCGTACGAGATCTACTGGGACGAGGCGAACAAAGGAAAGGTCTACGTCCTCGAAGACAGCCGCGACGCCTTCGGGCACATGCTCCTGAAGAACGGAGTCACGAACATCAACACGGAGGACCCGGACGAGATCGAGCTCGCGAAAAACGACCTGCTGTCGCTCATCGACGCCGTGAACGTGAAGTACTCGACCAACGACTACACGAACCTCCCGGGCGGTCTTGCCTGGGTGCACCAGATGTGGTCGGGCAGCGCGGTCTCGGCCCAGTACTCCCTCGAAGAGGGAGTTGGGCCAGAGGCACTCGGATACTGGTTCCCGGAGGACGGACGCGGGACTATCGGTAGCGACATGATCGCCGTCCCGAAATCGGCGAAACACCCCGTCCTGGCCCACCACTTCTTGAACTACCTGCTCGACGAGAAGCACGGGTACGACAACTACGCGAACTACGTCGGGTACCAACCGCCGTTCGTCAAGCTCGATCCCGATCGACTCGTGGCCGACGGGGTCGTGCCTCCGAACCTGAAGACCGCGATCGTCCGTGAGAGCGACTTCGACCAGGGCTACGAGCAGACCGAGCTGACACCTACCGGTCAGACGCTGTGGCAGAACGCCTGGGCCGAGTTCATCGCGGGTGCGAAGTAACCCCAAGGGAGGGGACGCCTACTGGGCGGGACTGGCACTGCCCGGCATCGTCTGGCTCTGCCTTTTCTTTCTCCTCCCGTTCTACGTCATCGTCTGCGTCGCGCTCGGAACCGTCGATCCGATCTTCCAGACGCCGCAACCCGAGTGGAACCCACTCGAGTGGAACACGCGAGCGTTCGAGTTCGTGTTCGAGGGCCTCTTCACGAGCGGCGCGGCCTTCCAGACGGTCTTCGTACGCACGTTCTTCTACGTCCTGATCGCCACAGCGCTCTCGCTCCTCATCGCCTACCCCGTCGCGTACTTCGTCGCCCGCTACGGCGGACGCTGGAAGGGCCTCCTCCTCGCCGGGCTCATCGCGCCGTTCTTCGTCAGCTACCTCATGCGGATGCTCGCCTGGATCAACCTGCTGCAGGACGACGGGTGGGTGAACGACGTGCTCGTGTGGATCGGGATCCTGGACGCGCCGCGGAACTGGCTCGACGGACGCGCATCCTCGGTCATCCTCGGCCTCGTCTACGGCTACGTACCGTTCATGATCCTGCCGCTCTACGCGTTCCTCGACCGGATCGACCGAAGCCTCCTCGAGGCGGCGCGGGATCTCGGCGCGAGCCCCTTCCAGGCGTTCCGGCTGGTGACCCTCCCCTTGTCGATGCCGGCGATCCTGGCGGGGATCGTGATCATCGCGCTGCCGATGTTCGGCGACTACTACACGCCCAACCTGCTCTCGGGATCGCCGCAGACGAGCATGATCGGGAACGAGATCTACCTCTACATCAAGGGAGGGCAGCAGATCCCCGTCGGCGCGGCGCTCGTCATCGTGCTGATGCTGTTCCTCGTGGTCTTCATGGGGTACTACGTCGTGTCGACGGCGAGAGCCCAGCGGAGGCTCAGAGGATGAGACGTCTCCGCGACTGGTGGTCAAACCCTTGGGGAAAGCCGCGGTTCCTCGTGCTCTTCACTGCGATGTACCTCGTCTGGTCGATCGTCCCGATCCTCATCGCGATCCGCTTCTCGTTCAACGAGGGTCGCTCACGGTCGACCGCTCAAGGCTGGTCGACACGCTGGTACACGGGCGATCCCGACCTGTCCGTCCTGCACGACCCGACCCTCAGCACTGCGCTGCTCCAGAGCATGCGGCTAGCAGCGATCGCGGTGCTCGTCACCGTTCCGATCGGCGTCGCGTTGGCAATCGGGTTGACCCGTTGGCGAGGGCGTGGAGCCGGAACGTCCCGGGGAGTCTCACTCGCGACGCTCGTCACGCCCGAGATCGTGATGGGGACCGCGCTGTTTCTCGTCTTCGTACACCTGCTGACGTTCATACCGCTGGGCACTGTCGCCCAATCGATCGGCCACATCACGTTCTCGCTCGTCTTCGTGTTGATCATCGTTCGCGGACGGCTGCTCGCTATCGGACCGGAGTACGAGGAAGCCGCGCGCGACCTCGGCGCATCGCAGCTGCAGGCCGTACGGCTGGCGCTGCTCCCGATGCTGGTACCGGCGATAGTGGCCAGCGGGATCGTGGTCTTCGCGATCTCGATGGACGATTTCGTGATCAGCCAGTTCCTCTCGTCCGGCACGAACACCGACACGGTTCCGGTCCGGATCTACGGGACCGGTCGCACGGCGCCGACGCCCGCTCTGAACGCGCTCGCGACGCTGACGCTTGTATTCACGATCGTGTTTGCCCTCGTGGGATTCCTGCTCTGGCACGCGGTGCGGGCGACACGGGGTCAGACGGGATCGGCGGTCGGCGAGTTCGCGACGCTCGACGCCGAGCCGCTTCGCTAGGCGGCCCGAGGCCAGCGACCATCACGTCGACGAGGCGTCAGACTAACGGGCGTGCTGGGGGAGACACGCTACGCGCGGAGTGGAGACGTCTCGGTTGCGTACCAGATCGTCGGGGACGGCCCCTTCGACCTCGTGTTCGTACCGGGCTTCGTCTCCCACGTCGAGCTTCGCTGGACAGTGCCGTCGTTCGCACGCGGGCTCGAGGAGCTCACCGAGTTCTCTCGTTTGATCCTGTTCGATAAGCGCGGAACCGGCATGTCCGATCCCGTCACCGGAGCCCCGACGCTCGAGGCGAGGATGGACGACCTGCGCGCAGTGATGGACGCCGTCGGCTCGCAGCGCGCAGCGATCCTCGGCGTCGTCGAAGGGGCGCCCATGAGCGCGCTGTTCGCCGCGACCTATCCGGATCGAACCGCAGCGCTCGTCCTCCGCGGCGGTTTTCCGCGGACGATGTGGGCGCCAGACTATGTGTGGGGGCGAACAGAGCAGCAGTACCGAGGGGACGCTGCACGCGAACTGCAGATCTACGGGACGCGCGAGGAGGCGCTCGCGTTCATCCACGAGCTCGCAGCCTGGGAGGAGGAGGACGTGCCGGTCATCGTCGACTACCTCCGCTGGTCCGCCAGCCCGGGCACGCTGGCGGCGCTCTCGCGCATGAACCAGGAGATCGACATCCGCCATGTCCTGCCGGCGATTCGCGTGCCCACGCTGGTGCTCCACGGCACCGACGACGCTGTCGTGCCGCCCGAGGCGGCTCGCTGGATGGCCGAGCGCATCCCGGGCGCGCGCTTCATGACGGTTCCGGAGGCCGCGAGACTGCACTTCGGCCGCGGTACAACCGAGGTGAACAGGGCCGTGCGAGCGTTTCTCTGCGATCTCCACGAGTCGGGCTCGTGGGCCGAAGCCGAACCCGACCGCGTGCTCGCGACGGTGCTGTTCACCGACATCATCGACTCCAGCGTGAAGGCGGCCGAGCTGGGCGATCGCGCGTGGCGCGCGCTCCTCGAGCGCCACCACTCACTCGTCCGCCAGCTGCTCATGCGCCACCGGGGAGTCGAGGTCGACACCGCCGGTGACGGCTTCCTCGCGAGCTTCGACGGCCCCGCTCGTGCCATCTCCTGCGCCTGCGCCGTGGTCGACGCGGTACGGGAGCTCGGTCTCGAGGTACGCGCCGGGCTGCATACTGGAGAGTGCGAGCTCGTCGACGGCAAGGTCGCCGGCATCGCCGTCCATACGGGGGCGCGGGTCGCGGCCCTGGCCCGCCCGGGTGAGGTGGTCGTCTCGAGCACCGTCAAAGACCTAGTCGCGGGCTCCGAGATCGAGTTCCGCGAGTACGGGGTCCACGAGTTGAAGGGTGTCCCGGGGGAGTGGAGGTTGTTCGCGGTGATCGGCGCTCCACGCTAGGAGAGCCGACGCCGTACGTCAGATGGCGAGAACGTCGGCGGCGGCAGCTTCACCGGAGCGGGCGGCGCCTTCCATGTGCATGTTCCCGAACCCGGCAATGTCGGCGCACGCCCAGTGGATCGGGCCGACCGGGCGCCGCAGGTCCGGGCCGAAGCGCGTGAGGCCGCCGATGCCGAACGTCGACGCGTAGGCGCCACGCGTCCACTCCTCGGCGGCCCAGTCGGTCTCGATGAGCTCCGTGGCGCGGAGCGCCTCGGGGCCGAAGAAGGCAGCCAGCCCTTCGAGGATCGCGCCGCGCCGGGCGTCGGGGCTCATGCGCGCCGCGAGATCCGCCTGCTCGCCGGGCAGGAACGTGCACAGCACACCGACGGCCGCCGACGGCGGGGTGTTGTCGTAGAGCTCGCGAACGAGCCCGTACGGCGCAAAGCCCTCGCCTGAGAGGCCGTCTTCGCGCCAGAACGGATGGTCGTAGACCGCGAGGAACTTTGTGACGCTCCCTTGTGAGCTCGCCTGCTGCAGGCTCATGCGCCACGCCGGCAGCGCAGGCTCGAAGCGGATCGTGGCGGCGAGGTTAGGGGCAACGGCGACGACGACCGCGCCGGCGTCCGCACGAACGTCGCCCGCGTCGACCTGCACGCGGCCGTCCTGCCAGCGAATCGAGCGCACGGGTGAGTCGAGAACGACGCGATCGCGGAGGCGCTCGGCCAAGCGAATGGGGATCAGCTGCGACCCGCCGACGACCCGGTACGCAAGGCACTGCTCCGCCGCGAAGAGCTCGTAGGTTCCGCCGGCGCCTGCGATGGCCCAGAGCCCTTGGAGCAGCGAGAACGAGTGCGCCGGCTTCGTGAGAAAGCCGTCGGCCAGGTACGAGCGCAGGTTCTCGCGAGCAACCTCGTCGGCTACCTCCTGCCGGAGCCACTCGTCGAACGTGATCGTGTCGTAAGCCCGAGCGCGGGGGTGTTCCCACGGCGCCTCCGGATCGAGCTCCTTCGCGAGGGCGTCGAGCTTGGCATCCGCTTCCTTCAGCGCACGCTCCGACGCGGACGAAAGCCCGGTCTCGGATCCGCCGTGCCGGTGCGCACGTCCCGCCTCGTCGACGTAGACGTCGTCCCCGTCCCGGTACGCCGAGAACAGCTCGATGCCGAGCTCCGGGAGAAGCTCGCGGAGCCTCGAGTGGTAGGGCGCGACCCACTCGCCGCCGAGCTCGTTCGCCTCGCCACCGATCTCCGTGTTCCAGAGGCGTCCGCCGACGCGATCGCGAGCTTCGAGGACGACGACGCTCCGACCTGCCGCCGCGACGTGGGCTGCGGCAGCGAGACCCGAGATCCCGGCTCCGACGACGGCGACGTCAGCTTCGATCAGGCGTGCGTCCATGCTTCCTTCCCGAGCGCGGCCGCAGCCGCGGCCCTTCCCGTCCGCACCGCGCCTTCCATGTACCCCGCGACCCACTGGTCGGAGCCGCACACGTAGAAGGGGGGATCGTGCGTGCCGTGCAGCGGACCGACCCGGAGCACGTCTCCGGGCCACCAGTGCGTCGTATAGCCGAGCGTGTACGGATCGGTCGCCCATAGCCGGAGGAACGTATGGCGTGGCATACCCGCCTCTGGCCCGTACATGCGCACGAGCTCATCGTGCAGAACGCGCTCACGGTCCTCTTCCGCCGTCGCGAGGAGCCACATGACGCGCTCGGGGGGAACAAGCCCGGAGAGTACGCCCGGACGCTGTGGCCACGTCGACCCCAGAAGCTGCTCGCCGTCCGAGAGACCGTTCGCACCAACGTCAGCCCAAACCGCGCGCTCGTACACCGTGACGACCTTCGCGGCCTGCGCCTGACGCTGGGCTCGGAGAGAGGCGAGCCGCTCGGGCGAGATGCCCTCGATCCGGACGCCGTGAAGCACACTGACAGGCAGCGCGCAGACGACGGCCTCCGCGTCCACATCCTCGCCAGACGCAAGCGACACATTGCATCCCTGCGGCGAGACGGAGATCGACATCACCTGCGCGCCGAATCGGATATGACCTTCGAGCTCGTCGCCCATGCGTAGCGCGACCTCCGCGCTCCCTTCGGCCACCTGCATGGACTCCCAGAGGTCGTACGAGTAGAAGCCGGTGTCGCCCACTGCCACTGCCTTCCGTAGCTCCGCCAGAAGTGACGTGCGCTCGCTGGAGCCAGCGGCGAGCGCGAGCGCACCCGCCTCGACCGCGCGCATCGTCGACGGCAGCGCGCCGACCGACCGCATCCAACGGGCCCACGACACGTTGTCGAGCCGTGCCGCGTCGGGGTGGGACCAGGGATCGTCGGGATCCACGGTCACCACGAGCTCGCCGAAGAGCCGCTCGACCCGCGCGTAGTCGGCGCGCTCCGCCGCAGTCGCGAACGGAAATCCGTCCTCAGAGCGCAAGACACCGTCCACGAGGTCGTAGGTCGTTGCGCCTTCGACCGACGTGTAGGTCGACGTGAGCGTCATGCCCAGCTCCTCGACGAGGCCGAGATACGCCGTGTGGGCCTCTCCGACGAGCTCCCCGCCGAGCTGTACAGGCCTCCCGTCGACGGAAACCTGCTCGACGCGGCCGCCGACGCGGTCTCGAGCCTCGAGCACGATGACGTCCGCGCCGGCGCGGTCGAGGTCGCGCGCGGCGCAGAGCCCCGCGAGCCCGGCGCCGAGGACGACGACGTCCGTCATCCGGCAACCGGCTCGTCGTCGGCGAGGATGCGCAAGGCGTCGGCGGGAAGGTGAGCGGTCACGGCTGCGCCGACGTCGTACTCCTCGACGTCCCCCGAGTTCGCAACAAGTGCCTGCACCCGGTCACCACCGGGGAGGACGACGAACACCTGGGTCGTCGAACCGAGGTAGACGAACCGCTCGATCGTCGCGGGCGTGCGGTTCGCGCCCCCTGCCCCGGGCGGCTCGATGCGCACTCGCTCGGGTCGTATCGTGACCCGGACGACCCCTGACGCGGTTGCATCTCCGCTCGTCGAAGCCAGCACGACACCGCCGACGTCCACGCGTCCATGGTCGAGGACACGAGCACGCATCAGGTTCGACACGCCAAGGAAGTCGGCCACGAAGGTCGTCTCCGGCTGCTCGTACACGTCGCGCGGTGTGCCGAGCTGCTCCACCTTCCCGCGTGCCATGACGGCGAGTCGATCGGACATCGTCAACGCCTCTTCCTGATCGTGCGTCACGTAGAGAAACGTGATCCCGATCTCGCGCTGAAGGCTCTTGAGCTCGATCTGGAGGTCGCGGCGCAGCTTCGCGTCGAGCGCGCCGAGCGGCTCGTCGAGCAAGAGCACGGACGGCGAGAGCACGAGAGCGCGCGCCAAAGCGACCCGCTGCTGCTGTCCGCCTGAAAGCTGATGGGGTCGGCGCTGCTCGAACCCGGTGAGCCGCACGAGCTCGAGCACCTCGCGGACTCGCGCGCGACCTTCGACCTTCGACACGCTCGTGAAGCGGAGCCCGAACGCGACGTTCTGCTCCACGCTCAGATGCGGGAACAGCGCGTAGCTCTGAAACACCGTGTTCACGGGGCGGCGATGCGGAGGTGTCTCGGTGATGTCGACGTCGCCGATGAGGATCCGGCCCGCATCGGGCCGCTCGAAGCCAGCGATCATGCGCAGGGTCGTCGTCTTCCCGCACCCCGAGGGGCCGAGCAGCGAGAAGAACTCGCCGCTCGATATCTCCAGCGAGACATCGTCGACGGCGGCCACGGACTCGAAGCGCTTGCTGACGCCCGAGAGCGTGATGGCTTGCGACAGCATCACGCGGCGAGCTCCCGCTCGACACACGAGGTGAGAAGCGCGCGCGCCGCCCCCGAGTCGAGGAGCCCGAGGTAGAGGATCGACTCGAGGCCGTCCGCTGTCGCGGCGAGCCGCCAGCCGGCACTGTATGGGTCGACCGCGCGCGGCACCGATCCGTCGTCGTGTCCCTCCTCGAGCAGGCGAATGACCCGCTCGGCCCACATGCGATATCGCTCGCGAGCGAGCGGCCCCAGCTCCGCGTCGTCCCGAAGACTGCTCCATACCTCGTTCCAAAGGGCAGGCATTTCCTCGAGCGCGGGCTCGATCGTGCGGAGAAGTGCGCGCTCGGCCTTCTCGGCACCGGTGGTCAACTGTTCCAGCTCAGCCTCGAGCGCCTGGACACGGCGATCCTCCGCAAATGCGAACGCCGCTCTCAGAAGCTCCTTCCGAGTCTGGAAGTAGTAGTGAACAAGCGTCCGGGAGACGCCGGCCTCGACGGCGACGCCCCCGATCCGAAGCGCGTGTGCCCCTTCCGACACGATGACGCGGCACGCCGCGCGCAGGATCTCGTCGACGCGGTCGCGCGCGGAACGGGGCGGCGCTTGCTCGATTCCCTCCATCCCGAGTATCCTGACTGACAAGTCAGTCAGGAGGCAAGTAGATGGCTACGGAACAGACGACTTCGATCGCGCCTTTCGAGCACGCGCTCGAGGACGGCTGGACGCTCCCGGCGAGCTGGTACTCGGACGAGCACGTGTTCGCGCTCGAGCGCGAGCGGATCTTTGCCGCGGCCTGGCACTACGCGGGACCTCTCGAGTGGGTCACCGACCGGGGATGCTTCTTCGCCGCGCAGGTCGGACACGTCCCGATCGCCGTCGTTCGCGGCGCCGATAGGACGCTGCGCGGGTTCGTCAACGTCTGCAGGCACCGCGGGCATGTCGTTCTCGCGGGCGAAGGCTGCCGCGAGACACTGCAGTGCCCCTACCATGCCTGGACCTACGACCTCGACGGCACGCTGCGCAAGGCGCCACGCTCCGAGCGAGAGCCTGGGTTCGATTCCGGCGGACTCTCGCTGCTCCCTGTGTCCGTCGGAACATGGGGGCCGTTCGTCTTCGTCAACCCCGACCCGTACGCCGCCCCGCTCGAGGACGCTCTCGGAGACATGCCCGCGATTGTGGGTCGAAGCGGCCTCGACGTCGACACCCTCCGCTTCCACTCGCATCACGAGTGGCCCGTCGACTCGAACTGGAAGATCGCGATGGAGAACTATCTCGAGTGCTACCACTGCCCCGCCGCGCACCCGGGGTTCAGCAAGGTCATCGACGTAAACCCGGACAGCTACCTCCTGAGCGTCCACGAGACCTTCTCGAGCCAGATCGGGCCGGTCCGCGCGTCCGCGCTGGACGGGAACGGCAAGGCTGCGTTCACACCGCGAGGGGCCGTCAAGCAGTCGCAGTTCCACTTCCTCTTTCCGATGACGACGGTGAATATCGCCCCTGGAATCCCCAACGTCTCGCTCGAGCGGTGGAACCCCGACGGCGCGAAGCGGACGGTCGAGGTAACGGACTACTACTTCGGGCCAGACGCTTCGAAGAACGAGATCGAGGAACTCATGGCCTGGGACAACCAGGTCGGCGAGGAGGACGTCGCTCTGGTCGAGTCAGTCCAGCGCGGCCTCGACTCGGGGATGGTCCCACAAGGCCGGCTGATGGCGGAGAGCGAAAAGCTCATCGCCGACTTCCAGCGCCGCGTTCGCGACACGTTGGTCGCCGAGCGCTAGTCGTTCAAGAGCGCAAGCGACGGCGAGTCCGGCGCCTTTTAGACCGAGTTCGGCTCTAGCCGAGGTCCGGTCTTGTGCACATTAGAGCCGGCCTCGTGCAAATCACAGATTGTCGACGAAGCGGTGGCGCGCCTCGTCGAGCGCGTCCCGAATGCCACCGGGTCCGGGCGCTGACCGCTTGGCACGCTTGCGCGGCTTCTTGAAGGAGCCGTCGCGAACGCTTTCGGCGACTTGCCCATGGGCATCGCGGAACGGGACGCCTTGGTGGACGAGCGCTTCCGCCACGTCCGTCGCGAGCAGGAGCGGGTCGGCCGCCGCCTTCGCAAGCCGCGCGCGGTCGACCGCGAGCCCGCTGACGAGCATGGTCAGCGCTTCGAGCGCGAGCCTCGTGTCCCGCCGAGTCGCGAACACCGGCGTCTTGTCCTCCTGGAGATCGCGGTCGTACGCGAGCGGGAGCCCCTTCACGGTCGCCAGCAGACCGGTAAGTCGCCCGATCGCCGTGCCTGCCTTTCCGCGCGCGAGCTCCGCGACATCGGGGTTGAGCTTCTGCGGCATCATCGACGACCCCGTGGCCGCGGACTCGGGGAGAAGGACGAACCCGAACTCGGAGGTCGCCCAGATCACGATCTCCTCGCCGATCCGCGAGAGGTGCGTGAAGAGGACTGCGGCCGCGTACAGGTAGTCGAGGGCGAAGTCACGATCGGCGACGGCGTCGATCGAGTTGCGCATCTGACGAGGTGGCGGCGGCAGCTCGAGCGTAGAGCCGGCGAGTGCGCCCGCGCCCAGAGGGCTCTCCGCCGCGGCCTCCGCAGCTGCTGCGAAGCGCGTCCGATCGCGATCGAGCATCTCTACCCACGCGAGCACGTGGTGGCCGAGCGTGACCGGCTGCGCCCGCTGCAGGTGCGTGTAGCCGGGCATCACCGTCTCCGCCTCGGACTCGGCGAACGAAAGGATGACGAGAGCAAGCGCGTCGATCTCGTCGCGCGCCTCGGCACAGGCGTCGAGGACGTACAGGCGGAAGGCGGCCGCGACCTGGTCGTTCCGCGACCGGCCCGCGTGGATCTTGCGGCCGACATCCCCGAGCTGGCGCTCGATCGAGGTGTGGACGTCCTCGTCCGACTCGAGATAGCCGTCAGGGTCCTGCGCGATCTCGGCCAGTCGCGTCTCGACTTCCTCGAACTCCTCGAGCGTGAGAATCCCGGCTTCTAGCAGGCGGCGCGCGTGCTCGCAGGACGCCTCGCAGTCGTACGGGAGCAGCTCCGCGTCGTTCGCACGAAGGAACTCCCAGACTTCGGCGTCGAGGCTGCCCTCGACCCGCCCCGACCACGTCGTCACCCGGAGGATTATGCCCGGCTCAGAGTGCGGGCTCTGGCCGCGTGCAGCTCGGTCTCGAGCGACGAGATCCGGATGAAGCCCTCGGCTGCATCGTGCGGGAACGTCTCGCCTGTCCCGTATGAGGCGAGATCTGCCGCATAGATCATGTGCGGGGAGTGTCGGCCGGTGACGACGGCCGCGTTCGGTCGGAGCTCGAGCCGAACCTCGCCCGTGACGAGCTGCTGCGTCGAGTCGACGAGGGCGTCGATCGCCTCGCGCGCCGGGCTGTGCCAGCGACCTTCGTAGACAATCTCCGTCCAGCGCTGCTCGAGCGGTCGCTTGAGCCGCCCCTCGTCCTTCGTCAGGACGACGTCCTCGAGAGCGGAGTGCGCCGTGATGAGCATGATCGCCCCCGGCGCCTCGTAGACCTCGCGGCTCTTGATCCCGACCGCGCGGTTCTCGATCATGTCGATCCGCCCGATGCCATACGCGCCTGCAAGGTGGTTGGCGCGCGAGATCAGCTCCGCAAGGGAAAGCTCCTCGCCGTCTATCGAGACCGGGAGCCCTTGCTCGAAGCCCACGACCACCTCGATCGGGGCGGGCGCAGTGGAGGGATCAGACGTGAGTGCGTAGGGCTCGTCCGGAGGCGCGTTCCAGGGATCCTCCAGAACACCGGCCTCGATGGCACGCCCGAACAGGTTTTCGTCGATCGAGTACGGAGAGGATGCGGTCTGGACGACCGGGATCCCCTTGGCTAGCGCATATTCGATCTCCTCGTCCCGCGTCCAGATCTTGTCGCGCAGCGGCGCGATCACCTTGACGCCGGGGTAGTGCGCCTTGAACGCGAGCTCGAAGCGGAGCTGGTCGTTCCCCTTGCCGGTGCAGCCGTGAACGACGGCCCCGGCCCCCAGCTCGAGCGCGATCTCGGCGACCGCTCCCGCGATGACCGGGCGAGAGAGCGCCGAGACGAGCGGATACTTCCCCTCGTAGAGCGCATTCGTGAGGATCGCCCGCGCACACTGCTCGTCGGCGAACGCATCCTTCCGATCGACGAGGATGACATCGTCGGCTCCGGCAGCCTCGGCGCGTGCGATCGACTCCTCGAGGTCGAACTCCTGTCCGACGCCGACGAGGACTGCCACGACCTCGTCGTAGCCGTACCAGTCTTCCTTGAGCCACGCGAGGATGCACGACGTCTCGAGCCCGCCCGAGTACGCGACAACGGCGGTGGCGGGGAGGGAGGACGCAAGCTGCAGACTCACGGGCCGGACTCCGGCCCATGCGCGTGGAGGGGCGTGAGAGACCGGGAGGTTCCCCACGTCTCCAAGAAGAAGTGGGCACATGCTAGCCGGAGGCTTGCGTTGCTCATGCCGCACCCTGTAGCAAGTGGCCGGAGAGCTCCTCCCGGAGGACCGCCGCCGAAGTGCCGTCCCGAGCGGCCACGAAGATCGCGTTGTCGCCCGCGATCGTGCCGGCAATTCCCGGGTGAGCGGCCTCGTCGATGGCCTGCGCGAGGGCATTCGCGTAGCCGGACGGCGTCGTGAGGACGACGAGCGGCCCTGCAGCCTCAGCACTGATCGCATACCGACGCATTGCGGCGCCGAGCGCCCGCATGCGATCCCCGTCCGTCGTCCCGGGCGGCGCATACACGAGGCGCCCACTCGGGGCCCTCACCTTGACGAGCCCGAGGTCGGCGATATCACGCGAGACGGTGGTCTGCACGACCTCGAAACCCGTCTCCCTGAGCGCCGACGCGACCTCGGCCTGCGTCGAGAGGGCGTGATCGCGCACGAGCTCGAGGATCGCGCTCTGTCGCTCGCGGCGATTCATAGTATGCAGGATCGTAGCACAATATGCGGTTCTTGTAACACTTTGTCACTTGGTTGACGGGCTGTCCGCTCCAACCGCGGAAGCCATGATCGCGAGCGCCTCGTCGACGTCTTCGTCGCCGATGGTGAGCGGCGGCGCAAGCCGTACGACATCGTCGCCCGCTGTCAGAACGAGCAGACCACGCTCGCGGCACGCTTCGACGATTTCGCTCGCGGCTCGATCGACGACGGCACCGAGCAGAAGCCCTCGCCCGCGAACTTCCACCACTCCGGGCAGTGCGGTGAGCCCCTCGGCGAGAGCAGCTCCCTGGGCCGCAACGCGACCGAGGAGCTCCTCGTCGATCGCATGGACTACGGCGCTCGCCGCGGCGCATGAGACCGGGTTCCCGCCGAAGGTCGAGCCGTGATCCCCGGGCGCGAACGCGCCTGATACATCGTCGGCGACGAGCAGCGCGCCAATCGGGAGGCCATTGGCGAGCCCCTTTGCGAGTGTGACGAGATCGGGCCGCACGTCCAGCTGCTCGAAGCCGAAGAAGGATCCCGTGCGGCCCACTCCAGTCTGAATTTCGTCGAGGCCGAGGAGCGGCGCGAGTGCGGCCGCCGCCGCGACGAACTCCACATCGAGCGGGATCACACCGCCCTCCCCGAGAATCGGCTCGAGCAGGATCAGCCCCACCTCGTCGTCGACTGCGGCCTCGAGTGCCGCGACGTCGTTCGGAGGCACGAAGCGAACGCCGGGAACGAGGGGCGCAAAAGTCTCTCGCTTCGCCGGCTGCCCGGTCACGGACAGCGCTCCCAGAGTCCGCCCGTGGAAGCTCCCTTCGAGCGCGACGACACCGGGCCGACCGGTGGCTTTGCGCGCGTACTTGAGAGCCGCCTCGATCGACTCGGCGCCCGAGTTGCAGAAGAACGCCTGCGCACCGTCGAAGCGCTCGGAGAGCCTTGCCGCGAGCTCCTCCGCCGGCTCGGTTCGGTACAGGTTCGACGCATGCCATAGACGTCCGAGTTGCTCTCGAGCGGCAGCCAGAGGAGCCGCATGACAGTGGCCGAGCGAGACGACGGCGATGCCGCCGCCGAAGTCGAGGTATTCGCAGCCATCCGAATCCCAGACGCGCGCTCCTTCACCACGAGCGATCGTGAGATCAGCCCGGGCGTAGGTCGGCAGCAGCCGCTCGATGCCTTGCAACAGACTGTTGCTTGGAGCAATCATGCGGCGACCGTCGTCTCCCCGATCTCGGCGGTGATGCCAAGACGGGCGGCGCGCACCGCGGCGAGGAGCTTGGGCACGATTCCGCCCTCGAAGGCACCCGCATCGAGAAGCTCGTTCGCACGGTCGGCGTGCAGGCGCCTGACCACGGAGCCCTCGACATAGACCCCTGGAACATCGGAGACGAAGACGATTCGGTCGGCCTCGATCCCGGCCGCGAGCGCTGCGGCCGCCTCGTCGGCGTTCACGTTCAGCGGGCCGACGGCGATCGGAGTCACGACGGGGATGCGGCCGGCGGCGAGCGCGTCCTCCACCGCAAGAGGCCGGCACGGCATCGGCTCCCCGACCCGCCCGAGCTCGGGAAGATGGCGCGCGCAAAGGCCGATCTCGTCGCCGACGAGAGACAGTGCCGCGGGGCCGAGTGCGGCGGACACCTCGGCCCCGACGGCAACCAGCGACCTACGCACGACAGCGAGAGTCGCCGGATCCGTGAAACGGCGGCCGGCGCTGAACCTGACCGGGATCCCCCGTGCCTGCAGCGCGGCGGTGATCTGTGGGCCTGCACCGTGAACCACGACCACCTCGTTCCCAGCGTCGTGGAGATCGACGGCGAGGCGCGCACCGGCAGTCGCGACGCGCCCCCCGAGCTTGAGAACGACGCGGGTCACGTCGTGTACTCGGCGTTCAGCCGGACGTAGTCGTACGTCAGATCGGACGCCAGGTACGAGGCCTCACCCGAGCCCAGCCCGAGCTCGAGCCCGATGGAGACGCCGGCACCCCCGAGGCTCGGAAGCACACCCGTCGGCGCGCCCTGTTGGAAGACCACTGTGTCATCGAATGTCACCGATAGCTGGTCGACGTCGAGGCGCGCGAAACCGCCGTTCCATGGCGCCGAACCGGCCGCGGCGAGCACTCGGCCCCAGTTCGGGTCGTGCCCGAACGCGGCCGTCTTGACGAGAGGCGACGTCGCGATCCGACGGGCGACAGCGACCGCTTCCTCGTCTGTCGAGGCTCCAGAGACATGGATCTCGAGGATCACAGTCGCTCCTTCGCCGTCCTCGACGATCTCGCGTGCAAGCGCAGCGCACACATCTCCCAGAGCGGCAGCGAACTCTTCGTCTTCGCCGGGGCTCCGAGCGACCCCACTCGACCCGTTGGCCAGAAGCACGACCGCGTCGTTCGTCGAACACTCGCCGTCGACGCTGATGCGGTTGAAGCTCTCGTCGACCGCCGGGCGGAGGAAGTCGATCGCCTCTCCGGGCTCGAGCGGGTAGTCCGTCGTGACGACGGCGAGCATCGTCGCCAGTCGCGGATGGATCATCCCTGCGCCTTTTGCCATCCCACCCACGACGAAGCCGGCGGCGCGCACGACCGCCTGCTTGGGTGCGC
This sequence comes from Gaiellaceae bacterium, assembly GCA_050697935.1. Lineage (GTDB taxonomy): Bacteria > Actinomycetota > Thermoleophilia > Gaiellales > Gaiellaceae > GMQP-bins7. The sequence goes on along the minus strand of JBOHAY010000054.1, from coordinate 18,852 downwards.
GGTCAGTCGTCAGAATCGCTGTGGCAGCGGCGTCTCCGCCATCAGGCCCGAGCGCCGCGGCGGCCTCGCGCAGTCCACCGACGACCTTCGCCAGCGGCAACGGCACGCCGATCACACCCGTGGAGAGAACGACGACCTGCTCGGCCTGCAAGCCGAGAAGCTCCGCCGCCTCACGGGCAGTGCGCTCCGCGTCCGCGACTCCAGCTGCCCCTGTCGCCGCGTTTGCGACGCCTGCGTTCACGACCACAGCCTGTGGCTCCGCAACCTCGAGATGTCGCTGGGAGACGACTACGGGCGCGGCGAGGATGCGATTCGTCGTCCAAACAGCCGCACCGACCGCGGGCACGGTGGAGCGAACGAGCGCGAGATCAGGTCCCGCGCGCCGGATGCCGGCTTCGACGCCGCTAGCTTCAAACCCGCTTGCCGCAGTGACGGACACCGTTAGACCAGCACTCCGGAGAGCCTGAGCCCCGTCGTCTCGTCGAGGCCGAACAGGAGGTTCACGTTCTGAACGGCCTGGCCGGCAGCCCCCTTGCCGAGGTTGTCGAGAGCGCAGACCACGATGACACCGCCCGTGAGGCGATCCGCGAAGACACCGATCTCCGCTCCATCGGTCTGCTGCACGCGCGCCAGATCGGGGACAACGCCTTCGGGGAGCACCGTGACGACGTGGCTCGCTTCGTAGTGATCCTCGAGCAGCGCACGCAGATCGACGCCGCGCGATCTCACGAAGCAGGTCGCCATCAGGCCGCGCCGCACGGGAAGAAGGTGCGGCACGAAGGTGACCGGAAAACCGAGCAGCGACGCCATCTCCGGAGCGTGCTGGTGCTCACCCACGCGATATGGCGTCACGTTCTCGAGTACGACCCCGGCGTGAGACGAGGCAGCGAGCGAGCGACCCGCACCCGTCATGCCCGACTTGGCGTCGACGACAACCCCTTCGCGCTCGATCTCGCCCGCGAGCGGCGAAAGCGCCAGGAGCACCGCGGTCGCGTAGCAGCCTGGGTTGGCGATCAGTCGTCCCGCCGGAGGGCTCACCTCGGGCAGCCCGTACGACCAACACTCCAGATCGTCCGGCGCAGGGTGTTCGAACCCGTACCACGCCGGGTAAACCTCGGGGTCGACAAAGCGATGCGCCCCCGAGAGATCGACGACGACTCCGCGGGCCGGTGGCACGAGCCCCGCAGCCTCCTGGTGCGAGAGACATACGAAGGTCACGTCAGCGCCGCACGACAGAGCCGCTTCATTTGTGATGAAGCGAGGGATCCGACTCCATCCGTTCCTACCGAGGCGTGGATCCAGCGCATGGGCAGCCTGACCGGCGAGCGAGTCGGAGCCGAGCGCGTAGAGCTCGAGCGCAGGATGCGTGAGCACCCGATCGAGCGTCTCCTGACCCGCGTATCCGGATACGCCGGCGATGGCGACTGTAGCCATGTGGCGTATTATGCAGATTATCCGCGTATCATGCGCAGACTTTGACTCCTGTCGGCTCAGGAAAGGCGAAATCCGCTGCTACGCTGCGCGCGCGGTGGAGCGCGTCCTCGTCCTCAATGCGAGCTACGAGCCCTTGAACGTCTGCTCGCTTCGCCGTGCGCACGTGCTCGTCTGGAAGGGCAAGGCGGAGATCCTGGAGAGCCACGACCGCCCGCTTCGCTCGGCCTGCACGAACTTCCAGCGGCCGCACGTGATCCGCCTCAGGACGTACGTCCGCGTTCCACGAGGCGTCACCCGCCGTATCTCGCGCCGCGTGCTCTTCGCACGGGACGGCTGGCAGTGCGCCTACTGCGGCTCAGCCGGAAACCGGCTCACGCTCGACCACGTCGTCCCGAGATCGCGAGGCGGCACGTCCGTCTGGGAGAACGTCGTGACCTCGTGCGCACCGTGCAACCACAACAAGGGCGACCGCCTCCTCGAGGAGACGAGCATGACCCTGAAGACCACGCCTCGACCTCCCACGCCGGTGCTCTTCATCCGCCTCGCAGCGGACCATGTACCGGACGTCTGGCGCACCTACCTGCCAGGGCTCGAAGCGGCCGCAGCAGCGGCGTAGCGACGCTCGCTCAGAACGAGGCACCGCTCACTGGACCTCGCGGGTGGCTGATCATCCAGCGTTGTGAGGCCGGAGGCCGGCTCCGCCGGCCGGGAGGCTAGCCAAGCTGAGTTGTGGCCGCGCAGAGGAAGGGGGCTCTAGCGGGACATCGCCCGCTCGACGGCCTCCTGCTCCTCGGGCGAGAGCGCGACGGACGAGCGGCCTCGATCGAGGTCCTTGACGTAGATGCGCGCGTAGTCACGTCCCTGAATCGCTGTGACGACGATGCCGGTGCGGGTGGCGTCGAGGAGTGCGAGCGAGGCGGACTGCTGCCCACCCGTACCCTCGTAGGCGTCGTAGCGGACGACCGCGGTATTCGTCACCGAGCCGTCGACGCGGCGGTCGACCCTCGAGAGCCCCGCCGCCACCTCGTCGACGGCGCGGTAGAGGTCGTCGATGCGTCCTTGAAGCGAGACGGCGAAGTCGAGCAGGTCTCGGCGGTCGCTCCCGAGCACCACCAACTGTGTGTTCCGGATTGCCGAGAGCCGACGCCAGAGAACGACCGCGAAGGCGAGGGCCAGCACCGCCGCCGCGCAGGCCGCAATCGCCACCACGAGTGCTGCGCTCACAACGTGAAGATGACCGGGTACTCGGCCGTGTTGTTGGCCGTGTTCGTCTCACCCGCAACCGGGTCGACGTCGACCTTCACGGAGATCTGCTCCCCGAACGGGACGAGGGCGCCCACCTTGAGAACGACCGACTTCGTCTCGCCCGGATCGATGATCGAGATGATCGCCGTCTTCACGATTGGGTCGGGCTGCTTCGGAATCGTGAGCGTGATCTTGATTCGCACCTCCTGGCTCTCGCCCGTGTCCTCGACTCCGACCTCGAAGGCAAGCTCGTCAGTCACCTTGATCGTCGTCTCAGTGGTCGTCGAGAGCAGCTGGCCGCTCGGAAGCGCCTTCACGAACGCGATCCCGCTTCCGTGGAGCCCCGTCGGCGTCCCGCCCGTCGACGCGCCCTGGATCCGTTGCCAGATCGCGGCGAGTGAGCTCGGGTTTGTGAGGTCGTCTGCAGTGACGAACTCCGACGACGGGACATCGAGCCCCTCGATTCCCTCGTCTTCGAGCACGACCTCGGCAGGCGCCTGGAACGAGTCCGTCCAGATCACGTCGCTCGCCAGCAGCCGTCGGGTCTGGACGGCGAGCTCCTCGCCCGCGACGCTCGCATCGGTCTCGTCGGTCGTCTGCTTGAAGGTCGTCTGGAGCCCCTTGAGGCCGTTGACCCGGTACTGGAGCGACTCGACCGCACCCTCGTTCGGACCGACCATCGGGCCCGGTGGATCGAGATCCTCGGCCTTCTGAACCTGGTTCTCAGCCGTCTGGACGAATCCGCCCAACTTCGCATCGAGGTCTTCCTGGTTCAGGCCCGGCGTCGTGAGGAGCGTGTTGAGCTCTTGACCGAGCCGCGCAGAGGCGTTCCCGATCGCTCCGATTTCGGTGAGGTAGTTCGAGTTGCGCTCACGCTTCGCATCGGCCGTGCAGCCCTCGACCCAGACCACCAGCAGGACGACGATGAGAATCGCGAGCGCGACGAGGCCAATGAGTCGCAGCAGCGGCGTGAGGTTCCCCGGCGCACGGAAGCGTGGACCGCCCCGGCGGGGGCCTCGATCGCGCGGCGGTCCAGGCCCACGCTCTGCGGGCTCCTCCCACGACGGTGGGTCTTCCTCGTCGAAGAAGTCGAAATCGAGGATGTCGTCATCGCGCGAACTCATAGGCCGCCTCGCCACTCTAGATGCTCGATCGGAAACTAACGCGCGGTGGGGGCGGTCACGATCAAGCCCGGCGCCGCACTCACGCGTCGACGCACAGGAGCGCCTCGGCCGCAGGCGCAAGGAGTTCCGCGCACAGCGGCAAAGAGTGCTGGTACCGGTGTCGTCCGTCGCGTACGCCCCATCCACCCAGGAGCTCGTCCTCGGCCGCTATCGGCCGATGCGACCACTCGGCAGCGGCGGCTCGGGCTCTGTCTGGCTCGCTCTCGACGAGCGAAACGGCCTGGACGTCGCCCTCAAGATCATTCCGAGAGAAGGGAAGGCGGCTGCCCGCGCCGAGCGCGAGGCGCTCGCGGCGCGCCGTTTGCGGCACGACCGCTGCGTCCGGGCGTACAACGTTGGCCACGACGCGAGTCATGTCTACATCGCGTACGAGTACGTACCCGGGCGCACGGTGCGCGAGGCGCTGCGAGCGGGCGTACTGACGGACGCCGGCGCCGTCGAGATCGCGGCGCAAGTGCTCGACGCGCTCGCGCACGCACATCGGGCCGGAATCGTGCATCGCGACGTGAAGCCGTCGAACGTCCTCCTCGAGGATCGCGACGAGATCGCCGTGCGGCTCCTCGACTTCGGTCTCGCGCAGTTCGACGGCGCGGACACGCTCACCGCCGTCGGAGATGTCCCGGGAACGCTTGCATACATCGCGCCCGAACGACTCGCAGGCGGCGACGCGACACCCGAGAGCGACGTATGGTCCGTCGGCGTCCTGCTCTGGGAAGCGCTCGCCGAGCGACATCCCTTCTGGGGCCTTCCGCTCCAGGAGGTCGCGCGTGCCATCCAGACAGGTGCACCCCCGCTGGCATCGGAGCGAAAGCATCTGCCACGTAGGCTCATCTCGGCCGTCGACGGGGCACTCGCAGCGGATCCGGAGGCGCGCCCACGCGCATCGGAGCTAGCAGCTCAGCTCAGGAGCTCGCTGCAGGCGTCGCCAGCTCGTGAGCCCCGCGCGCCCAGGGACGGGAAGGCGCCCTCCGCCGCCGCTCCGGCCGGCAACCTGGCCCGACGCGCCGCTCCGATCGGCCTCGCGGTCGTGGCCGCGCTCGTCGGCGCCACGCTCTTGCCGTTCTGGCCGCCGGCGCTCGTCGTGGCGATAGCGATCGGCGCCGGCCTTGCGACCCGGCTCGATCCGCGGCTCGGGCTGGCTATCGCACTCGCGGCTCCGATCTTCCCGCTGGGAAACTACGCCGAGAGCGTTGCGCTCCTCTACGGAGCGTTCGCACTCGCCTGGCTCGCGCTCTGCTGGCGTGACGCTCGCTGGGGGCTGCTCTTCGTGTGCGGCCCCCTGCTGGCAAGCGTCGGTCTCCTCGCGCTCGCACCTCTCGCGGTACAGCCCGTGCGAGGCGTCGTGAGGCGAGCCGCTCAAGCAGGTCTCGCAGTGCTTTCGGCGCTTCTGGTCGCCGGCGTCGCGGGAGAGAAGCTGCCGCTCGAGAACCGCTCCGCCGAGGCGCTCGGCATCGGACCTGTCGATCCTGTGACCGATGCCGCCCTCGCCGTGTGGGAAACGCTTGCCGCGTATCCCGTCGCTCTCGGCACAGCCGCTCTGGCGGCTGTTGTGGCCGGCGGCCTCCCGTGGGCGCGACAGCGCTCCAGGTATGGAATGGCCGCGATCGGGGCGGTGGTCACCATCGCCGCAATCGCGGCCGGTGCTGGCGTTGCGAGCACGGTGTTCCTTCTCCTTACATGGTCCGGCGCAGCCGCCGTTGCAGCGGTGTTACGGCGTCCGAGCTGACTGCTTCCACGGCACGTTAGGCACCGGAGCGACCACTACACTCGTCGCGGGATACCGTCGGAATGCCTGTGCTGCGCAGCATCGAAACGAGGATCGAAGGCCTGTTCGAGGGAGTCTTCGGACGCGCCTTCCGAACGAACGTGCAGCCGATCGAGCTCGCGCGAAAGCTCGTCAAGGAGATGGACGACCACCGCAACGTCTCGGTCTCGCGGGTCTACGTTCCCAACGAGTACACCGTCTACCTCTCACCACAGGATCGGAAGCAGTTCGCCGGCTACGAAAGCTCGCTCGTCGCTGAGCTCCAGGAGTATCTCGCTGGGCATGCCCAGCGCGAGCGCTATGCCCTCCTCAGCGCCCCCGTGGTGATCGTCACGACGGACGACGATCTCGCGGTCGGGGAGTTCGGGATCGCTACGCGCCTCGTCGAGGACGAGGCGTCGGCCGAGCCGCAGCTGCCCCCGGAGCTTCCGGTCCAGCAGCCGGCGCAGACCATGATCTATCGCGCCCCGACACCTCCTGCTGTCGAGGCCCCTCCGCCCGAGCCCGAGCCCGAGCCCGAGCCCGAGCGTGAGGTCGTGTCGTTGACCGTTGCAGGCAGACAGCACCTGATAACAGAGGAGCGGGTCGTCCTCGGGCGCTCGCGCGACGCAGGCTTGCGCATCTCCGACGTCAACATCTCCCGCAAGCACGCGGAGCTTCGACAGGAGGGCGACACGTTCTGGGTCGTCGATCTGGGCTCCACCAACGGCACGCTCGTGAACGGCAAGCGCATCGATCGACAACGGCTCCGCGACGGCGACCGCATCACGCTGGGCTCGACGGAGATTGTCTTCGGACGCTCGCTCGCGAAACCGTGACGGTCGAGGCGCTCGCAACCGACGAGACGCTCCTGATCCTGAAGATCGTGTTCCTCGTCCTCCTCTACGGTTTCATCGTGCTCGTCGTGCGCACCGCGACGAAGGACATCGGTGGAGCGCCTCAGGAAAGCATCGTGCTCGGCGCCGCGGAGGCCGCGGTGCTGCGCGCGGAGCTTGGCGTGCGTCCCGGCCGCTTCGTGGTCGTCACGAGCCCGGAGCTCGAGCAGGGGGGCACAATCGAGGTAACCGCGGCGACAATCGTCGGACGCGACGCGGGAAGCGAGATCCGACTCGACCGTGACGAGTTCGTGTCGGCGCAACATGCTCGGATCGAGCCCCGTATCGACGGGACCTGGATCGACGATCTCGGCTCAACGAATGGAACCTTCGTCAACGGCTCGCGCGTGAAGAAAGCGCGAGCTCTGCGGTCTGGCGACGTCGTCCGCATCGGTGAGACGGAGCTTCGGCTGCAATGAGGATCGGGCGGGCGGCGGGTGTCACCGATACGGGGCGGCGGCGCCTACGCAACGAGGACGCGTTTATCTGCGACCCGCCACTTTTCGCCGTTGCAGATGGCATGGGAGGCGCGCGTGCAGGCGAGGTAGCGGCGCGTCTGACGGCCGCAGCGCTCGAAGAAGCCGGGGTCGACACAAAGGGCGAACAGGGCGTCACGGCGATGATCGCCGAGGCTAACCGTCGTGTCTGGGAGCGTGCGCTCGCAGATCCGGCAACCGCTGGGATGGGGACGACGGTGACTGCGGCGCTCGTCGACACCGACTCGGGCACCGTCACAATCGGGCACGTCGGGGACTCACGCGCGTACCGCCTGCGAGCCGGATCGCTCGAGCAGCTCACGACCGACCATTCACTTGTCGCCGAGCTCGTCTCGAGCGGGGTCCTCACGCCCGAGGAAGCGGAGCGGCATCCACAGAGGTCCGCGATCACGAGGGCGCTCGGCACGGAGTCGACGGTCGAGGTCGAGGTGAAGACGATCGCCTGCGAGCCTGGCGACCTCTACCTCCTCTGCTCGGACGGCCTCCCCACGATGCTCGCCGACGGCGACATCGCGACCACGCTGGCAGCGGCCGAGGGAGAGCCGGCAGTGGCAGCGGAAGCTCTCGTCGTGGCAGCGAACCGGCAGGGAGGCGAGGACAACATCACCGTCGTCCTCTTCGAGCTCGCCGAGGGTGAAGTCCCGGCCGCGGAGTCGACGCCTTCCGATGCACCGGAGTCTGATCCCGGGTCTGATCCCTCGACTCTCGCGCACACCAGCACGGAATCGGTCCACCCGATTCCGACGCACGGAGCCAGCGAGGCATCCGACGTCGATCTCCGCAAGCACGGCGCCGGGCCGGGCGGCCGACTTACCGCTATCGCGTTCGTCGTGGCAGTGCTCGCGGTCGGGGCGCTCGCCCTCTACTGGGGGATCAGCAAGTGACCGCGCGGAGTCGCGAGCTCTTCGGGCTCGTGATCGCGGCGCTGATCGCGAGCGTCGCGCTCGCGAGCGTCACCATTGCGCGGGACGCCGAAGTGGCGGCGAGCGCGGTGATCTGGGGCGCTCTCTTCCTGGGCCTGTACGTCGTCGCGCATGTCGTCGTGCGACGCACCGTCCCGTACGCGGACGGCGCCCTCCTCCCGCTGACCGCGGTGCTGACGGCGTTCGGCCTGACCTCGATCTACCGGCTCGACGCTGATGACGGAGGACGGCAGGCGGTCTGGGTCGCGGTCGGCGTCGCAGTCCTGGCAGCAATGCTCATCTGGCTTCGGCACGACTATCGGATCCTCGAGTCGTATCGCTACGTCTTCGGCGTCGCCGCAGTGGCTCTCCTGCTCCTTCCGTCCGTTCCGGGGCTTGGCGAGCGGGTCAACGGAGTACGCCTCTGGGTGGACATCGGGCCGCTCCAGTTCCAGCCGGGCGAGCTCGCGAAGATCTTCCTGATCGTCTTCCTTGCCGGCTATCTGCGCGAGAAGCGCGAGGTGCTCGCGCAGGGCAGGCTCAAGGACTTCGGGCCGCTGTTCGTCATCTGGGGCGCGGCGATGCTCGTCATCTTCCAGACGAACGACCTCGGAAGCGCGCTTCTCAACTTCGGGATCTTCCTCGCGATGTTGTATGTCGCTACCGGCCGCGCGCTCTACGTCGCAGCCGGGCTCGCACTCTTCGTGGCGGGTGCAGCCGTCCTCTACAACGCGCTCCAGCACGTTCAGGATCGGGTCACGATCTGGCTCCAACCGTGGACCGACGAACGCGTCTACTGCGCGCTGAACGGGGAGCTCGAGTTCCGCCAGGACTGCGCCTCGTACCAGCTCGTCAAGAGCCTGTACTCGATAGCGAACGGGGGCTTCGGAGGAACGGGGCTCGGCCAGGGCACCTTCGCATCCACTGACGGCACGCAGCTGATCCCGTACCTGCGCACCGACTTCATCTACTCGGCGATCGCGCAGGAGCTTGGGCTCATCGGTGCCGCGGCGCTCCTCCTCGTTTACATGCTCTTCGTCGTTCGCGGGATGCGGGTCTCGCTCCAGGCACAGGACGGCTTCTCGAAGCTCGCGGCCGCAGGCCTCACGTTCGGCTTCGCCCTCCAGACGTTCATCATCGTCGGCGGCGTTCTCCGTGTCGTGCCCTTGACGGGGATCACCCTGCCCTTCGTGTCCTACGGAGGAACGAGCATCGTCGCCAACTTCCTGCTGCTCGCGGGGCTCCTGCTCATCTCGAATCGCACCAACACACCACGAGCATGAACAAGCAGATCATTCGCCTCACGTACGTCGCGCTCGTCCTCGTCGGAGTTCTCGTCGTCATGACGACGTACTGGCAGACGTGGGCGGCGGCGAGCCTCGCCGACCGGCAGGACAACGCCATCAAGCGCGTCGCCGAGTTCTCGATCGACCGCGGCTTGATCTTCGCCTTCGCGCCACGCAAGCGCCTCGCGCGGAACGTGCAGCGGGACGTCGACGGGAAGACGCTCTTCTTCCGTCGGTACCCGTACGGCCCGCTCGCGGCACACGTCGTCGGTTACTCGACCGTGGGTCGCTCGCGTACGGGCCTCGAGCGTTCGCTGAACGACTACCTCACCGCCTCGAATGCCAACCTCTCGACGCTGGTCGACAAGGCGCTCGACGAGTTCCGCGGGAAGCCTGTCCAGGGCTCGAACGTCGTGACGACTCTCGATCTCGACGCGCAGGCGGTTGCGCTCGAGGAGCTCGGGACAACCTGCGGCGCCGTCGTCGCGCTCGATCCCCGCAGCGGCGAGGTCAAGGTGATGGCGTCCACGCCGGGCTTCGACCCGAACCTCGCCGAGGAGAACTTCGGCGAGATCTCGAGCATCACGGCCGACTGCACACCGGCAGCGCCGCTACTCAACCGCGGCAGCGCCGGGCTCTTCGTCCCCGGCTCGACCTTCAAGGTCATCACCGCTTCGGCGGCACTCGAGTCGGGAAGGTACGGCCCTGATGCGCCTTTCGTCGATCCGGGGTACTGCACGGTGTACGGCAAGCGGGTGAACAACTTCGACACCACGCGGCCATACGGGTCGATCGACCTCACGAACGCGCTCGCAAACTCCGTCAACTCGGTGTTCTGCAAGATCGGCCTGAAACTGGGCGCGAAGCAGATCCTCGACACGGCGAAGCGCTTCGGCTTCTACGAACGTCCGCCGCTCGAAACTCCTCTCGACGAGCGCCTGCCCAGCGGGCTCTACCGCGATGGACAGCTCTACTACCCGAGGATCGACTCCGACGTCGACGCCGGCCGCATGGCGTTCGGTCAGGAGCGCATGCTCGTAACGCCGCTGCAGATGGCGATGGTGGCAGGCGCGATCGGTTTCGGCGGGAAGCTGATGGAGCCCCAGGTCGTCGACCGAATCGTCGCTCCGGGAGGCAAGGTGATCGAGCGAGGGCAACCACGTCTCATCCGGCGAGCGGTGAGCGAGAAGACGGCCGATGCCGTCGCGGCGATGATGCGCCTCGCCGTCGAGCGGGGCACGGGAACCGCCGCACAGATCTCCGGATACTCGATCGGCGGCAAGACAGGCACCGGAGAAACAGGCGTCCCCGGCGCGAACACCACGTGGTTCATCGCGTTTGCCGGATCGGACGAGGAGAGCCCGCCTGAGCTCGCAATCGCCGTGGTTCTCCAGAACCAGACCGGGACGGGCGGCACGACCGCAGCCCCGATCGCCCGAGCCGTCATGCAGGCAATCCTGCAGGGGACGGAGAATCCCTAACCTCTATACCGATGACGACCCAGGACACTCTCTCCGGAACCCTCTTCGCAGGGCGCTACCGCATCTCGCGCAAGCTCGGCGGCGGCGGCATGGCCGACGTCTATCTCGCGGAGGACCAGGAGCTCGGCCGTCGGGTCGCGATCAAGATGCTGCACGGGCGCTACGCAAACGACGAGCAGTTCGTGGAGAGATTCCGCCGCGAGGCGACACACGCGGCGGGGCTCTCGCATCCGAACATCGTCTCGATCTTCGACCGCGGCGAGGCGGACGGCTCCTACTTCATCGTCATGGAGTACGTCGAGGGAAGGACGCTCAAGGAGCTCATCCGCTCGCGCGGCCCCTGCCCGATTCCGGTCGCGATCGCGTACACGCGCCAGATCCTCGCTGGGCTGCGCTACGCGCATCGCAACGGCGTCATTCACCGCGACATCAAGCCTCACAACGTCATCGTCGACCCAGAGGGCGTGATCAAGGTCACCGACTTCGGGATCGCGCGCGCCGGCGCCAGCCAGATGACAGAGGAAGGGGCGATCATCGGAACGGCGCAGTACCTCTCGCCCGAGCAGGCACGCGGCGCGCCCGTCGACCAGACCTCCGATCTCTACTCCACGGGCATCGTGCTCTTCGAGCTCTTGACCGGGGAGGTCCCATTCACAGGTGACAGTCCAGTCGAGATCGCCATGAAGCATCTCGCGGAGGTTCCACCAGTGCCGTCCGAGCTCCGGCCGGACGTACCGGACGACCTCGACCTCGTCGTCGTGCGCGCGCTCGCCAAGGAGCCGGCCGACCGCTACCAGTCGGCCGCTGCGATGGATGCTGACCTCGAGACAGTTGCACGGGGCGGTCGCGTGGCTGCCGAGACGGCAGATGCCGCCACGATGGTGCTGTCCGGAGAGCGAAGCGTCGACGCAACGGCGGTGACGCAGCTGGCGCGCCGCGGACTGCCGCCGCAGTACGAGCCTCCGTCTCGAAGCCGCCCGATCTGGCCGTGGCTCCTCGGATTCGGGGCACTGCTGGCGCTGCTCATCGGCGGCTGGTTCCTCTACGACTCGATCCAGAGCCAGCTCAAGGGCGCCGAGACGGTCGCAGTTCCCTATGTCGTCGGCATCCCGGGCGCGTCGGCCGTGGGCGACATCGAGGAGAAGGGCCTGATTCCCCAGGTACGACGAATACCCAACTCGGATGTCGAGGAGGGGCTCGTCTTCGCGCAGAGCCCGACCGAGGGAACCCGCGTGGACAAGGAGACGGTTGTCCGCATCGACGTCTCGTCGGGCAAGCCGGAGGTGACCGTTCCGAGCGTCGTGGGTCAGAGCCAGACCGATGCCGTCGCGGAGCTGACGCGCGTAGGTCTCAGTGCACAGATCGTCGAGGTCTTCTCGGGCGAAGATCCTGGGAGGGTCACGGGCCAGTTGCCGCTCGCCGGCACCGTGGTGGTCGAGGGAACGCGCGTCCGCATCAACGTCTCCAAGGGCTCGAAGCCGGTGACGGTCCCGAGCGTCGTCAACTTGCCCTTCGACCAGGCTCAGCTCGAGCTGCAGCAGGCGGGATTCAATGTGTCTCGCATCGACGTGGATTCGGAACTCGCAGCCGGGATCGTCGTCAGGCAGGACCCAGTCGGCGGCTCGGAGAGCTCGAAGGGCTCGACGGTCACCCTCTCCGTGTCCAGAGGGCCCACGACCTCCGCCGTTCCAGACGTGACGACCCAGGACGTGACCATCGCCCAGACAACGCTCGAGGCGGCAGGGTTCCGGACCCGCATCGTGCTGGAGGACACCGACGATCCGAGCTTCGACGGCATCGTCATCTCGCAGGATCCGGTGGGCGGAACGCAACGGGAGCCGAACTCCTTGATCACCCTCTTCGTCGGGCGCTTCGCGGGCGATACCACCACGACTCCGTGAACGGTCGCGTTCGCGTCGCGGTCATCGCGGGCGGCCGCTCGAGCGAACACGCGATATCGGTGGCATCGGCCAGCTCCGTGATCGCGGCGCTCGATCCCGAGCGCTACGAGAGCACGCTCATCGAGATCGGCCGGGATGGCCGCTGGGCACTCGCGGAAGGCAGGCATAGTCTGCCTTCCGCGAGAGAGGGCGACATCGCGATCGAAACCCTTCCCGTCGTCGCGCCATCGGCGCCTGCGGCGACTCTCGCCCGCGTAGACGTCGTGCTGCCGATCCTTCACGGCCCGTTCGGAGAGGACGGAACGGTACAGGGACTGCTCGAGCTCGCAGGCGTCCCCTACGTGGGCGCCGGCGTCGCAGCCTCGGCGCTGTGCATGGACAAGGACCTCTGCAAAGCCGTGCTCCGCGATCGCGGGGTTCCCGTAACCCGAAACGTCACCCTCCGCGAGGGGGACGCGCTCGAGCATCCGTTCCCGTACCCCGTCTTCGTGAAGCCCGCCCGCCTCGGATCGTCGGTCGGCATCTCGAAGGCGCACGACGTCGCCGAGCTCGAGACAGCCGTCGAGCTCGCGCGGCGCCACGACGACAAGGTGTTGATCGAGGAGTTTGTTGCGGGAACCGAGGTCGAATGCGGCGTGCTCGGGAACAGGGAACCGGTCGCGTCGGCCGTCGGCGAGATCGTGGCCCACGCGGAGTGGTACGACTACTCGGCGAAGTACGACGAGGGTGGGATGGAGCTCGTGATCCCCGCGCGGATCGCGCCGGACGCCGATCAGCGAGTTCGGGATCTCGCCGTCCAGTCGTTCGTCGCAACCGAGTGCGAGGGGATGGCGCGGATCGACTTCTTCGTCAGGCCGAATGGAGAAGTCGTCGTGAACGAGATCAACACGATCCCGGGCTTCACGTCGACGAGCGTGTACGCGAAGCTCTTCGAGGCGGCCGGGATCCCGTACGCCGACCTGCTCGACCAGCTGATCGCATTGGCGCTCGAGCGTCACCAAAGACGAAGCGCCTTGGCGTATTAGGCCCTCGCCCGCGCGAGCTATGTCTCGCCCTAGAACGAGGCGACCTCACGCCCCGTCTGGGAGCGGTGCAACTGCGGTGAGATCGGCGAACAGGACCGTGGACGAGCTCTTTGCCTCCTCCCTGGCGGGCACGCACGAAATCTCGTCAGAGTGTGGCTGCGTCCGCTACCGAAAGACGGCGGCGAGCGCTTCTTCCCAGGCGGCGAGCCCTTCGTCGAGCTCGGCGTCGGCAATCGTGAGCGGACACAGCACGCGGATGCAGTTCCCGAAGACTCCGGCCTTCAAGAGGATGAGCCCACGCTGAAGCGCCTCGTCGACGACGGCTTGGGCGAGCTCCGGAGCAGGTGTTCTCGACGCCGGATCGCGCACGAGCTCGATGGCCAGCATCGCGCCCATCCCGCGTACGTCCCCGATCTGCGGCCAACGGGCCTGCCAGTCGAGCATCTTGGCTCGGATCGCGTCACCGACGAGCTCGGCTCGGTCGACGAGCTCTTCCTCTGCGAACACGTCGAGAACCGCCGCCGCCGCCGCCAGTGCGACCGGGTTCCCGATGAACGTGCCCCCGATCGCTCCCGCATGCGGGCCGTCCATGATCTCCGCGCGACCGACCACGCCCGAGAGCGGCAGCCCGCCGGCAATGGACTTCGCGACGATGAGGAGATCGACCTCGACGTCGAAATGCTCCATGGCGAACATCCGGCCCGTTCGGCCGAAGCCCGTCTGCACCTCGTCGGCGATGAGCACGATTCCATGCTCGTCGCAGATGCGCCGCAACCCGCGGACGAAGTCCGGCGGCGCAGGAATGAAGCCGCCTTCGCCCTGCTGAGGCTCGAAGACGATCGCGGCGATGTGATCGGCCGAGACGTGCGTGGTGAACATTCGCTCGAGTGCGGCAAGGGCCGACTCCGCATCCGGCCCGCGGTAGGCGTTCGGATAGGGCGCGCGATAGACCTCGGGAGCAAACGGTCCAAGGCCTCTCTTGTACGGATGCGTTCGTGACGTCATGGTCAGCGCCAGCAACGTGCGCCCGTGGAATGCGCCGTCGAAGGCGATGACCCCGTGGCGGCCCGTATGGAGCCGCGCGAGCTTGACCGCGTTCTCGACTGCCTCGGCACCGGCGTTGAAGAACGCGCCTCGCGTCTCGCCCGTGATCGGGACGAGCGCGCCGAGTCGCTCTGCCAGCGTGACGTACCCCTCGTACGCGACGACTGTGAAATCCGTGTGGAGGAAGCGCTCGGACTGCTCGGCGATCGCAGCGACGACCCGCGGATGGTTGTGCCCGACGTTCGCCACTCCGACTCCGCCCACGAAATCGACGAACGTGTTGCCGTCGACGTCGGTGATCGTGGCTCCGCGAGCCTCGGCGGCAACGATCGACGAATGCACGATCAGGGGCGATGCCACGGCGTGCCGCTCGCGCTCGAGAATCTCCCGCGCGCGCGGGCCCGGGATCTCGGTCCGCAACGCGATGACGCGGGTCGCAGCCACGCGCGGCAGCCTATCCGAGGCGACTGTCGGCGATCCCTAGTAGGCCATGCGGTTCTTCGCAGCCCGTGCGCTCCAGGACATGAGGTCCACGGCAACGGCGAGGCCGATCAAGATCCACTCCGCCCCCTCGACCCCTCCGACCGGAGACCAGAGAAGCGCATACATGATCCCGGTCCAGGGCAGGAAGATCAGCAGGAGCAGCGGCCAGATGAACGACCCGTACGCAAGGTCGACCCGGTCGCCGAAGATCCACATCAGCGCAAACGCAACGCGGGGTGCGAAGAGTGCAAGCACGAAGATGAGGCACATGGCCGAGGAGTCTCGTCGCTGCTGCGCCTCGAGTCAATAGGCATCCTGTGACCCGTGCACGAAAGCGATCTCGGCGACGACCCGATCGCCCGGCTTCAAGCGTGGCTCGTAGACGCCCGTGCGGCTGTGCCCCAGCCCGATGCCATGACGCTGGCGACAGCGGACGCGAGCGGCCGGCCCTCGGCTCGGGTCGTGCTGCTGCGCGGGATCGACGAACGCGGGCTGACGTTCTTCACGAATCGGGAATCGAAGAAGGGCGACGAGCTGCGGGAGAATCCCCGAGCCGCGCTGGTGCTCCACTGGTGGGAGCTGGGCCGCCAGGTCCGAGCCGAGGGCGACATCGTGCAGGTCGCAGACGACGAGTCGGCCGCGTACTGGCACACCCGACCACGGGCGAGCCAGCTTGCCGCCTGGGCGTCGCCTCAGTCGCGGCCCCTCGAAGACGGATCGGATCTCGACGCTCGCGTCGCCGAAGCCGAGCGCCGCTTCCATGAGAAAGAGGTTCCGCTGCCGGCGTTCTGGGGTGGCTATCGACTCGTCCCCGACACCATCGAGTTCTGGTCTCACCGGGACGATCGACTTCATGACCGGATTCGCTTCTCCCGCTCCGACGGCGCTTGGCAGCGAGATCGGCTCGCGCCGTGATCGTGATTCTCTATCGCGCGAGGCGGTGCGTGTCGCAGACGAGGTCGTTGTCTACGGGGCGGCGAGAGCGCCGTCCGTATACACACCCTCTGGGTTCCAGAGCATGAATCCCTTGGCGCCGGTTCGACGAGCCGCGTCGATCTGGGCGCGAACCTGCTCGAGCTCGAAGGGCGTGGTAAAGGTGAAGTCCTGCACCCAGGGCACCACGAGCACCTGCAGCCCGCGAACAGCGATCGCGAACTTTCTCAGCGCCCGAGAGACCGTTTCTCCGGGGGCTGCGCTCGGATTGGCGATGCCGAGCTCGCCCGGCCCGAACAGCGACGGATACGTCATCGTGTACAGCGTGTCGAGGTGCGGCGCCATACGCCTGGGGAGCTGCCCGATCCCGAGGTCCCGGCCCGCTGCGAGTCCGAACACTGCCGCCGAGACACGGACGTCGTGGCGATCGAGCCGACGTGCGGCATACCGGAGAAACGCAGGTACCGCATCTCGCTTGGTCAGCGCGCCTCGATTCCGATAGACGGCACTCGCCACGTCTCCGTCCGACGGGAAGCGCACGTAGTCGAACATGATCTCGTCGAAGCCGGCACGTGCCGCTGCCACCGCAACGTCGACGTTGTAGTCCCACACTCGTCGGTCGTACGGATTCGTCCATCCGAGCCCCGCGGAGTCGCGCCAGACTGAACCGTCCGACCGCCGAATCGCGAGGTCGGGCCGCGCGCGGGAGAGGATCGGGTCCTCGAAGACTACGACGCGCCCGATCAGATAGACGTCGCGCTCGTTCGCGATCTGGGCGACGGCACGCGGTGCGAAGAAGTCGCGCGTTGCGCCTACCCTCGATGCCAGGGGTGTCCCCCGTGAGACGAAGCCGATCTGACCGTTCTCGTCCTTGACGTCGAGCTCGAGAGCCGTGAGGCCGTCCTGCTGGAGATCGAAGTACTCGTCGAGCTTGCCCGGCAGCGACGCGAGCCCCATCGTGACATGAACGCCCCTGATCTCGAGTGGAAGGGCCTGCGGGCCCGAGGGCGACGCGAGCGATACGGCGACGGACTCCGTTGCGCCCGGCGGCGCGCTGCCCGTGCTCACGAACTGTGCGCCTGCGCCAAGCAACGCGACGCCGAGCAACACGGCGCTGACCGCGGCGCTACGACGGAGGCGCTTCCTGCGCCTCGCCGCCGCCCGACGGGAGCGAAACCGCTCGTTCGGGTCGATGGGGGGGAACAGCATCGACACCGGGGCGTGGACCATATCGTCAGAGAGCGCGTCGCGCCTGCGAGAGTGTCCGCGATCATGTGACGGGTTGTCACAAGGCGGCGCGCCCTAGAATCGCCGCGTGGTCCTCTCCGATCGGACGATTCGCACGCTCATCGCCGAGGGGCGCATCGGGATCGCGCCGTTCGAGCCGGAGCTCATGCAACCCTCGAGCCTCGACGTGCGGGTGGATCGCTATTTTCGCGTCTTCCGCAACTCCCGTTATCCGTTCATCGACGTCAAGGCGCAGCAGGAGGAGCTGACCGAGCTCGTGGAGGTGACGGGCGACGAGGCGTTCATCCTCCACCCTGGGGAGTTCGTGCTCGGCTCGACGCTCGAGCGCGTGACGCTCCCGGACGACCTGGTCGCCCGATTGGAAGGCAAGAGCTCGCTCGGCCGGCTGGGGCTGCTCATCCATTCGACTGCCGGCTTCATCGACCCCGGCTGGGACGGGCACGTGACGCTCGAGTTGTCGAACGTCGCAAACCTCCCGATCACGATCTATCCGGGGATGAAGATCGGGCAGCTCTCGTTCGTCCAGCTCACGGAGCCGGCCGAGCGACCGTACGGGTCAGAGGGTATCGGCTCGAAGTACCAGGGGCAGCGCGGCCCCACACCGAGCCGCTACTGGCAGAACTTCCGCGGGCAGTGAGCTACTCCGGCGGCGCGCAGTCCGCCGTCTCGGTCTCGCCGAGCCGATCGAGCAAGCCCGTGAGGCTCGTCAACTCATTCGGCTCGAAGCGGTTGCCGAAGTACGCGTCGACCTGCCCGAAGTGGCTCTCCGCAGCAGTCCGGAGGCGTTCGAGACCTTCATCCGTCAGCACCGCGTAGACGACGCGCCGATCGCTTGCGCACGATGCACGCTCGACGAACCCATGGCGCTCGAGCCCGTCCAGCAGTCGCGTGACACCCGACGCGCTGAGGAAGACCTGGTCAGCGAGGTCGACACGCCGCATCCGTCGATCGGGCGAACGCGACAGCCGGAGGAGCACTTCGAAGTCGCTGAGCGTAAGACCGTGCTCGAGCGTCAGCTGCGTACTCAGTTGCCGCGTGATTCCCGCGTGTGCTCGCAGGAGTGAAACGAATGCCCCAACGCATGATGATTGCTCACTCAATACTTGACTTGTCATCTATCTTTCTCTATAGTTGCTTGCGTACTCAATAGTAGCGGACACAAAGGAGAGAGTCCATGTCAATCCTCACAGACACGTCAGCCACGGTCATCCCGAGCGGGACCTGGTCGATCGATCCCGTCTGGTCGGCCCTCGAGTTCGAGGTCAAGAAGCTCGGGCTCGTGACCGTGAAAGGGCGCGTGCCAGGCTTCGCGGGGACGATCCACGGCGGCGCCGCGCCGTCGATTTCCGGCACCGTCGACGCGTCCACCATCACCACCTTCGACGAAACCCGCGACGGGCACCTGCAGTCGCCGGAGTTCTTCGACACGCAGAGGTACCCGGAGATTCACTTCAAGTCGAGCGCCGTCGAGGCGTACGGCGAGGAGCTCGTCGTCGAAGGCGAGCTGACGGTCAAGAACGTCACCAAGCCTGTCGAGCTGAGGGGCAGC
>JBOHAY010000053.1:0-7702 GCA_050697935.1 Gaiellaceae bacterium | reverse complement strand
GAGATCGAGGTCGAGGACCCGTTCGAGAACCAGGGCGCTCAGCTCGTGCGCGAGGTAGCGACGTCGACGAACGACGTCGCCGGCGACGGCACGACGACCGCCACGGTGCTCGCTCAGGCGATCGTCCGTGAGGGTCTCAAGAACGTCGCTGCCGGCGCGAACCCGATGGCGCTCAAGCGCGGCATCGAGCAGACCGTCGATGCCGTTGTCGAGGATCTCAAGAAGCAGTCGACCGAGGTCAACGGCAAAGAAGACATCGCCCGCGTCGCCACCATCTCGTCGCGCGAGCGCGAGATCGGTGACGTCATCGCCGACGCGATCGAGAAGGTCGGCAAGGACGGCGTCGTGAACGTCGAGGAGGGCCAGACCTTCGGCCTCGACCTCGAGTTCACCGAGGGCATGCAGTTCGACAAGGGCTATCTGAGCCCATACATGATCACGGACGCCGAGCGCATGGAGGCCGTCCTCGAGGAGCCGTACGTCCTCATCGCGAACCAGAAGATCGGCGCGGTCAAGGACATCCTGCCGGTGCTCGAGCAGGTCATCCAGGCGGGCCGCCCGCTGCTCATCGTGGCGGAGGACGTCGAGGGCGAGTCGCTCGCGACGATCGTCGTCAACAAGCTCCGCGGCACCTTCAGCGCCGTCGCGGTCAAGGCGCCGGGCTGCGGCGACCGCCGCAAGCGGATGCTCGAGGACATCGCCATTCTCACGGGCGGCGATGTCATCACCGAGGAGCTGGGTCTCAAGCTCGAGAACACGAAGATCTCGCAGCTAGGTAAGGCTCGCAAGATCGTCATCGACAAGGACACGACCACGATCATCGACGGCGCCGGTGGCTCCGACGCGATCAAGGGCCGCATCAAGCAGCTCAAGTCCGAGATCGAGAACACCGACTCCGACTTCGACCGCGAGAAGCTCCAGGAGCGCCTCGCGAAGCTGTCGGGAGGCGTCGCGGTGGTCAAGGTCGGCGCTGCCACCGAGACCGAGATGAAGGAGAAGAAGCACCGCGTCGAGGACGCGCTGCAGGCCACCCGGGCAGCCCTCGAGGAGGGCATCGTTCCGGGCGGCGGCGTCGCGCTCATCAACGCGGGCGACGCGGTCAAGAAGACGCTCGATGCTCTCGAGGGCGACGAGCGGACGGGCGCGAACATCATCGTCCGTGCCCTCGAAGAGCCGCTTCGCCAGCTCGCGTACAACGCGGGTCTCGAAGGCTCGGTCGTCGTCGACAAGGTCCGCAGCGCCAAAAAGGGCTTCGGGCTGAACGTCGAGGACGGCGAGATCGAGGACCTGGTCAAGGCCGGGATCATCGACCCGACCATGGTCACACGCTCGGCGCTGCAGAACGCCGCCTCGATCGCGAAGAACATCCTCACGACCGAGGCAGTAGTCGCAGAGATGCCGGAGAAGCAGTCCGCGATGCCGGCAGGCATGCCCGGCGGCGGGATGGACTTCTAGGAAGCCCAGCTTCCGGAAGACAGTGACGAAGGGCCGGTTCAGCCGGCCCTTCGTCGTTCGGTAGGTCCTTCGCGGCGGAGGGACGCCGTCCGATTCATCGCGAGGCTGCGCGACGGCAGTAGACGGCACGCCTGTGTATGCCCAAAAGAAGAGCGGCCGCTGGGTACGGCCGCTCAGAGGGGGAAGAACTGGGGAGGATTGGGGTAATCAGGTTTTCGTCGGAAGGGCCGTTCGTCTCGTCCCCCTTTTGGGGGGACTTGGAGCTTGTCGCGACGCGGTGGCGTCAGGCGAGTTCGAGCTCGTGGAGCCTTTCGCCGCGGTATAGGCGTTGCGCGATGTCGAACGTCTGCCGCTGGGCACGCGTTGTCGTAGCGTGCGCCGCGAGGTAGCGCGCCGCGGCGATGAGCGGCAGTGCCGCGTCGTCGGAGCCGCGTAGCAGCTCGTGTTGCCGAACCGACGCCTCGAGGCACTGGATCGTGTGGAAGTTGCGGTCCTCCCGCATCAGTACGGTCCCGAGAGCGGAGACGAGGCGATCCGGCTCGCCTCCTGCGGCCAGGAAGGACGCGACGAGCAGGCTCGCCTGGTCGACGGGCTGCTTCTTGTCGTAGAGCCGCCACAGATCGTCGAGCAGCGTGTCCGGATCTGCGGGCTGCCTCGCCTGTGGAAGCCGCGTCGCGGGCACGTTGAGGAAGCGATCGAGGTACACGCTCATGGCTGCATCGAACACGCCGCGAAGCAGCTCGCGCGACGGGGAGCGTCTCAGGCCTTGCTCGACGGCGTTGGCGAATGTGAATGTGTGCAGCGCCGTGTCCCAGTCGCCGAACTCGTTCGTCGTGGGAAAGCGTGCGATTCGAGAGGCAGCTGCGAACGAGACCGCCGACGCGAGCTCGACCTCGGACGCGCCATCGCGGAGTGCCTGGAGAAGCGCGTCGACGCTCGCGCCGGGATCGGCTCCGAGCACGGACTCGACGAGCTCGGAGCGACCGGGCCAGTCGCCTCTGCGTGACTCGCCCGTGTTAAGGGCCTCGGGGATCCGCTCGAAGGCGCCTTCGAGCAGCTCGACGACGTCGATGGGATTCCGCCAGGCGTTGCTTTCCTCCATGCGTTGCGCCTGTGCAATTTGCGCGGGCACCGCGGCCAGCACCGCTTCGGCTCGATCCCAGCCGGCGATGTCCAGAGCCTCCAGCGCCTTGTTGACGAAATCGAGTGCATGGCCGGAGTCGAGGTAGCGGTGGTCCGTCGTCGCCGCGAAGAGCATGTCCGCGAGCTTCGTCGGCGACGCGCCCGCACGAACGGCCGAGACGAGCGCGCGCTCCGCGCCCTCCGCGTCACGCACCTCGACGAAACGACGGAACCAACGTCCCAGAGCGGAAGCGTCTGCGTCCGTTGACGGCAGGGGATCGAGCGGGAATCGGGGTGGATCCCACGCTGCCTCGCCGCTCACGTCTGCGAGTCCGTGGTACAGGGCAACCGGGACATCTGCGGCGTCGAGATGCGGCACGAGGTTGATGAAGCATGTGAGCGTCGTGAGACCGCGGCCCCAGCCTTCGTTTCGCCGCTCGACGCCGAAGTCGAGCCCGGCTACGAAGGCCCCGACTCCAGCGCGGTCGACCTCGGTCAGAGCGATCGCGGCCTTCGCCAGGACGAGTGGGATGTTCCGCTCCAGGCCGACACGGAGGCGCTTGCGATGGTGCGCGACCAGGTCGTCGCGCGGAGTCACGTCGACGTAGACGTCGTCGCCGCGCAGCTCGACCGGAAAGCGCCGAAGGTCGTCTGCCCACTGGTCGAACGTACCTCCGGAGCACAGGTCGAAGCGAGCGTGGTGCCAGTGGCACGTGAGGATGCCGTCGGCGACAGTGCCGCGATGCAGCGGGAAGCCCATGTGTGGGCACCGGTTGTCGACAGCGTGCACCGCATCACCGTCCGCGAACAAGCAGAGCGTGTGCCCGCCGACGTTCAAGACGAGGCGCCCAGCGGCTTGAAGCTCGGCAAGTGACGTTGCGCGCACAAGCTCGTTCGTCTCAGTTGCTGTCATCTCTCCTCCTCGGGGAGCGGCGATAGAGGCGACGCCGTAGCTGGAGCATAAAACCTCAAGTAAAGTTGATGTCAAGTGCCCGTGACGTCACAGCTGAGCATCGGCGAGGTCTCGACACGAAGCGGTATCGCGCCCTCGGCTCTTCGGTTCTACGAGGCCGCGGGGCTCATTGCGGCGAGTCGGACTAGCGGGAATCAGCGCCGTTACGAGCGGGCAACCCTTCGCCGGATCGCCGTCATCCAGGCGGGTAAGGCCGCGGGCATACCGCTGGCCGAGATCCAGGCTGCGCTCGCGACTCTCCCGGACGATCGCGTTCCGACCCGGAAGGACTGGGACCGGCTATCGCGCTCCTGGCGGAACGACGTCGACCGACGCATCGCCCTTCTGCAGGGTCTTCGCGAGCGCCTGACCACCTGCATCGGCTGCGGCTGTCTCTCGATCGACCGCTGCACGCTTTTGAATCCCGACGACGAGGCCGTTCGGCTCGGCGGGGGAGCCCATTACTTTCTGAAGGACGGGCCTAGAAGCCGTACCGCTCTTCTTTGAACGGGTCGGCGTCGTTGTGGTAGCCGTAGCGCTCCCAGAACCCTGGGCGGTCGGTCGACGTCAGCTCGATCCCACGCAGCCACTTTGCGCTCTTCCAGAAGTACTTGCCAGGGATGACGAGCCGAAGCGGGCCGCCGTGCTCCGGCGCCAGCGGGGCACCGTCCGCATGCGTGGCGAGCAGCGAGAGCGGATCTCGGAGGAATGAGATCGGCACGTTCGCCGTGTAGCCCTCCTCGGCATGCGCGACGACGAACCGCGCCGATGGCAGCGGCTTGACGAGCTCCTCGAGGGCACTCCAGTGGACGCCTTCGAAGGTGACGTCGAAGCGGCTCCAGCGCGTCACGCAGTGGATGTCCTGCGTATGGGTCGTACGTGGGAGCGCGTTCAACTCGTCCCACGAGATACGGATCGGGTTTTCGACTTCGCCTTCGACGAAGAAATCCCAAGATGAGAGGGACGTGTTCGGGATCGAGCCCGCGTGGAGCACGGGCCACTTCTCGGTCAGGTACTGGCCAGGCGGGAGACGCGCCGGGTCGTAGCCGGCGTTTGTGACCTTTCTCTCCGCTCTGCCCCTGAACACGATTCCTACACTAGTCCCCATGGCTGTTACGGCGTTACGGGTCGCCCGCCGCCCGCGGGAGTTCGTCGGCGTGCTGGGTCCGGATGCTGCGTCGTACCTGCAGGCGATGGTCTCGAACGACGTCGAGGCTCTCGCGGTCGGCGATGCGTGCATTGCCCTGCTCCTGACTCCGAAGGCGCGTGTGATCGCGCCGCTGACGGTGCTCCGGCGGGGAGTGAGCGACTTTCTCTTGCTGACGGAGCCCGGGCTCGGCGAGCGCGTGCGTTCGGCGCTGCTCCGCTCGCGCTTTGCGGCGAAGTGCGAGGTCGAGCTCGAGGAGCACACGTCCGTCGTCGTGCTCGGCGAGGCGGAGGGGATCCCGAACGGCGAGTACGGAGTCGCCGCGGTCGAGGTGCTCGACGGAGCCCACGAGCCGACCGTCGGCGACGACGAGCTCGAGCTTCTACGAATCAGGGCGGGGACGCCGAGATGGGGACGCGAGATCGACGACCGGATCCTCCCGGCCGAAGCGGGCCTGGACGACCGGGCGATCGACTTCGAGAAAGGGTGCTATCCGGGTCAGGAGCCGATCGCGCGCCAGCACTACCGCGGGCGTGTGAACCGTAGCCTGCGGCTGCTGGCGATCGAAGGGGCAAAGCTTCCCGAGTACGACGCGGAGGTGACGTTCGAAGGGAAGGTCGTCGGCCGGGTCACAAGCGCCGCGGTCGACGATGGCCACGTTGTGGCGCTCGCCTTCGTTCGAGTCGAGGTCCCGCGAGACGCTGAAGTGCGTCTCGGGGCGCGCGTAGCGACCCAGCTAGACTTCGCTCCCCCGCGCCCGTAGCTCAGGGGATAGAGCGCTGCCCTGCGGAGGCAGAGGTCGCATGTTCGAATCATGCCGGGCGCACCTCGCATCGCTTGCCCGTCGCCAGAAACGCGAGGAATCTCGCGCGGTTGCTCAGACCGACGGCACACGTGCGCCTGCGACCGGAACGCCGGCCAGTCGCGCGCTTATGACTTCCTCGGCCGCCTCGGCGCTGGGCTCGTGGTTCGTGACCGCAGCGAGGAAGTCCTCGCGATCGAGTGCGTAGAGGACGACAGGAGTCTTGGCTGTGACCGTTGCCGTGCGTGCGACATCACGGATGAGCGCAATCTCTCCGAAGTATCCTCCCGCCTCGAGCTCGGAGATCGGCCTGCCGTACTCGGAGACCTCCACCGCGCCCTCGACGACGATGTAGAAGCGATCGCCGGCGTCGCCTTCCCGCACGATGACAGTGTCGGGATCGAGGCGGAGCGGAACGAGTCGCCCCGCTAGATGCTCAAGCGTCATTCCGGGCAGCGGCGCGAAGATCGGAACCGACGTCAGGACTCTGAGCTCCTCGACCCCTGGTGCTAGCGCTCTCGCGTCGATCTTGGCGACCATCGGCCAGAGTACGAGGACTAGACCGAGAAGAGCCGCGCCGGTCGCGATCAGGGCACCTTCGAGACCCAACCAGTCGATCAGGGCGGGCGCTGCGATGGCGCCGACCCCCACCGCCCCGAACCAGAGCATCTGGATGACTCCAAACGTTCGGGCGAGGACGTGGTCTGGGACTGCCCTCTGGACGAGCGTGAACGTCGCAACGTCGACGAACGAGTTCCCGAGCCCGATGACGGCGAGCAACAGCAGGGCCGCGACAGTGGTCGGAATGATCCCGAGAAGGATGAGCGGCGCGCCCCAGAGGACGACTCCGAGCATGAATGCCGGGCTGAGGCGCCGAGCTCCGGTGAGCGCGAGCGCAAACACGCCGCCGACGATCGCTCCCGCGCCGAGTGCCGAGTTGAGGTAGCCGACTCCGGCGTCACCCAGCTCGAGAAGGTCGATGGCGACGACGACGACGTACACGGCCAGAGCGCCCGCCACGAAGGTCTGTGCGGTGAAGAGGCCGATGAGCAGGCGCAGTGAGGGCTCGCGCGCGATCGTACGGAACCCCATGAGCACCTCTGATGCAATCGTCGAAGCCTCGGTCTCGCGTTCCCGCCGAGGTCGGGATTCAGGGAGCCGGATGACGAAGAGTCCGGAGACCACCACGAGGCCGACGTTGACAAGGAAGACGGTGCCGGTGCTCGTCACTCCGAGGAGGAGTCCCGCAAGTGCGGGTCCAACGAAGACCGCGAGGCTCTCGATCGTGCTCGCCACGGCGTTTGCAGCCGTGAGCTCGCGCGGGGACCGGGCGAGCGCGGGCGTCATCGCTGCCTGCGCAGGTCTGAAGGGGGTCGTCGCGATAGCCGCGCCGACCGCGAGTGCGTAGACGACTGCAGAGTTGACGTCGAGAAACACGCCGACCGCGGCCAAGCCGATCAGCACGGCACGGGCGAGCAGCGAGCCGAGCAGCACGAGCTCGCGGCGGTAGCGGTCTGCGAGCAGCCCTGTGAAGGGGGCGAGCAGCGCCGCCGGTACGAGCCGGAGAAGGAAGATCAGGCCGACCGCTGCTTCGCCGCCGACCTTGTACGCGTACACGGAGACGGCGACGAGGTACGCCCACTGGCCGATGATCGACGCAGTCCAGGCCAGCTCGAGACGCCGGAGGCTTTCGTTCTGGACGACGTCGCGGAACGCTGCCGCCGACTCCGCGATCCGTCTCCGCACGGCCTTCACTCGGGGGAGCATCTCAGCCGGACTTGCGGAAGTGAAGAGTTGTGGGAAGATTCTCGCGGGCTTACGCGTCTAGTGGGCTGGAACTTCGTTCAACCTGCAAAGGAGGAGCACATGCCGGACGAAGAGACTCGCGAGGAGCCGGAGGTCGAAGGTCACGGTCACGCGGGGGGAGCCGCGGAGGGCCACGCGGGTGGCGCCGCAGAGGGGCATGCTGGTGGCGCCGCGGAGGGCCACGCGGGCGCCCGTGACGACGACGACGTCGAGGCGCACATGTTCGGAGAGGGCGTGTCACCGGGAGGCGTCACCCCAGGCGGGGTTACCCCAGGCGGCCACAGCGGCGGCTAGACGTCGCAAGAGCGACGATTTCGAGGCCCGGACGGGATGTGCAGCCGTCCGGGCCTTTCTCTTTGGTACTAGGGCCTTGCGCCCAGGGTGACGGAGAGCTCGCGCAGGAGCCGCAGCCCCGCCT
>JBOHAY010000052.1:0-10859 GCA_050697935.1 Gaiellaceae bacterium | reverse complement strand
CGGCATGGTGGCGCAGGTCTTCCACTTCTATGCGGGTGCCATCGACAAGCACTTCGGTGAGACGATCCCCGTTGCCGGCGGGGTCGCGGCGACCTTCCGTGAGCCGCTGGGCGTCGTCGGACTCATCGTCCCCTGGAACTTTCCAGCGAACATCGCGAGCTGGAAGCTAGGGCCTGCCCTCGCCTGTGGGAACACCGTCGTCCTCAAGCCCGCGGAGCTGACCCCGCTCTCCGCGATCCGGCTCGGCGAGCTCTGCCTCGAAGCCGGGATCCCCGAAGGCGTGGTGAACGTCCTCGTCGGGAAGGGCTCCGTCGTCGGGCAGCGGCTGATCGAGCACCCGGACGTCGCCAAGATCGCGTTCACGGGCTCGACCGAGGTCGGCCGGCTCGTCATGCAGGGCGCGGCCGGAACGATCAAGCGCGTCACGCTGGAACTGGGCGGCAAGTCAGCGAACGTAGTCTTCGGCGACGCCGATCTGGAGCGCGCGGCCGCCCAGGCGCCGTACTCGGTCTTCGACAACGCGGGTCAAGACTGCTGCGCGCGGTCGCGCATCCTCGTTCAGGAATCCGTCTACGACAGATTCCTGGGTCTATTCGTCGACGCGACTCGGAACGTTCGAGTGGGGGACCCGGCAGATGAAGCGACCGAAATGGGGCCGCTGATCTCGGCTGAGCACCACGCGACGGTGTCCTCATACGTCGAGGGTGTCATTAGTGCGTTTCGGGGCGAAGCCCCGAAAGGCGCTGGGTTCTGGTTCCCGTGCACGATCGTCGAGGCGTCCAACGACGATCGCATCGCGCGCGAGGAGGTCTTCGGGCCAGTCGTCGCGGTGATTCCGTTCGAGGACGAGGCCGACGCGATTCGAATCGCGAACGACACGCCGTATGGCCTCTCGGGGTCGATCTGGACGCGCGACGGCGCACGGGTGCTGCGGGTGGCGCGCGCGGTCGAGGCCGGCGTGCTCTCGGTGAACGCCAACACGTCGGTGCGTGTGCAGACGCCGTTCGGCGGCTTCAAGCAGTCGGGGTTCGGTCGCGAGCTCGGGATGCACGCGCTCGAGGGCTACTCCGAGGTCAAGAGCGTCTTCATCTCGACGGAGGGCTGAGCCATGGCTGGAAGGCTGCACGGGAAGGTGTGCGTCATCACGGGGGCAGGAGGTGGGATGGGCCGCGAGGCGGCCATCGTCTTCACTGCCGAGGGAGCGAAGGTGTGTGTCGCCGACCTCGACGAGAAGCTCGCGGAGGAGACCGTCTCGCTCTGCTCCGGGGACGCGTTTGCACTGCGTGTGAACGTCGCCTCCGACGAGGACGTCAGCCACATGTGCGCGGCGACAGCCGAGCGGTTCGGCGGAATAGACGTCCTCTACAACAACGCGGGCATCTCCCCCGGCGACGACGCGTCCGTGCTGGACACGAGCGTCGACGCGTGGCAGCGCGTCCAGGACGTGAACACGAAGGGCGTCTTTCTCTGCTGCAAGCACGGCATTCCGTACCTGCTGGAGCGGGGAGGCGGATCGGTGATCAACGTCGCGTCGTTCGTCGCCATCCTCGGCGCAGCGACATCGCAAATCTCCTACACCGCTTCGAAGGGGGCGGTCCTCGCGATGAGCAAGGAGCTCGGCGTGCAGTTCGCGCGCGAGGGTGTGCGGGTGAATGCCCTGTGCCCCGGGCCGGTGGAGACGCCGCTCCTCCTCGCGATCTTCGGCGACGACCCCGCGGCGTTCAAGCGCCGGCAGGTGCACTGGCCCACCGGCCGCCTCGGCAAGCCGCGTGAGATCGTGAACGCCGCGCTGTTTCTCGCAAGCGACGAGTCGTCGTTCGTGAACGGAGCGGCGTTCGTGGTCGACGGCGGCCTGACCGCCGCCTACGTCACGCCCGAGTGAAAGGCCCGACATGAAGGTGACACGCCTGTGTTGGCTCGGAACGCGCACCAAGGCGTTCGACGAGACGACCGCGTTCTTCCGGGACGTGCTCGGACTGTCGCTCGGCTACGAGGAACCCGGCTTCGCGATGTTCGCACTCCCTGCTGCGGATCGCGACTACGTGGAGGTATTCAGCGCCGAGCGGAAGGATCTCGCAACGTCGTACACCACCGGCCCCGTCGTCGGGCTGCTCGTCGATGACATCAGCGAAGCCCGCGATGAGCTCGAAGCGGCCGGAGTCGAGCTGATCGACGAGATCCAGTCGCCGGAGACCATGGATGGGTACTGCTGGTTCCACCTCCGCGGGCCGGACGGGAACGTGTACGCGATCGTGGAAGGCTCGAGCGCGATTACGTAGGGGCGACGCTTGCGTCGCCCGGGCGAGGCAAGCCTCGCCCCTACACGCCGACGACCTGGACGAGCCAGCGCCGGTCGCGCTCGCGGTCGAGCTCGAGAAACAGCACCCGCTGCCACTGACCGAGCGCGAGCTCGCCCTCGCGCACTGGAATCGACTCGCCGGCCGGGCCAAGGAGCATGGACATGCAGTGCGCGTGACCGTTGCCGATCTCCATGTCCTCCTCGCAGACGTTCTCGGTGCGTCGGTCCCAGTCGTCGTGCGCGTAGTAGTGCTCCATTGGAACGAGTCGCTTGAGCAGGACGGCGAAGTCCTCGAGGAACCCGCGCTCCCACTCGTTCACGCGCACCGAGCAGGTCGTGTGGGGCGAATAGACCGAGCAGATGCCGTCGACGATCCCACTCTGGTGAACGGCGTCTTGCACCTCCTCGGTGATGTCCGTGACGGCCAACCCGCCGGCGGTGCGTAGCTGCGACTCGAACTGGAACGTCTTCACGGCGAAAGACATTCTGTCAGCCGCGCGTCGAGTCGGCTCGGTGGAACCGTCCGTTACCCTCACATGCGCGGGCCCGTAGCTCAGCTGGTTAGAGCAGCCGACTCATAATCGGTTGGTCCCTGGTTCGAGTCCAGGCGGGCCCATTTCAAACCATGCGCGCTTCCGCCTTACCCAAGGGCGCACTCGCGCAGGTGGGAAACGGAAGGGGCAACGCATCCGCTGTCGCGCGTCGAAACGGATGGTCGGAAACTCGCTGCGCTGCTGGAGGCTGTGGTCGCAATCGCGCCAACGTCTTTGAGCCGTTCTTGAGTACGCGCCACGAGGATGGTGTCCAACGTGACCATGACCCGGGTGCTGACCGCGTGGACTCTCTTCAGCATTGCCGTCTGTCTCATCGTCGGGGCAGCGGGCGAATACCTGGAAGCAAAGGATTGCGCCAATCCTGACGCCCTCTGCATCGGACACGGATGGCCAATGTTCTTCGTCTTCTTCGTCGGGTTCTGGTTCTGGCTCGTCGTGGCGGGCGCCATCGTGCTCGTTGGACTCCTGGTGCGGTTCTTCCGGTAATGGGCGTCTGACTCCTCATCCTCCTGAGCGTCCTCGTCCTCTAACGTGGTGATAGGCGCCCTTGGGGGCACTCCAGCATTCATTGCTTCGTTCCCGACTCCGGCGTCTCCGGGTCCTCCGCGTCTGACTCACGCGACCTGTCGTCTCTCCCAGATCTGGCCGACGCCAACGCGCCGTACGCGATCGAGTTGGGTCGATGTCCGTTCATCAGTCTGCCCACCAGAGACTGCTGAACTTCGGGGACAGTCGGGCGTCAGCCGCCTCGTCCTCGAATCGGATCGTGACCCACCCGTCCTCGATGACTTGGGTGACGACTCCGTCGCCGTGGTAGTCGTGGAAGATCCGATCGCCGACACGTAGCTCGCGATCGACACGCTCCAGGTGCGCAGTTCGTCGCGCACGTGCTCCGTTGGTCGTCGTGCCGGCTCGCGTTCCGCTCGGTCGCCGGGAAATGAGCAAGACCCCCCAGACCACGCCACCTAGGCCGGTGAGCAGGACGGCATAGATAATGAGTTCCTGCCACCAGTAGTCGGTTCCGTAAATGTCGGCCATCCCGGAGAGGAGATAGCCGACCAGAGCGACGGGGCTGCCTATTGCGATGAGGAGGCAGCCGCAACCGGAGCGGTCCGCACGATTCATCGCGGCGAGTATCTCTCATCCAAGACACACTCCCAGCGGCACGCACGGCTGCTTTGCGAAGAGGGACGGCACCCTCCGCGTGATCGACAGGAGGACGCCGAGCGCTTCATCGAGGAGGTTTCGCGGCGACGATCCCGAGCTTGCGAGCTTCCTGCGGGTCGAGGAGCGGGAGCTCGAGGCGGGCGGGTGAACGTGGTTTCGGGCTACGGACTACCCGCTCGTCACGCGCTGCCAGCTCGGCATGGAGTCGGCCAGCCACGGCAGCTCGGTGACAGTGTCCGTCGCGATGTCGACGACCCACGGCCGAGTCCGGTGGTTTTTCGAGGACGAGCTCGAAGCTTGATGTGAAGCTTGCCTCGCTTGCAGTGCTTTCGAGCTGTCACGAATCCCGTGATGCTCCCGCGTCTACTCGAGGGCGACTGCAAGACGGCCGAGCAGACTGCTCGTGAATAACCGTGTGCCGGCTCGCTCGAGCTGGCGCGCAACGCGGGCTGGAAACCGTCTCCGCCCCTCACGCGTATGACCCCTCGAGGAACAGTCGCTGTTCCGCGAGCTCGAGAAGGGAGGATCTCTTGAGACCTACTGCGCTCATCGGCTTCGTGACACTCGCGATCGCGCTTGTCGTCACCGTCGGCGCATCCGCGAGGCCCGAGGCGTTGTCGATCCAGCTCCGCACAGTCATGACCGCGGACCAGGAAGTGCCGTCGCCCTCGGGTGACGTCGGCGCCGCGCGGGGCATGTTCACCGCGACGGTGACCCGATCCGACACCGGTGCATCGATCAGCTGGCAGCTCACGTTCAGTGGACTGACGGGTACTGCTGGCGCCGCACATATCCATCAGGCGCCGACGGGGACGGCGGGCCCAGTCGTCCTGCCGCTGTGCGGACCGTGTCAGAGTCCGCTGAGCGGCACCGGAAACCTCACTGAAGCGGCCCTTGCCGCGATCGAGAGTGGCAACGCATACGTGAACGTCCACACGGCCACGAACGCCGCGGGCGAGATTCGCGGGCAGCTCGGCGTCACAGCGCCAATCACGACGAAGCTCAACAGTCGCCAGGAACGGCCGAAGCCGAAGGGCAACGTTAAACGTGCGAGCGGCACGTTCACGGCGACGGTGACGAGGTCCGGGACGACGGGCACGATCATCTGGCGCCTCAGGTTCGCCAACCTGACAGGCCGGGCCGCCGCGGCGCACATCCACATTGGCCAGTCCGGCAGGGTAGGCCCCGTCGCGGTGTCGCTGTGCGGTCCATGTCGGACCGGCGTGCGCGGGACCTCCAACCTGACGCCCGCGGTGCTAACAGCGCTCGAGGCGGGACGTGCGTACGTGAACGTCCACACGGCGAAGAATGCCGCGGGTGAAATCCGCGGACAGATCCGCGCCGTCCCGCTCAGCATCGACTGAGGAAGAGGGTCGAGCAGGCGCCGGTGGATCAGACCGGCGCCTGTAAGACTTCTCGACGGGAGGTCATCCATGCAGAGATCCAGGAAGTGGCTACTCGGGGCCGTTCTGCTCATCGCGGTTCCGCTCCTCGCAGTGCCGGCGATCGCTTACACCCGATCGGATTCGAGCGCGACGGTGCGCCCCGGCCAAAAGCTCGAGCAGGTGCGCTCTTCCACTGCCGCACACCTCGAACACCGCCGGTGCGCGAAGCGCATGGAGCGCTTCACGGACCCATCGCTATAGCGCACGGCTATAGCGCACGCTCGAGGCAAGATCGTCGCATCCGGCCAGTGTGTCTCGGGAACGAGCCCGGGCCGCGACGTCTGCGTTGCCCGGTGCAAGGCCGGCGACGGCGACTCGTAGAAGCGGGCGCTGTCAACGCACACCGGCATGGGACGATGGTGAGATCGACTCCCCGTCTGCTCCGGCCAAGTCCGGCCTTGTGGGGGTGCTTCAGACGTCGGCCGACGCCGGTCTCGGCAAGCAACCGGACGTGTCAGATTTGACCGCATGTCGTACTGCCCGCAACGTGGAACAATGGAAGGCCGACGCGCGTTGGGGCGTCTTGAGAACAGACTCGAGCGCGAGGGAGTCCTTGCGCGTGCGGAACTATGGGGCTTCGGCCTCGAAGGAGGTGGCACATTGACCCTGACGATCAACGACACGGCTCCGGACTTCACGGCGCAGAGCACGGAGGGCGAGATCGGCTTCCACGACTGGATCGGCGACTCGTGGGCGGTGCTCTTCTCGCATCCGAAGGACTTCACTCCGGTGTGCACGACCGAGCTCGGCTACATGGCCAAGGTCAAGCCGGAGTTCGACCGCCGGAACGTGAAGATCATCGGTCTCTCGGTGGACTCGACCGGCGACCACGAAGGCTGGGCGAAGGACATCGAGGAGACACAGGGACACGCGCCCAACTACCCGATCATCGGTGATGCGGACTTCACCGTATCGAAGCTCTACGGGATGCTTCCCGCCGAGATCGGCGGCGACGCGGCCGATCGGACGGCCGCCGACAACCAGACGGTTCGCAACGTCTTCGTCGTCGGACCGGACAAGAAAGTGAAGCTCGTCCTCGTCTACCCCATGACGACCGGCCGCAACTTCGACGAGGTGCTCCGCGTGATCGATTCGCTGCAGCTCACCGCTAAGCACAAGGTCTCGACGCCGGTCAACTGGAAGCAGGGCGAGGACGTGATCATCGCCGGCTCGGTTTCCAACGAAGAGGCCGAGCAGACCTATCCGGACGGCTGGGAATCCCCGAAGCCGTACATTCGGATCGTGCCGCAGCCCGACATGACGCTCGCGAAGGTCTGACCACCGGCGCCTACTGCAACATCGTTCCACGTTCGAGAAGCCCCGCGCCGCGGGGCTTCTCGCTTCCGGGTCTCCTCTCGGCGCGCCGGTGCTCGGTTAGGCTCAGAGTCGGATGTCCGAGGCCGCTCTCACTCCGGCACCCGTCGCACCCGAGCATCCGCGACGCCGAGTCCTGCGCATCGCTGCGTGGGTGGTCGGCACCGCCGTCGTCGTCGGCCTGCTCGAGTTGGCCGGGATCGACGTCCTCGGCTGGTTCGCTGACCTCTGGGACGCCGTCACCGAGATCTCGCTGGGTTATGTCATCCTCGGTTGCCTCCTCCAGGGGACGCAGACGACGCTCACGGCGCTCGGGTGGTACGGGATCCTGCGCTACGCGTACCCCGGTGGCGTCACGTACATGGAGGTTCTCACCGCGTACGCCGTAGGTGTTGCCCTCAACAATTACGTCCCGGCGAACATGGGAACGTTCGTGATGCTCCTGATGTTCGTGGCCGTCGTACGCGGCGCCACGTTCCCCGGGGTGCTCGCCGGATACATGGTCCAGAAGATCTTCTACCTGGTCATCGGGACGTTCATCTACCTCTATCTCTTCACTGCGATCGCCGGCTCGTTCGACTTCCAGTTCGGAAATGAATGGGATGCGATCTCGAACCACACCGTGCTCGTCCTCGGGATCATCGCCGGTGGGATCGTCCTCGTCGCGCTGCTCCTCCGGATTTTCTGGCGCTGGGTCAAGGTCATGTGGGAGAAGGCGAAGCAGGGCGCAGCGATCCTCGGCGACCCGCGCGCATATGTGAAGTGGGTTCTCCTTCCGCAGATGGGGGGGTACGCGGCCAAGGTCGGTGTGATCATCGTGTTTCTCGCCGCGTACGGGATCCCGGTCAGCTTCGGCTCGGTCATGAGCGTCCTCGGCTCGAATCAGCTGGCGAACCTGCTCTCGTTCACGCCCGGGGGTGTGGGCGTCAACCAGGCTTTCAATACGTTTGCTCTCGACAGCTACACGTCGTCCGAGACCGCGACGGCGTACTCGCTCGGCCAGCAGCTCATCACTACGGCGTTCAACACCGGCTTCGCGATCGTCCTCGTCTGCGTCGTCTTCGGCTGGAGTGGGGGCTCGAAGCTCGTCAAGGACTCCTACGAGGAGGCGAAGGAGAAGAAGGTCGAGATGAGCGAGCAGCGCCACGAAACGAAGGAAGCGAAGCGGGAAGCGCGCCAGGCCGAAGGTCGTCGCGGGCTGCTCGGCGTCTTTCGTCGCTCGGACGACAAGAGCACTCCCGAGAACTGACGGCGTCGTCAGCTCCCGCAAGCACGGCTGCCGCTTGCTGAGGATCTTTGGTCCGACCGGAATCCGCCCTAGCGGATCCGGTCTTCCCCAAAGCAAGGGGCCCGGGTGGGCGGGCCCCTCACTGAAGCGGCGCAACGTCGGAGTCAGGCTGATCCGCCTGCGGGGAGACGAAGGGCGCCGATGGCTCGTATCTCTTCCACATCACGCGGAGCGCGCGAGGTTTTCCAGGGGATTTCCACATCCTGAAAGCCGCAATTTCGGCGAACTGCGTTCCGGCTATCCACAGGGGCTCTGGAAAGCTGCGCGCGGCTAGACTGGTCGCATGGCCGAATTCGGAACGCTGCGAGTCAAGACCGGGCTGGCGGAGATGCTCAAGGGTGGCGTCATCATGGACGTCGTCGACGCTGAGCAGGCGCGAATCGCGGAGGACGCAGGCGCCTGTGCCGTGATGGCGCTCGAGCGCGTCCCGGCCGACATCCGCGTCGAGGGCGGCGTTGCCCGCATGAGCGATCCGCAGAGGATCAAGGAGATCCAGGCGACGGTCTCGATCCCGGTCATGGCGAAGTGCCGGATCGGCCACTTTGCCGAGGCGCAGATACTCCAGGAGCTCGAGGTCGACTACATCGACGAGTCCGAAGTGCTCACGCCCGCCGACATCGAGCACCATGTCGACAAGTGGGGGTTCACCGTGCCGTTCGTGTGCGGAGCGACGAATCTCGGCGAGGCGCTGCGACGGATCTCCGAGGGCGCCGCGATGATCCGGACGAAGGGCGAGGCGGGCACGGGGGACATCGTGAACGCCGTGACGCACATGCGAGCCGTTTTCGGCGCCATCCGTGCGCTACAGACATTGCGTGAGGACGAGCTCTACGCTGCCGCGAAGGAGCATCGCGCGCCGTACGAGCTCGTGCGCTGGGTAGCGGAGAACGGCCGGCTCCCCGTCGTGACCTTCACCGCAGGCGGCATCGCGACGCCCGCGGACGCGTCACTCTGCATGCAGCTCGGCGCGGACGGTGTCTTCGTCGGCTCCGGCATCTTCAAGTCGGGTCGCGACGTGCTCGTCGACCGTGACGGCTGGATCGAGGACGTTGCGCGCCGTGCACGCGCAATCGTCGAGGCGACGACGCACTTCGACGACCCGAAGGTCCTGGCCGACGTCTCGACGGGGCTCGGTCAGCCGATGGTCGGCATCTCGGCGAGCTCGCTTTCGGACGACGAGCGGCTCGAAGTCCGCGGCTGGTAGGCACTTTCCGCTGTCGCGGAAAGTGCCTAATGACACCTCCCGGAATCTAGACTCTGACCCGGTGGAGCCAATGCCGCGGATCGGGGTACTCGCGCTCCAGGGGGCGTTTCGCGAGCACTCGCTCGCCCTTCGGCGTCTCGGTGCGGAGGTAGTCGAGGTCAGGCTGCCGGAGGATCTGCGTGGGCTCGACGGCCTCGTCATCCCCGGGGGTGAGTCGACCACGATCATGAAGCTGGCGCGGCTGTACGGTCTGGACGACGTGATCCGCGACTACCCGGGGCCGATCTTCGGAACGTGCGCCGGAATGATCGTCCTCGATCGCGCGCACCTCGGTCTCGCGGACCTCGAGGTCGATCGGAACGCATACGGCCGGCAGGTCAAGAGCTTCGAAGCGGACGTCGACCTCGCGGGCGAGGCATTGCCCATGCACGGGGTCTTCATTCGCGCGCCGCGGATCCGTGAGCTGGGCCTGAACGTCGAGGTGCTCGGCGAGCTCGACGGGGAGCCGGTTCTCGTCCGTGACGGCAGGTTCCTGCTTGCGGCGTTCCATCCGGAGCTCACGGACGACCCCCGCGTCCACGAGCTGTTCCTGGGGATGGTAGATCCCCGTCGGGGCGACACATATCACGCGTCCACGAACGGCCAGGAGGCGAAGCGTGTCGGGGCATAGCAAGTGGAGCTCGATCAAGCACAAGAAGGGCGCCGCCGACGCCAAGCGCGGGCAGCTCTTCTCGAAGCTCTCCCGCGCGATCATCGTCGCTGCCAAGGAGGGCGGACCGGATCCTGCCGCGAACCTCGCCCTGCAGAACGCGATCGAGAAAGCGCGCGCCTACTCGATGCCGAAGGACAACATCGAGCGCGCGATCGCGAAGGGATCCGGCGCGGATGCGGAGGGCTCGAGCTTCGAGACCGTGATCTACGAGGGGTACGGCCCGGAGGGGGTCGCCGTTCTCGTGGAGGCCCTGACGGACAACCGCAACCGCACGGCATCCGAGGTACGGCATCTCTTCGCGAAGCACGGCGGCAACCTGGGGACGACGGGGGCAGTGGCGTGGCAGTTCGAGCGGAAAGGGGTCGTCCTGCTGCCGGCAATCGGCGTCGACGAAGACGATCTCGTCCTGGCAGTTGTGGACGCAGGCGCCGAGGACGTCGAGCGCGACGGGTCGAGCTTCGTCGTGACGAGTGCGCCCGAGGAGTTGTCCGCGGTGCGCGCTGCCGTCGAGGCGGCGGGGCTCGAGATCGAGTCCGTGGAGCTCGCCATGGTCCCGAAAGTGACCGTCGCCGTCGGCGACGAGAGCACGGCGCGAAAGCTCGTCCGGCTCGTCGAGGGATTGGAAGAGGCCGACGACGTCCAGGACGTCTACGCGAACTTCGACATCCCCGAGGCAGTGCTCGAAGCTGTAGTAGCCTGAGCGGACTTCGGTGGCGACTGCGGCGGCGGACTCGACAGAAGGACTTACGGCGAATCGGATCGAGGCGCTGCTCTCCGCGCGACTCTTTCTGGAGCCCCAGCTCGTCGCCGACCGGCTGTACTTCGTCTCGAATCTCTCGGGCCAGCTGAGCCTCTACGTGATGGATGCCGCGGGCG